>JAYVIN010000073.1:0-30216 GCA_043770135.1 Flavobacterium sp. | reverse complement strand
TAGTTAAAGAATTAATCACTGAAAAATTTATAAAAGACCTATGCAGTTTTGACTATTTTTTTACTTAAATCAGACTATTAAATATATCTAAATGGTATAAAATCACTTTTCCCGAAAAATCACCTTCAAATGCTTTCGGCGAAAAGGAAACCTTAATTTGTTGCGCTTGAATTGAAACACTCAGCAGGAATAAAAAAACACAAAGTTGGAGTTTGTTGGTCATGGGGTATTCGTTTAAAATAACTTTGTCTTAATTGTATTTTTGTTCGTTTTCCTTTACCCTGAACTCGACAATTCGTTGAATCAAGTCCAAAGGAATAGGTTGGTCTAATGGAAATTGAATGGAACCTTTTCCTTGTTTATATTTTGAAAGTGCTGTGCTAAACTCAGCATGTCCTGTTGGTGTGGCATAAAATCCAATATGATTTTTATACCCTGCAAAATAAACTAAGGGTTTACCAAATGTTTTATAAGTTGGCATTCCATAAGACATACTTTCAATGGCATTTGGAGCATTTTTGATAATTATGTTGCGAATTTGTTTCAAAATGTATTGAATGTTTTCTGGAAACGTTTTGATGTATTCAGTAACAAATGCCTCATCATTTTTCATAATCCATGTTTTTAGTTACACTTCTCAGCTAGCGCAACCTCAATGTTATTAAATTTAGCTTTGTCATTCCGACGCAGGAGGAATCCCTAGTTAGTTGCTCCCGTTTGTTGAGATTCCTCCTGCGTCGGAATGACAAATTAATAGACAGTTAACTTGTTCGTCAAGTTAATTATTTTTCCTTTTTCTTATCTTTCGTTCTTGTCGTCTTCAAAATTTTCATCGTCTTCAGTCGGAAAGAAGTCCACCCAAACTTGCACTATGTAGTCATGAAAGCCCCAACCAATTCCTTGTGTGTCTTCAACAATCATTACAACACGGTCTTCAAATTTGTCTAATAGATTTTCTTTATTTGATAAGGTCAAACTGTCAACAAAGGTTGTCGCCAAACTTTTGTAAAACACTTCGTTTATGTCGCCATAGTCATTTGTAAATTTCACTCCAGTCTCAACATAAAAAAGCATTAAGTCAGCCAGAAGGTCTGTCGAAGTTCCAAGTTTTTTGAAGTCGCTTATAGCTTGTTTGCCGTTTTTGAGATTGTATTTGTAACCACGCTTTGGATAAAACGCTTCAAATATTTTGTCACGATACTTTTCAAAAAGATCTCTTTCGTTAGGGTTCACATAAAAGTCAAAAAACTCTTTAACTGATTTGTTCTTTTTATAAAGGTCAGCTACAAGGTCAATAAGTTTGTCCTTGTCGAGTTTTTTAAGTTCTTTTTTTAAGTCAGTTAGTCCCATGTCTAAATTTTATTGTGGTCGTCCTACCATTGGCTATAACGTTTCCTTGCTAGCGCTTGTGGCGGCTTGGGGAATCTTATTTATTTCTATAGATTTTATTGCTTTTGTTTGTGGTCACGAGCGTGACGCTCGCGCTAACTGGGGACATTTTTTGGACATAATTCTAAAAAGAACTTTTTGTGTAGCGGGTTGTGAGTTCGTGCGATTCTTTTAATAAACCGTTTAAATTTAATCTATTACGTTAGGAATTAATTTTTTGTGCTCCATTCTTTGTAGTATAAGAAAGAAAATAATTGTAAATAAAATCCCTACTAATGCTTCATTCAATAGCATGTATTTGCTGCTATATTTGTCATGTACCCATCCATCGATAGCTGTCATATATACTGGAGATAAATTCCCGAGCGATGCCAGCAACGAAAACTTTGTAGCCACATGTTTTTTACCTATTGCAAAAAGGATTACTGCTGTAAATGCTGCATAACTCAATCCCATACTAAACGCATAAGTAAGCACACCGCCTATATATACCGTAGGCTGAAGTGGCATTAAAGCCATAATGAAAGTAACCAAAGCACATAAAGCACCACTTCCAAAATAAGCAACCCAAATGCCCCATCTATCAACAATATATCCACCGACTAAGCACCCAACTGCACTAACCAAACCGCTTAATATACCAGTAGCCAATGCAACGGTATTTGCATCTGTTTTCCAATCTTGTGCGATAGCTGACCATAAATTAGATGCTGCACCTGTACCAATTGGCATCATGAATAGTATTGCTACAAACAATATTACGGGAACTTTTATCATTGTAAAGACGTCTTTACCCATTCCTTTTATTTCATGAATTAATGTTTTTTCTTTGGCATGAGCTATATCTTTAATTAGTAAAATTACAAGTGCGAACAAGATAGAAGCAACACATAAAACAACACCTGATATACCAACGCTATAATGAGTAGCAAGCCATAAACCAACTCCTCCTCCTAACCCATTCCCTGCCAAGGAACCAGCCTGATACCAACCCGATGCTTTACCTTTTTTGGTTTCTTCAATTCTTTTAGCCATAATACCATTAATTGGTAACAAAATAAGTGTAGCTGCTATTTGAGAAATAAAAACTATAATTGACAGCCATACAGCTCCTTTCACAGTAAAGGGAGTAAAGCATAGCAAAAGCAATGAAGCAGTACACGCAAGTAAACCTATCCAAAACCATTTTCTCATACTAAGAGAAATATCAACTACAGGACCCCATAAAAACCGCCAGAGATTAGCCGAAATACCAAAAGCAACAACGCCTGCTGTTATAGAAACAGGAAAGCCATTCTTTGTAAGTAAAAATGGTAATACCACTGTTACAAAACCACTACTAATACCAGTAGGTAGCATAAGAAAAAATATATAAAATGGTTTTGTGTATTGGTCAGTTTTCATATTTGTTTTCATTTTCTGTTTTTCAAATATAATGCTTTTCTCTTACAAATAATTTTTAATTGTTGCTTTAAGCGAGTTTGCATCTTTTTTCTAAATTTCCAAAAAAAGTATATCTTTAGCCAACTGAAAATTTCAAAAATCAAATTCAAAACCCAAAACCCAAAACCCAAAACCCATGCAAGACAACCAAGAACATTTTAAAAGAGAACTCGGATTATTAGACGGAACCATGCTCGTGGTGGGCTCGATGATAGGCTCGGGGATATTTATAGTGAGTTCGGATATTGCCCGACAAGTCGGTTCGGCGGGATGGCTGACCTTGATTTGGGTTATTTCGGGACTAATCACTATGATTGCTGCCGTGAGTTATGGCGAGTTGAGTGCTATGTTTCCCAAAGCGGGCGGACAATATGTGTATCTTAAAGAAGCCTATAATAAACTGATTGCATTTCTGTATGGCTGGAGTTTCTTTGCGGTAATTCAAACCGGAACCATTGCTGCGGTGGGCGTAGGTTTTTCGAAATTTGCCGCTTATTTGATTCCAGCGCTGAGCAACGAAAATATCTTGTATGAAATAGGATCTTTTCAACTCAATGCGGCGCAAATTGTTTCGATAATTACCATTATTCTACTCACGTACATCAACAGTCGTGGCGTAAAAAACAGTAAAATGATGCAAACCGTTTTGACGGTTATTAAGATTTTGTCGCTATTTGGATTGATTGTTTTTGGTTTTCTTTTGGCGGCAAAAGCCGAGGTTTGGAATGCCAACTGGGCCGATGCTTGGAGCACGCGCTCCTTTGATGTTAACAGTGGCTCTTGGATGCCCATTGGCGGAACTGCTTTGATAGCTGGTGTTTCGGCAGCAATGGTGGGCTCTTTGTTTTCGAGTGATGCTTGGGTTGGTGTGACTTTTATTGCGGGTGAAATCAAAAACCCCAAACGCAATGTAGGATTGAGTTTGTTCTTAGGGACTTTTATCGTAACGGTTATTTATGTGTTGACCAATTTGATGTACCTGGCTGTGATTCCTTTGGACGAAATTGCAACTGCAAAATCCGATCGTGTGGCGGTTGTAGCTTCGCAATATACCTTTGGCGATATGGGAACAATTATCATTGCGGTGATGATTATGATTTCGACTTTTGCATGCAATAATGGTTTGATTATGGCGGGAGCCAGAGTCTATTATACCATGGCAAAAGACGGTTTGTTTCTTAAAAGAGCAGCCGAATTGAATGAGGCTAGCGTTCCCGCATGGGCATTGTGGATGCAATGTTTATGGGCTTCGTTCTTGTGTTTGACAGGAAAATATGGTGATTTACTGGATTTTGTAATCATCATTGTGTTGATATTTTATATTTTGACGATCTACGGTATCTTCATTCTGCGCAAAAAAATGCCCGATGCCGAAAGACCTTATAAGGCTTTTGGCTATCCATTCTTGCCCTTTTTGTATATCGTTATTGCTTCGGCAGTGTGTGTTTCGTTGTTGTTGACTAAATTTTCAACTTGTGGTTGGGGCGTTTTGATTATGCTTTCAGGAATTCCGATTTATTATTTGACCAAATCGAAGGAGTAATTTTTCAGCCACAGATTACACGGATTACACGGATTTCATTTCTATCAACATAAAAAAATTAGCCACTAACTTGTCTACTTCTAAACAAGTTAGTGGCTAAAATATTTTTTAAAATAACCTCTAATATTTAATTCATAAAAATTAAAAAATAACCTTTTGAGTTTAAATCTCAAATTTTTAGAAACAGTAAAATTGAAACGCATAGAATCATAGAAAAAAGAGTTGGATAGCCCAATTCTCGGGTTCACATAGTTATGATTTACTAAAATCAAGCGAAGCGTCTTAATGGTGTTAGCAGAAAACTATGATTCTATGCGTTTAAAAAATCTAAATTGAATTACACCCGGCGTGTTAAATTATAATCTGAATCATTTGCCCGTTTTTATTTAGCATTTCGATTCGAACGCTTTGGTTTTCGCCTTTATCGTTCAGTAATTTCGAAACCGTTTCGATATCGGTAGCTTTGACATTATCTATTTTTAAAATGATATTACCAAGTAGTTCCGCTTCATATTGCTTCAAGTTTGGGTTGCTAAGCGATTTGATTTTTACGCCATAATCCAAATTGAATTTCTTTTTGTCAACACCATCTATATTTTCTAATTCGATGCCTTTGAATTCCGTGCCAAACAATTCGTTTTTGCTCAAAACCACAGGAACAGCTTTGTTTTTTCCTTCTCGTATAATGGTAACTTCCACTTTATCTCCTGGTCTTTTGGTGCTTATATAACCTGACAAATCAGCAAAAGTAGACACGTTTTGTTGATCTAATTTTACAATAATATCGCCTTTTAGCAATCCAGCTTTATCGGCACCTGAATTTTTACTTACTTTTTTAATGTAAAAACCTTCTGTTTGTTTGATACCCAATTCTTTAGATGCAGATGAATTTAACTCGCCACCTTCGACACCTAAAATGCCACGTTGCACATTGCCAAATTCCATTATATCCTCAATGATTTTTCGAGTGACATTAGATGGAATGGCAAAAGAATAGCCCGTGTAACTGCCTGTTGGTGACGAAATCATGGTGTTGATTCCAATCAATTCTCCACGAGTATTTACCAAAGCTCCACCACTATTTCCTGGATTTACGGCAGCATCCGTTTGAATGAAAGACTGAATACCACTGGTGTCTAAATTTCTAGCTTTGGCGGAAACAATTCCTGCGGTTACAGTTGAGGTTAGGTTGTAAGGATTTCCAACAGCCAGAACCCATTCGCCAATTTTTACCGCATCGGAATTGGCAAAAGCAGAATAGGCTAGTTTTTCGTCGGTAGTAATTTTTAACAAGGCAATATCCATTTTCGAGTCGGTTCCGATGAGTTTTGCTGGATAGGACTTTTTATTGTTTAGGGTAATCTCAATTTCCGAAGCGTCTTTAACCACATGATTGTTGGTTACAATATAGCCATCTTCCGAAATGATAACTCCTGATCCTGTACCCACTTGTTCTTGCGATTGTTGTCCGCCAAAGCCATAGAAAAATTCCATCAACGGATTGCTAATGGTTTGTCTTGATACATTTTTTACGTGAACAACGGTGTGAATGGTTTTATCGGCAGCTTCAGTAAAATCGATAGCTTCAGCCGAAAGTCCAACATTTCGCCCATACGAATTGGGAGCTTCAGTAACAATAGAAGTTTTGTTGTTAGAGAAATAGCCATTGTCGTCAAATAACAATTTGTAAGCACTAAGTGTTGTAACTCCGCTCAACAATGACACCAAAAAGAGATTTGAAAATCGTTTCATAATAGTATGTTTTAATGTTATCCAACGCAAAATTATACATTTTCATATTTCAAAAAAACAGTTTAACGCTCGTTTAACATTCTTTAACGTATCATTAATATTTGTACTTTTGTACCTCTTAACACGATATTACAATGCAAATCCAATTTTATAAATATCAAGGAACAGGAAACGATTTTGTAATGATTGATAATCGGTCTGGTTTTTTTCCAAAAGACAGTGTTGAACTTGTTGCCCGTTTGTGTGACAGACGTTTTGGTATTGGAGCTGATGGACTTATTTTGTTGGAAAATGATTCCGAAACTGATTTTAGAATGGTCTATTACAATTCTGATGGCAACCAAAGTTCCATGTGTGGTAACGGAGGACGTTGTTTGGTGGCTTTCGCCAAAGAACGGAACGTGATTAACAATAGTTGTACTTTTATCGCTACCGATGGTTTGCATTATGCTACAATTTCGGATGATGGAAACGTTTCCTTGCAAATGATCGATGTGTCGAGTATTACAATGGAAAGCGATTATACTTTTATGAATACCGGTTCGCCACATCATGTGCAAATGGTCGAAGATTTAGAAAACTATAATATCAAAGAAAACGGAGCTGCCATACGTTACGGCGAATTATATGGAGCCGCAGGAAGCAATGTTAATTTTGTGAAACAAATCAATGCCGATACTTTTTCACTTCGCACGTATGAAAGAGGCGTGGAGGACGAAACACTTTCCTGTGGCACAGGCGCAACTGCTGCAGCCATTGCGATGAATGCAATTGGAAAAACGAATGCTACTTCAATAAAACTGAATGTAGAAGGCGGAAAACTGGAAGTTTCTTTTGATAAAAAGGATGATTTGTTTACGAATGTATTTTTAATAGGGCCAGCAGAATTTGTTTTTAAAGGAGAAATAGAGATATAAACATCTTCCAACTTCTAACTTCTAACTTCTAACTTCTAACTTTCAACTTTCAACTTTCAACTTTCAACTTTCAAATGCTCACATTAAAAGGCGACAACATATACCTCCGCGCACTAGAACCTAATGATTTGGAGTTCGTTTATGCTATGGAAAACGACCAAAGTATTTGGGAAGTCAGTAATACACAAACGCCTTACAGTCGGTTTTTAGTGAAGCAATACCTCGAAAATGCCCAACAAGATATTTATGAAGCCAAGCAATTGCGTTTGGCGATTTGTCAAGATCAAGATTTCCCAGCCATTGGATTAATTGATTTATTTGATTTTGACCCAAAGAATAATAGGGCAGGAGTGGGCATTGTAATTCAAGGACAAGGAAATAGAAATCAAAATATTGGTTCCGAAGCTTTAGAACTCTTGATTCACTATTCCTTTTATAATCTCAATTTACATCAATTATATGCTAATATTAGCACCGAAAATTTGGCGAGTATCGCTCTTTTTTCTAAATTTGGATTCGAAGAAATAGGTATAAAAAAAGAGTGGAATTTAGTCAACGGTGTATATAAAGATGAGGCTTTTTTTCAATTAATTAATAACAAATTTTAAAATTTTAGTTTTGAACTTAAAAAAAATAATAACAATAGCATCAGTCGGTTTAATCTCGGTATTACTGATTTACGGATTTGTATTATCACAGCAAATTTTTTCGGATAACACAAAATTTTCTGAAAAAGAAGTATATGTTTATATTCCTACTGGAGCTAATTATGAGGATGTAATAAAAATAATCACTCCTTTTGTGAAGCATCTGGATCGTTTTGAAACCGTAGCAGAAAAGAGAGGTTATCCCGAAAATATAAAACCAGGACGTTTTTTATTTACTAACGGAATGAATAGTATTGAGCTAGTACAAAGCATACGTTTGAATGTCCCTGTGAATCTGGCCTTTAATAACCAAGAACGATTAGAAGATTTTGCTGGAAGAATAGGTTCTCAAATAGAAGCGGATAGTTTGTCATTATTAACTTCTTTCAAAGATTCTATTTTCTTGAAAGAAAATGGATTTAACGAAGAAAATATTCTTGCGATGTTTATTCCAAACACCTATGAAATTTATTGGAATACATCCGCTGATAAATTCAGAGGCAAAATGATCAAAGAATATCGTAATTTTTGGACAAAGGAACGTATTGAAAAAGCCAAACAACAAGGTTTAAACCCGATTGAAGCCACTGTTTTGGCTTCAATAGTACATAAAGAGTCCGTAAAAAAAGACGAAAGACCAAGGATTGCGGGTGTTTATCTGAACCGTTTGAAAATAGAAATGCCACTACAAGCCGATCCAACGGTTATTTATGCTATCAAAAAGAAATCGAATGATTTTACCCAAGTCATTAAGAGGGTTTTTTATAATGATTTGTTTTTAAATTCCCCATACAATACCTACAAGGTTATTGGACTTCCACCTGGGCCAATCGCTATGCCTGATATTACGGCACTAGAAGCGGTATTAAATCCAGAAAAGCACAACTTTATCTATTTTTGTGCGAGCGTAGATCGTTTTGGGTATCACGAATTTGCTGCTACTTTGCCTGAACACGATCTAAATGCCAAGAAATATTCGGATTGGATCAACAGTCAAGGTGTAAAAAGATAAAAATCAAGTTTAAAACTTCCTATTTTATAGCTAAATCAGACTTTTTTGATTGAAAAATTATGATTTAAAGGGCTATTTTTATCTTAAATGGATCAAAATTATTCTTTTTACACCCTTTTTTTTGACAAATTTTTATAAGAAGTAGATTTCTGTAAGCTATTATAAACACTAGGGCTCCGAAAGTTTTTTGAAATCGGTCAAATCGTCCTTAATAAAAGTTTAACAGCTTGATTTACAGACTTGTGATTTATTGCGTATATTTGCACGCAGAAATTTCTTAACGGGACAGCGTTTTGAAGAAAAACAATTTATGATAAATAAATGGTCTTTTTATACCAGTTTGACTATTATTATAGCTTTTTTAAGCTCCGGTTTTAAACCTTTCGATTTAGATTCCAACCGATGGTTTCTTACAAAAAATACCGATGGAACACACTACCAATATCCATCGAAAACTCAAAATGAATATCGAACTATTGGAGTTCCTTTTACTGGAAAATTCTTTATAGGTTTCAAAGAGACAATTGCTTTCAAAGAGTCTCAAGGACAATACCGAAAAGTTAATTCATTGGGGTATATGGGTAAATACCAATTCGGTGCGGAAACTCTTAAAACGATTGGAATTCATGACTGTGATTCGTTTTTGAATAATCCTAGACTACAGGAAAAAGCTTTTGTAGCATTATTAGCTAAAAATAAATGGTTGTTACAAGACGAAATTGACAAATATAAAGGTAGGTTCATTAACGGAATAAAAATTACAGAGTCCGGAATATTAGCTGCAGCTCATTTAGGTGGCGCTGGATCTGTAAAAAAATATTTTAGAAGTAATGGCAAAAGATATTTAAGAGATGCTTATGGAACATCGGTAAGAAGTTATTTAGAAGATTATAGCGGTTATGATACTTCTTTTATTGTAGCCAATAATAACGCAAGGGTAAACTAGCGATCTTTATAAAAAATTTGAAGGCTGTCTGAAGTAATTTAGACAGCCTTTTTTATTTACATTTTGTGAATAATATAAATGCAAGGTCGATTATGTAAATCAATCTTTATTTTTTTCCAATCGGAAGCTCTCATTGTTTTGATGAATTCCGTTGGCAAAGTAATGTCTGTTGCAATACAAAGATAGGTTGCAGGATTTAAGGCTTGTAAAATATCTTCCAACATTTTGTTATTCCTAAAGGGAGTTTCAATAAAAATCTGAGATTGGTTTTTATCCTGTGACAATTTCTCTAAATTTTTTAAAGCTGTTTTTTTTTCCGATTTATCAATGGGAAGGTAGCCATTAAATGTAAAACTCTGTCCGTTCATCCCCGAAGCCATTATGGCTAAAAGAATGGATGAAGGTCCTACAAGTGGGACAACTTGAATTCCTTTTTCGTGAGCTAATTTCACTATTACGGCACCAGGATCGGCAACTCCTGGACAACCTGCTTCACTCATCAAGCCAACATTTTTTCCATCTAGACAAGCTTGTAGCATTTGGGCATGTTCAGCAACTTGGGTATGTTTGTTTAATGCGCTTAATCTAAGAGAAGCTTGTATTTTTTCAGGCTGAATACTTTTGATGAACTTCCGAGCCGTTTTTTCGTTTTCTACGATGTAATCATCAATAAATTCAACCGTTCTTTTTATAGTATAAGGTAATACTTCATCAGGATTACTTTCGCCTAATGTAGTAGGGATGAGGTATAACTTTCCGAAAGAAGTTGTTGGTTTCATAAATGGGAATTATTTAGCTCGCAAAAGATGGTAGAATTAACTAGGCGTGTTTTAGTATCAATTTTTTAGCTAGGTCCTCACAAGCTTCGTCAAGCATGTGATAAATGGTATCAAAACCATTTTGCAATCCGTAGTAAGGGTCTGGCACATCTACATTTTCATTAGGAAACAATTCATCTAGAATGAGTTTTACTTTTTTGCGATGCTCTTCATTTTTTGCCAGTGCAATAACATCCTGATAATTCGAATTGTCCATTACATAGATATAATCAAATTCATCAAAATCGGCAGCCGTAAATTGTCTTCCTTTTTGTTTTGAAATATCGAGTTTATTTTTTTTGGCGGTAAGTATAGAACGCTCATCGGGGGAATGTCCAATATGCCATGAACCTGTGCCAGCGGAATCAACCACGAAGTTTTTTTTAGGAAGTTTAGAAGCTAATATTCCTTCGGCTAAGGGTGACCGACAAATATTTCCCAAACACACCATTACAATTTTTATGGGTATCATTCGCGTTTATAGCGTTAATTTTTTATGAATATCCTCGACAAATTTTTTGAATTGTTTGTCGGTAGCTACCAGATTATCAACGGTTTTGCAGGCGTGTAATACGGTTGCATGATCGCGATCGCCAATTTGAGAACCAATATTAGCAAGAGAAGCTTTAGTGAATTTTTTAGCAAAAAACATGGCTAATTGTCGAGCTTGTACAATATGTCTTTTTCTAGTTTTTGATTGAAGGGTTTCTAAATCCAATTGAAAATAATCGGAAACAATTTTTTGAATGTAATCGATAGAAATTTCTCGTTTTACATTTTTAACAAATTTCTCGACAACACTTTTTGCGAGTTCGAGTGTTACTTCTTTTTTGTTGAACGAAGATTGGGCAATCAAGGAAATAATGGCACCTTCTAGTTCACGTACATTTGATTTAATGTTTCGAGCTACATACTCTATAATTTCTTCGGGAATCTCTACACCATCTCGGTACAATATGTTTTTGAGTATGGCAATTCTGGTTTCATAATCAGGTTGATGCAATTCAGCAGACAATCCCCATTTAAAACGGGATAAAAGGCGTTGTTCAATATCTTGCATATCAACAGGTGCTTTGTCCGAAGTAAGGATAACTTGTTTTCCGTTTTGGTGTAAGTAATTAAATATGTGGAAAAAAACATCTTGTGTTCCTGTTTTTCCAGAAAGAAATTGAACGTCGTCAATGATTAGTACATCAATTAATTGATAAAAATGAATGAAATCATTACGGTTGTTTTTCTTGATAGAGTCTACATATTGCTGCGTAAAAATTTCAGCCGAGATATACAGCACTGTTTTTTCAGGATGTTTGTCTTTAATCTCAACACCAATAGCATGCGCCAAATGTGTTTTACCCAAACCGACACCGCCAAAAATCAGTAAAGGATTAAACGAAGTTCCACCAGGTTTATTCGCAACAGCCATACCAGCTGAACGGGCAAGTCTGTTGGAATCGCCTTCTAGAAAATTATCAAAACTATAGTTAGCATTCAGTTGTGATTCGATTTTTAGGTTTCGAATACCAGGAATCACAAATGGATTTTTTAATTCGGGATTTAAATTTTTAAAAGGGGCGTCAACTTCTTGTGGTTTCATAGCAACTCTATTCGAACTTGGTATTTGCTCTGTAAAAGGTTGTTTATTGCCATAAGTATTCTCCATTTTAATTTTATAGAGTAACTTTGCATTTTTCCCAAGTTCTTTAGTCAAAGCCACTTTTAATAATTTAACGTAGTGTTCTTCGAGCCATTCGTAAAAAAATTTACTAGGAACTTGAATGTACAGCGCATTATCGGTAAGTTCAACTGATTTGATAGGTTCAAACCAAGTCTTGTAGGCTTGATCTGGAATATTGTCTTTTATAAAAGACAAACAGTTTTCCCATACTGATTGAGCAGTTCTGTTCATAAATTGGTTAAATTATTTGGTTTTTTATTCTAATTTGTTGCAAAAAAAGAGGTTGTTTTTTTCTTTATTTACGGGGTAACAAATATGTGAACAATTTTCTCTAAAAAAAAATTTTTTGCATAGAATTTTTATAAAATATTGTTGTATGAGCGTTTTAATTTAAAATTTAGTTAACATTAATTTAATGGAGTATCATCAAATTCAAATTCGGGTTCGCTATTCAGAAACCGACCAAATGGGTGTAGTTTATCACGGTAATTATGCCCAATATTTTGAGATAGGTAGGGTGGAATGGCTTAGAAACAAAGGGATTTCTTATAAATGGATGGAAGACAATGGCATTATGCTTCCGGTAGTTTCCTTGACAATGAATTACAAAAAACCAGCTCGTTATGACGAATTGCTGACCTTAAAAACGATATTAAAAAAGCTATCATCCGTCAAGATAGAATTTGATTATGAATTGTATAATGAAGCGGGTGACTTATTAACAATTGCCAATTCAATTTTGGTATTTGTCGACATGAAATCGGGTCGGCCAACCGCACCTCCAACCTATATTTCGGAAGTATTAAAAACAATTAAAGAATGATGGTTTTTTATTGCGAAATAATTAATAACCGATGCTCTTTTTAAAGATTTTACAAAACTGGTTTTATTCCAATTTCAAAAACCGAATCAAAAATTTTGAAGATTGTGTCAGCATGTTTTTTTCGAATACTGATTTCAAATTCACAATTTAATCCCATTTTTTGATTTCTTAAGTCGATTTTGTGTTCTTTAATAATACGCATCACTTTATTTATGTTTTTGTAATCGAATGAAATATGATAATGAATATTAATTGTTCTTTCTATAATTTCACAGGATTCAAGGGTTAATTGAGCAGTAGTTTTGTAGGCAGTAATTAATCCTCCGACACCTAGCTTTACTCCACCAAAAACACGGACTACAACCATTAGGACATTAGTCAAGGAAAAGGATTGGATTTGTCTGTAAATGGGCATTCCAGCACTATTGCTGGGTTCTCCATCATCATTGGCTCTGTATTGTATGGTTTCAGTGCCTAATTGAAAGGCATAACAATAATGTACCGCATGCGGATGTAGTTTTCGCAAAATTTCAAGAATTGGTTTCACCTCAGTTTCCGATTCAATTGGGAAGGCATAACCATAAAAAGTGCTACTTTTTTCTTTGAATATTATTTCTGAGGATGGAGATGCGATGGTTCTATACAGGTATTCCAATTGAATTTAGTTCTGATTGTGCTTTTGTAGCTTATAGCGGCAACTCTTTTTTTGAAAATAAGTCTACCACATCTTCTTTACCCACTTGTAAATTCCAAACATTAATTCCAAGCGAAAGTGCAGCGTCGGTATTTTCTTTTTTGTCATCGACAAATAAGGTATGTTTCGCTATTAAATTGTGTTGTGACAACAGATAATTATAAATTTCGACATCGGGTTTTCGCATTCCCATTTCGAATGAAAAATAGACTTTTTCAAAACACTGGTAAAAATCGCTATAAAATGAAATTCCATTTTCTTTTTCAAAAGTTTCAATATGAATCGAATCCGTATTACTCAATAAAAACAGGCGGTAATTTTTGGAAAGCTTTTGAAGAAATTCTAATCTTTTTAAGGGAAAATCAAGTAAAACGGCATTCCAAGCCGTTGTTATTTCATCGATAGAAGCATTTGAAGTGTGTTTTTGAATTCCAAGCAGAAAATTTTCACGAGAGATTTGCCCTTTTTCAAAGGATACATTGAGTTGGTTTAAATCTTCATTCCATTCGGATACCCCTAATTTTTTTAAACCATCAAGAGTGGCTTGTTTGTCTAGATTGATAAAAATATCGCCAAAATCAAAAATGATAGTTGTTATCATGATTTCTAATTATTAGTAGTGAATCGTTTAGAATTGTCTTTTTTGCACCGTTTTTTCTATCAATAACGGGGGCTTGTATTCCTGTTTTAAAATGAGTATTGCCAACAAATAGTCTGGCTTCGTCCCAAAGATTTTCATCAATAAAAGTTTGTAAAGTTTGTCGACCACCTTCTATAATGACAGATTGAATAGCATGTTTATAAAGGATTTCGATTATTTGAAAGCCTAAATTTTGTTCAAAATCAATCTTCTCAAAGATACTGTTTTCGTGAAGATTGAAACTATTCGATTCGCATAAAAAAATCGTTTTTTGTTGATTGTTATAAACATGTCTGTCTTTTGGAATTCTATTATTTTTGTCCAAAACAATTCGAATAGGATTATTACCCATCCAATCCCTAACATCTAATTTTGGATTATCGTCAATTGCAGTTTGTGTTCCTACCAGAATGGCTTGTTCTTCGCTTCGCCATTTATGAACCAATTGTCGTGAGAATTCATTGGTTATCCAAACGGGTTTTCTGTTTTTTATGTCATCATGATTTTGAAGATGGATAGGAGCTATAAATCCATCTTGACTTTCGGCCCATTTCAAAATTAGATAAGGTCTTTTTTTATTGTGAAAAGTAAAAAAACGTTTGTTCAGTTCCTGACATTCGGTCTCAAGTACACCAACAATTACATTTGCACCAGCTTCTATTAACTTTTTGATTCCTTTTCCCGCTACTTTTATATTCGGATCGACACTTCCTACAACTACATTTGGTATCTTATTTTGGATAATCAAATCGCTGCAAGGAGGTGTTTTACCAAAATGACTACAAGGTTCTAAACTTACATAAATAGTCGATTTTTCTAGTAGTGATTTATCTTTTACATCATTTATGGCGTTGACTTCGGCGTGAGCTGTTCCGGATTTTTTGTGCCAACCTTCGCCAATGATTTTTCCGTCATAAACAATCACACTCCCAACCATGGGATTAGGATAAGTAGTTCCCAAACCATTTTTGGCTAGTTCGATACAGCGACGTATGTATTTTTCATGTGTTTTCACTACTACAAAAGTACTAATTTTTGAGTTTAGGATTATACAATACCTCAATTCAATATTAATACTGAATGAATACCGATTAGCAATAAATAAAAGTCTAATAAGTCGCTCCGAATTATTGTCTGTCGGCACTAACCATTGTAAAATTATAAAATAGAAATGACCATTTTATAATTACGATTGGTATAATCTCCATGTGTTTAGGGTTTTTCTTTTGAAGCTTTAGGTTGCTTTTTTGTATGTTTGTATATTTTATTTTAGATTCCAAAACTGTAATCAAATAGCTATTATAAAAGATTTTTTTTAAATACGACAGTAGAATAAGTAAGTATATGGCAGAAAAAACCAACAGCATAACTATTTCAGAAAATGATTTATTCGATGAGTTATCACAACTTATAGAGCAAAGCAAACAGCAAGTAGCAGTACAAGCAAATAGTGCTGTTACTATTTTATTTTGGCAAATAGGCAATCGTATCAATCAAGATATTCTACAAAATAAACGGGCAGAATACGGGAAACAAATTGTGCCAACACTGTCGACACAATTGGAAAATAAGTATGGTAGAAATTTTGAAGTAAAAAATCTCCGTCGAATGATGCAGTTTGCGGAACAATTTACAGATTTTCAAATTGTCGTGACACTGTCACGACAATTGAGCTGGTCACATTATTTAGCCATATTACCAATAAAAACCCACGAAGCTAAACTGTTTTATGCAAATCAAGTTGGTAATAGTTTTATGAGTGTTAGAGAACTAAGGCGACAAATTGCTTTAAAAACGTTCGAAAGAACCAATATTGCCGATGCACAAATTGTCGAACCAACACATATTCCATTCAATACATTCAAAGACCCTTATATTTTAGACTTATTGGGTTTGCAAAATTCTTTTTTAGAAAAGGATTTAGAAGATGCAATATTGCACGATTTGGAAACTTTTATACTTGAATTGGGTAAAGGTTTTACGTTTGTAGAACGCCAAAAACGAATGATTATTGATGGCGAAGATTTCAATTTAGATTTACTTTTCTACCACCGAAAACTAAAGCGATTAATCGCCATAGAATTAAAATTGGGTAAATTTCAAGCCAAACACAAAGGGCAAATGGAGTTATACCTCAAATGGCTGGACAAATACGAAAAACAAGAAGGAGAAAACGCACCAATAGGTTTAATACTTTGTGCCGAAAGCAGCCGTGAACAAATTGAGTTACTCGAAATGCACAAAGACGGAATAATGGTTGCCGAATATTGGACAGACTTACCGCCAAAAAAGCAGTTTGAAGAAAAAATTCACTTGCTGGTAGCAGAGGCTAAAGAAAGAATTGAAAGAAAAAAGTTGTTATAGGAAAGTTTATGTATTATCCAGCAAATTATACCAATGAAAATAAAACAATACCGAACCGAATTTGTTCAAGCTCTCTCCTCTATTTATGACGCTATCGAAGCCGAGAGTTTTTTCTATTTGATTTTAGAAGAAAAACATAAATTAAAAAAGATAGACTTAGCTTTGAAGCCTGATTTGACTTTTTCTGAGGAAGAAATTCAGATTTGGGAATTTCTTTTAGAACAATTAAAACAAGAAATCCCGATACAATACTTGTTGGGTAAAACCAGTTTTTTTGGTTTGGATTTCAATGTTAATCCAGATGTTTTGATTCCAAGACCCGAAACGGAGGAGTTGGTCGATTGGATTGTTGAAAGTGGGAAGTGGGAAGCGGGAAGCGGGAAGTTGGAAGTTGGAAGTCAGGAAATTAAAATTTTAGACATTGGAACAGGAAGTGGTTGCATAGCGATTTCTTTAGCAAAAAACATTCCGAATGCGGTTGTTTTTGCTGGGGATATTTCTGAAAAAGCATTGGTTACAGCCCAAAAAAATGCTGAAAATAATAAAGTTGAAGTAAATTTTATACATGTTGATATTTTAAATATCAATGATTTAGAACAACTTCCCATTTCCCACTGTCATCCCGAGCTTGTCGAGGGACCACTTCCAACTAAATTCGACATCATTGTTTCTAATCCTCCTTATGTTCGGGAATTAGAAAAAACTGAAATCAAAAAAAATGTTTTGGACTTTGAACCTCATTTAGCCTTGTTTGTTTCCGATAATGACGCCTTAATTTTCTACAAAAAAATTGCCGAATTAGCACAAAAAAGTCTGAATCCAAACGGCAAATTATTTTTCGAAATCAATCAATATTTAGGTAAGGAAATGATGGATTTACTCCGAAAAATGAACTTCAAAAACGTCGAATTACGAAAAGATATATATGGCAATGACAGAATGATTAAGGCTGAAATTTGATTTATGATTAACGATTTTTGATTGCAGATTTGAGACTTTAAACTCCCAACTCCCAACTTTTTTCTACTCATAACGCAACGCTTCTATCGGATCAAGTACGGCCGCTTTTATAGCGGGATACAATCCTGACAGGATAGCCACCGCAAAACTAGTAGCAAACGCCGCCATTATTGCCAACCACGGAATGACAAAGGCAAAACTGATGGCTGTAGCAATAGCATATCCAATTCCGATTCCAAAAATAATTCCAATGATACCGCCAAGTTGTCCAATAAGAATTGTTTCGATAAAAAATTGAAAGGCAATTGTACTTTTTTTGGCTCCTAAGGCTTTTCGAATCCCAATTTCACGGGTTCTTTCGGTTACGGAAACAATCATAATATTCATCAGCGCAATAGAAGAACCAATAATGGTTATAATACCAATGACCCAGGACGCAACGCCCAAATATTTCGTGATGCCTAATATTTTGTTGATGAGGTCATCGCTACGTGAAATCGCAAAATCATTATCCTTGATAGGACTCAGTTTCCTTACGCTTCGCATCGTATTGATAGCATTGTCTATGGCTTGATCTATAATTTCTTTTCGGGTTACCATCACGCTGATGGAATAATTGATATTGGGCGAAGTGAATAAAGAACGTGCGATTTGAATTGGAATTAAGACTCTTAAATCTTGTTTGTTTCCGAAAGTGGATCCCTTTTCTTCTAAAATACCGATGACTTTGAATTTGGCTCCCCTAATAGATATTGTTTTTCCCAATGGATTTACATTTTTTAATAATCCTTTTTGAAAATCGGAGCCAATGATACAAGTATAGGAATTGTTTTGAATGTCGAATTCATTGAAATTTCTTCCGAAACTGGTTTTTAAACCCGAATTGTCTACAAAATATTCGTCAACTCCTACAATGCTATTTTCAGGGTCGGTTTTGGTAGCTTCATATTTGATTTCGGCTGTTGAAGTAGCTGTAAAAGAGATAGAAGTTGTGGTTAAGGGGTAATTAAATTTAGTCTTGAAAACTTTTGCTTCCGAATACGAAATAGCAGGATTAATTATTTCTCTTTCTTCGCCACCCTGCCTTTTTAGTGAGTTTTGGTATCTATTGATGTTAAAGGTATTGGCTCCCATTGAGGCGAAATCAGTAGAAATGGTATTTTCTAAGGCGGAGACAACCGTCAGAATTCCGACCAAAGCCGTGATTCCGATAGCGATTATCAAAACCGTGAGAATGGTTCGTAGCAATTGGGTTCTGATGGAACCTGTTGCAATTCTCACATTTTCTCGAAATAGTTTAAACATAGTAGCCATTTGACACGAAATTACAATTTTTGTTACAAGTTTGTTTTAGAAGATGGGATATTTATCATAAAAACAAGATATTTGCAAATAGAAAGATGGAAGTTAGAAGCTGGAAGTAGGAAGAAAGCAGGAAGAGGGGAGTAAGAAGAAAGCAGGAAGGTGGAAGAGGATTGAAATTGATTCAAACTCCCAACTTCCAACTCCCAACTTCAAACTCCCAGCTCCCAACTTCTAACCTTTAACTCCCAACTTCCAACTCCTAACTTCTAACTTAAAAAAATGGCTCAAAAACCAAGTATTCCAAAAGGGACAAGAGATTTTTCACCAGCTGAGGTGGCAAAACGACAGTATATCATATCGATTATAAAAAGCAATTTCGAAAAATTTGGTTTTCAACCGATAGAAACTCCATCTTTTGAAAACTCAGAAACCCTGATGGGAAAATACGGGGAAGAAGGAGATCGATTGATTTTTAAGATATTGAATTCGGGGGATTATTTATCGAAAGTTGATGCTGAATTGTTGTCTAGTAAAGAAAGCAATAAATTAACGTCAAGCATTTCCGAAAAGGCTCTTCGTTATGATCTCACCGTTCCTTTTGCCAGATATGTGGTGCAACACCAAAACGAAATCGAGTTTCCGTTTAAGCGTTATCAAATTCAGCCGGTTTGGCGAGCTGACCGTCCACAAAAAGGGCGTTTTAGAGAGTTTTTTCAATGTGATGCCGATGTGGTGGGTTCAAAATCGTTGTGGCAAGAAGTAGAATTGGTACAATTGTACGATTCGGTTTTTGCTGAATTAGGTTTGGAAGGCGTTACGATTAAAATCAATAATCGAAAAATTCTATCCGGAATCGCCGAAGTAATTGGTGCCAAAGATAAATTAATCGATTTTACGGTGGCTTTGGACAAACTCGACAAAATAGGCGAGGAGGGAGTAAAAAAGGAAATGATAGAAAAAGGAATTTCGGAATCTGCTATCGAAAAAGTGCAACCTTTGTTCCAATTTACTGGAAAAATTTCAGAAAAAATAGAGCAACTTTCTTCGTTATTAGCTTCTTCCGAAGAAGGAATGAAAGGAGTACAAGAATTGCAGTTTATTTGTGAAAATGTGGCAAAATTAGGTTTGAATTCAGCTCTTTTAGATTTAGATGTAACATTAGCACGAGGATTAAATTACTATACAGGCGCTATTTTTGAAGTTGCACCTCCTAAGCAAGTAGCTATGGGTTCTATTGGTGGAGGTGGCAGATATGATGATTTAACGGGAATTTTTGGTTTGCCCAATGTGAGTGGCGTTGGAATATCTTTTGGTTTGGATCGCATTTATTTGGTAATTGAAGAATTAAATTTATTTCCAGAAACCGTGACTTCCACTTCGAAAGCCTTGTTTGTAAATTATGGCGAAAAGGAAGCTTTTTATGCTATGAAAGCAATAACAAAATTACGAAGTTCAGGAATTAAAGTTGAATTATATCCAGATAATGTTAAGGTTGGAAAACAGTTTCAATATGCTGATAAACGTGGAATTCCGTTTGCAGTAATCGTAGGTGAAACCGAAATGAGTGAAGGTAAATTTGCACTCAAAAACTTAGTCACTGGAACGCAAGAGTTGTTGAGTTTTGAAGATTTGAAAAACACATTGAATTAATATTTTTTACTATTACAACAAGAAACGTCCCGAATATCTCGGGACGTTTCTTGTTGTAATACATACAAATTAGTGTTTTACAGCGCAACATTTTTTGCCTTCTGTTTTCTCTTCAGTAGAGCATTTTTTGTCGTTTTTTTTGCATTTCGACATGTCCTTAGCGTTGCATTTTTTGCCTTCGGCCTTGCATTTCGCTTTGCAAATTGCAATCTCTTCTTTTGTCATTTTTTTTGAATGTGCGTCATGACTTGAGCATGATTTTTCTTGTTTTTCTTGTGTAGCAGTTGCTGTTTCTTGTGCACTAATGTTTAGTGTAAAAAGAACAATGGCAAGAACGGTGAGTATGTTTTTCATATTTATTTGGTTTAATAATTGACCCAAAGGTATCTAAATTTTGATTTGTGTAGTTAATCTTTCCTTAATGATTTTTAGTTTATAATAAATTTCTTGCTAATGCTTCCATTCGTAGTTTTAATTTTCGCAATATAAACTCCAGCGCTTATACTTTTGATAGGCAATTGAATATTTTTTTGGTCTTGATTTTCTACTTTCATGGTGGCAATATTTTGACCTAGTAAGTTATAAATAATCACTTTTTCTACTGATGTGTCAAGTTTGTTATTATTGATTACAAGTTTGTTTTCTTCTTTGATATGTTTAACATGTATTGCGTCAGTTTCTAACGCATTATCATCATTACTCAGGGCTTTACTATTTACAAAACGTAATGAAAATCGAGTATGATTTGTTCCTGCTGGAAGGTTTACTTCAAATTTTTCATGTCGAATATCATGGTAATTGTCATTTAATTTATCATAAATATAAATTTCTTGATCTTCATCAAAATTTTCTAAAGCATCAATTATAAATGAAACGGGTCCTTCTACTGCTGTTTTTACGCCTAATGTGTAGGTTGAATCTACATCAAAGAAGCCTTCACCTTGAATAACCAATTGGTTTTCACCGTTTAAGAAATACATGTCATTAGGGTAGTTGTCAAAATTCAAAGCATCATAACCTAAATCGATTCCACTCGTGGCCTTTTCATTCATAAATCCTAATAATAATTGTCGATGGTAATTATTATTTGAATTGAATCCTAAACGTATTCTCATATAGGTATCAATTTCTTCAGAATCTACTTCAATTTTGTTTTGAATTGGGCTGTTTAGTTTTTTGGTTGAATCCGTTGTTTTGAATAGAGTATTAGATATGCCAGATTCATTTTCTTTGTAAAAGCCTCTTTGTTCATTGTTGTAAGTTATTGTTCCGCCCGAACCTATTTTTCCATTTACAAAAAAGCTTTGTCCAACAGGTATAAATTGGTTTGGTGTTTTTGAACTTGACCCTCTGCCACTAATTAATGCAGGTGCTACAGGCGCAATTCCTCCAGTTAGATTTCGAGTTGCATAGCCTCCTTGATAGTCTCTTAAAATATGAGTGTCATTTGTGGAATAATGTTCCCAAAAATATAGAGTGCCATCTATTGAATTAATATTGTCACTGATAAATTTATTAGCATTAAGTGCTGAT
The DNA here is from genome assembly GCA_043770135.1 of Flavobacterium sp. GTDB lineage: Bacteria > Bacteroidota > Bacteroidia > Flavobacteriales > Flavobacteriaceae > Flavobacterium. Next base: position 8,105 of record JAYVIN010000073.1, on the reverse strand, counting down.
GGATAAGGGTTTCCTGTCAATAATAATTGATCAGAACTCACAGAATTTGTAGCAATAGTTCCATTGTTTGGTTTGCCTTTGAAAGTGTAGTTTTGATTTGTTGTTGTAGTTCCCGTCCCTTTGAAAATATAACCTTGCCCCACACGTATAGTGGCGTTTTCGGATATTTGAACCCAATTTGCATACGCATTTGAATAATTATCAAATTTATACAACCAACGTCTTGCTAAACTTATAGGTGTTGTAGGTGCACCATTTAGACCACCAATCCAGTTGATGTTAAGCGGAGTCGATGTTGTTCCGTCTTTCATCACGCCACTTACAGAATAATTGGTGTTATTGCTGGTAGAATTTATCGGGCTAACAGGGGAGCTCCAGTAATTATAATTAAAATGATTTTTTTGCCCTTTTTGATCGCGTTCAATATATCCTGAACTTGTAACATCTAATATACTTTCGCCTATTTGAGCTACATTGTATTTCTTTTGTAGTAGTTGTGATTTACCTACTAAATCTATAAATCCGTCGAGTTTCAAATAATGAGTAATCCATAATCCTTGACCGTTATTGTCTTCGTTTAAAGTTTGAGATGGATTTGCCATAGTTATTTTACCCGATTCCACTTTTAAACCTAAAAGGGTAATGTCTTGTCCAGTTGAATTGATATCGTGTAAGGTTCTTACAATATTCCAATTCACAAATTGGCCATTGATACCTGCGCTGTTAGGGTAATTCCATACAGTATTTCCATACGCCCAAGGACTAGCGGCAGTAATGTTATTCCAATCTCCGTTGCGGACAGTATAATAAGGGAGTGGGGCAGTTTGCTCTTCTGCAATTGTGGTATTTTTCAGTTTTCCATTTAATCCTACTCCAAAGTTAGGATTTAGATACCCACAACTAATATTGTTCATACGGTAATAGGCTCTTAAACTTGACCAAGAAAGCCCATTGATTACCATCGGTAGAACTTCACCATATACCACATTATTCCCAGTGGATTGTTCTTTGATTTCTTGATTCATCATTTGATGAATTTGTTCTTCGTTCAAAGCTACATTCCAAATTTTAAATTCGTCAATAGAGCCGTTAAAGTAGTTAATTGGATTAAAAGGGGCATTATTATCCTGATCCATGGCCCCTAAAAGTGATTTAAAGTTATTTGTTATAGGTGCTGTAGCTCCAGTTTTGGTGTCTAACAAGATTCCATCGATATATAATTTATACTCACTATTAGCGTAGGTAACAGCTACATGATGCCATTTGTTTGGTTTTATTTTATTAGGAGAGGTCATGCTACCAGTACCATTCCATCTAAAAGTCACAAAATCATTTTGAATTCTTAAGTCGTACCCATTTCCGTTTACATTTCCATTTCTTTTTGAAAAAATGGTTTGAACACTACTAGATGTTACAGCGGTTTTTATCCAAGCCTCTATACTAAAATCACCACTCATATTGTAGTTTTCTTTTTTGAAATCTATATGGTCATTTACGCCATCAAAGTTAATTTTATCGCAATTCGTAATTCTAACAGTAACAGAACTTGAGCAGCCAAAAACTACCCAAGATAATGTATAGGTTCCTACTTCGGCAGTGAAGGTAGCGTCTGGGTCATTGATGTTAGAAAAAGTTCCGATTCCACAGGTGTTTGAACCAGTAATAGACCAAGTTCCTATAGTGTTTGTACCAGGGTCATCACACGTAATGCACCCTGAAGGAATTGTGTAGGATCCTTTTGCCGCATTTTGTATGGCAGTTTTAGCATTATCATAAGCGTTTAATTTTACAGAATTAGCACCACATTCATCAGGAGTTAATGTTATATTAGTTCCTGCATACGAATAATTTACATTTACTTCGGCTATTGCTGCTCCTGATTCATCATACGATCTACATCCATCCACTAAAACGGTTGCGCCATATTCGTGGCTTCCAGGTGCTTCTGGAGTATAGGTAAAGGATGATTCTAATTGTCCTAAAGATATTGGAGGAACACCAGGATTTCCAATTCCATCCGTCCATTCAATAGTATCTAATTTTGGTTTTACGGGGATAGTAATACCGTCCATAGCCCAAGCACTATTTGCATTGGTTCCTCTAAATGTCCATTTGATACGCACATCTGAATTGCCTAAGTAAGCAGTTAATGGAATTGAAGTATTGTCGTTTTTAAAATTATATACAGTTGCTGTTGCTCCCACTTTTTGAGCAGCGGTAACAGTGGGGTCAGTAAACCACTGAAGAATGGGTTGACCAGGGGTATGTAAAGATTTCAATACACTATACGTTGCTCCACCATTTATAGAAATATAGATTATAGCAGTATCTCCAGTGGCAAAGTAATAGGCTTGATCAAAATCAACAGAGGCGGCACTCAAACCCGTTAAACTAAAAATTGGAGATTCTAGTGTTGTAGGATTTGCTCCAGTATATCTATTTGCTCCAGTAGTGATGGTATGATTTCCACAACTCATTGTAAATTTAAATTCTTGACTATCATAAGTAATGGCACCAAATTGCTGATTGTTTGTACCAGACCAATTTCGAGGTTTTGTGTTGTTTGCTCCGGCAGTAAATCCACCAGGATTACCATCTACGAGCCAAGAGTCTGGGTCTTGCGTATTCAGCTGACCTTGATTAAAATCGCCACCTTGTCCTGCAATAGCATCTTCATTTATCGTATAGCCGCGTCTTGCAACGAGGGTAACTTGTTGATTTAAACAAATATTATATAGGTTTTGATCGAGTACCGGCGGTTGATCTGCAGGTAAGGCTCTTACATAAAAGCTGCTAGAATATTGATAACAAGTACCTACATTAATTAATGCTCTAAAATAGGTAGATTCCGTTGATGATGGTAAAAATGTTACCGTATAGGTACTTGTTGTGTTGGGTATCGTTACCCAAATTTTATCTCCTGCTTCATATTTTTCCCATTGTATTACGGTTCCTGTTTTTCCTGTTAAATCCATTTTTACTACGTTTCCTCCGCTAGCACAAGCGGTTATGCTAATTACAGTTGCAGCAGCCCCAATTCCAGCAGAAGTTACATAGCCTTTAACCGTTCCTCCCACAATATTTTCGGGAGTCATAATCACGGTTTGCTCTTGATACGATAAGTTTCCAGTATCGTCTGAATATGTCCAGGTTATATATGAGGTACCGATAACACTATATGGAAAGACAATATTGGGTATTCCAATACTTGAACCATTACAGTTATCTATAGCTGTAGGATAAGTTAATTGCGAACTTAATAGTTGACATCCTGTAAAATTTAAAGTGGGTAAATTTGTTACCGCAGGTACAGGAGCATCAATATCAGTTACAATAATAGTTTGAGAAATATTTTTGCTATTTCCCGCTGCATCTGTAAAGTTCCAGCCAATAATATAAAAACCAGGAATGTCATACGTAAATGGCAATGTAATATCGCTAGTGATACCAGTTACCGTACCACAATTGTCCGGTGAAGTTGGAGCTACAGCTATAGTTACAGAACAATCTTGTGTTATGGTTGGTAATGATGTAATGGTTGGTAATTCGGCATCTACTACTGTAATAGTTTTAAAGTCAGATACCGAATTATTAGAACTATCGGTCACTGTATAATTTATAGTTGTTACCCCTTTATTGAAGGTATGGATGCCTACTTGACCTAGAGTCAGTGCTTTTACTGTGGCTCCACTCAAAGTATAAGAAATTGTAACACTACAATTGTCGCCAAATGTAGCATTGGTTACAGCTATAGAACCAGTACAAACTCCAGAGTCGGTATTTGCATTTTGATTAGAACCTACTGTTAGTGTTGGCAATGTAACATCAGTTACTGTAATGGTTTTCGAACCAATAGTGATGTTATTAGAACTATCGGTTACGGTATAATTAATGTTTGTTATTCCTAGATTGAAAGTATAAGTACCTACCTGCCCAGACGTAAGTACCCTTGTTGTTGCTCCACTTAGAGTATAAGAAATAGTTGGCCCAGAACAGTTGTCGCCGAAAGTAGCATTAGTAACTGCTACCGAAGCAGTACAAACTCCAGCACCAGTATTGACTGCTTGATTAACGCCAGCAGTTAGGGTAGGTACAGTATTATCAGATACAGTAATCGTTTTTGAACCAGTTGTCGTGATATTTGAGCTATCAGTTACCGTATAGTTTATAGTAGTTATTCCTCTATTGAAAGTAAATGTTCCTACTTGTCCTGAAGTCAAGCTTTTGGTAGTTGCTCCATTTAATGTATAGGTTAGAGTTGCTCCCGAACAGTTGTCTCCAAAAACAGCATTTGTAACTATAACTGAAGCAGTACAAACCCCAGTATCAGTATTAGCCGCTTGATTAGTACCAGCAGTAAGAGTTGGAGCGATAGTGTCATTTACAGTAATAGTTTTAGAACCATTAGTTGTGTTGGAAGCCGCATCGGTTACCGTATAATTAATTGTAGTTACCCCCTTGTTGAATGTAAAGATTCCAGCTTGCCCAGCAGTCAAGGTTTTAGTAGTAGCACCACTTAAAGTATAGGCAATAGTAGCACTAGGACAATTATCTCCGAAAGTAGCATCTGCAACAATTATCGATGCCGTACAAACACCAGTATCAGTGCTAGAAATTTGATTAGCGCCAGCAGTAATAGTTGGATTAATATTATCTATTACTGTGATAGTTTTAGATCCTGAAATGGTATTATTTGAACTATCGGTTACAGTATAATTAATAGTAGTTACCCCTTTGTTGAGTGTAAATGTTCCCACTTGTCCAGCAGTAAGTGTTTTGGTAGTAGCACCACTTAAGGTATAGGCAATGTTTACTGTACAATTATCTGCAAAAACAGCATTCGTTACAACAACCGATGAAGTACAGACACCAATATTAGTATTGGCTGATTGATTACCACCCACGGTTAAAGTTGGTACAGTAATATCATTTATTGTAATAGTTTTATACCCAGAAATAGCATTATTAGAACTGTCGGTTACTGTATAATTGATGGTAGTTATTCCTTGATTGAAAGTAAAGGTTCCAACTTGTCCAGCAGTAAGTGTTTTGGTAGTAGCACCGCTTAGGGTAAAGGCAATAGTAGCACCAGGGCAATTATCACCGAAAGTAGCATCTGCGACAATTACAGAAGCTGTACAAACCCCAGTATCAGTATTAGCAGTTTCATTCACACCAGCAGTTAGTGTTGGAGCAGTAGTGTCATTTACAGTAATAGTTTTAGAACTTGAAGTTGAGTTGGTAGCCGCATCTGTTACTGTATAATTAACAGTAGTTACCCCTTTGTTGAATGTAAAAGTTCCTACTTGACCAGCAGTCAAAGTTTTAGTGGTTGCTCCGCTTAGGGTGTAAGAAATGGTTGAGCCAGAACAATTATCATTGAAAGTAGCATCGCTAACAATTACAGAAGCATTACAAACGCCAACATCAGTACCGGCAGTTTGATTAGCTCCAGGCGTAAGAGATGGAGCAGTAGTATCATTTATTGTGATAGTTTTAAAACCAGTTGTTGTGTTGGAAGCCGTATCAGTTACCGTATAGTTAATTGTGGTTACCCCTTTGTTAAATGTAAAGGTTCCCACTTGACCAGTAGTAAGTGCTTTAATTGTAGCACCGCTTAGGGTATACATAATAGTTGCACCAGGACAATTATCTCCAAAAGTAGCATCTGCAACAATTATCGATGCCGTACAAACACCAGTATCAGTACTAGCAGTTTGATTAGCGCCAGCAGTAACAGTTGGATTAATATTATCTATAACTGTGATGGTTTTAGATCCTGAAATGGTATTATTCGAGCTATCAGTTACCGTATAATTAATTGTAGTTACGCCCTTGTTGAATGTATATGTTCCCACTTGCCCAGCAGTAAGTGCTTTGGTTGTAGCACCGCTTAAGGTATAGTCAATGTTTACTGTACAATTATCTGCAAAAACAGCATTCGTTACAACAACCGATGAAGTACAAACCCCAATATCTGTATTTGCCAATTGGTTAACGCCAGAAGTAAGAGTTGGATCAGTAATGTCATTTACGGTAATAGTTTTAGACTCTGAAGTTGTGTTGGAATCCCCATCGGTTACCGTATAATTGATGGTGGTTATTCCTTGATTGAAAGTAAATGTTCCCACTTGACCAGTAGTTATTACTCTGGTAGTAGCACCGCTTAGAGTATAGGCAATAGTTGATCCAGAGCAATTATCACCGAAAGTAGCATCTGCGACAATTACAGAAGCCGTACAAACACCAGCATCAGTACTGGCAGTTTGATTAGTACCAGCAGTAAGAGATGGAGCAGAAGTGTCATTTACAGTAATAGTTTTAGAACCTGTAGTTGTGTTGGAAGCCGCATCAGTTACCGTATAATTGATAGTAGTTACCCCTTTGTTGAATGTAAAGGTTCCTCCTTGACCAGAAGTCAAAGTTTTAGTGGTTGCTCCGCTTAAGGTATAGGCAATAGTTGAACCAGAACAATTATCCCCGAAAGTAGCATCGCTAACAATTACGGAAGCCGAACAAACACCAGTATCAGTGCTAGCGGTTTGATTAGCACCAGTAGTAAGAGATGGAGCGCTAGTGTCATTTACAGTAATAGTTTTAGATCCTGAAGTTGTGTTGGAATCCGCATCAGTTACCGTGTAATTAATAGTAGTTACCCCTCTATTGAAAGTATATGTTCCCACTTGACCAGTAGTTAGTACTCTGGTAGTAGCACCGCTTAAGGTATGAGTAATAGTTGCCCCAGAGCAATTATCTCCGAAAGTAGCATCTGCGATAATTACAGAAGCCGAACAAATACCAGTATCAGTATTGGATGTTTGATTAGCACCAGCAGTAAGAGTTGGATTAGTTGCATCATTTACTGAGACAGTTTGGTTAGTTGTAGCGGTATTTCCATCGGTATCTGTAACCGTCCAAATAACGGTAGTTGTTCCCAAAGGGTAAGTTGTTGAGGGATGGTCGTTTGTTACTGAAGCAACGGAACAATTATCTGCTGTTGTTGGAGTTCCTATTGATACTCCAGTTGCTGTACATCCTGAGTTTGTATTTGTAATTACATCGGCAGGTGCAGTTATAGTAGGATTAATAGTATCAGTAACTGTTACGGTTTGGTTAGCTGTAGCGGTATTTCCTCCTCCATCAGTTACCGTCCAAATAACGGTAGTATTTCCTAAAGGATAAGTTGTTGAAGGGTGATTGTTTGTTGCTGTAGTAATAGTACAATTATCACCTATTGTTGGTGTTCCTAATGATACACTAGTTGCTGTACATCCTGAATTTACTGTTGTAATTACATTGGCAGGTGCCGTGATAGTTGGATCAATAGTATCAGTAACAGTTATCGTTAAAGAATTAGAAGTTGCTGGCGAACCAGTTAAGCAAGGTGTTGCATTAGAAGTCAACACACAAGTTACACTGTCCCCATTTACTAAAGCATTATTAGCATATGTTGTGCTATTAGTTCCCACATTAGCCCCATTTAATTTCCATTGGTAGACAGGAGTTGTACCACCATTTGTTGGAGTAGCTGTAAAGGTAACATTAAGACCTGGACATATTGTTGTTAAACTCGCACTAATAATAACACTTGCCGGTAAATTAGGATTTACCGTCATGGATACTGTGTTCGAAGTGGCTGGTGAACCTGTTAAACAAGGTGTTGCATTTGAAGTTAATACACAACTAACTACGTCTCCATTTGCTAGCGCACTGTTGGTATAGGTTGTGCTGTTGGTTCCTACATTGGCACCATTCAATTTCCATTGGTAGCTAGGGGTTGTTCCACCGTTAGTTGGAACAGCAGTAAATGTAACGCTACTTCCAGAACATATTGTTGTTGCAGTAGCACTAATAGCAACACTGGCTGGTAAATTAGGATTTACCGTCATGCTGATTGTATTCGAAGTTGCTGGCGAACCGGTTAAACAAGGCGTTGCATTTGAAGTTAATACACAAGTAACCAAATCTCCATTTGCTAGGGCACTGTTGGTATAAGTTGTGCTGTCGGTTCCCACATTGGCACCATTTAATTTCCATTGGTAGCTAGGGGTTGTTCCACCATTAGTTGGAACAGCCGTAAAAGTAACGCTAGTTCCAGAACAGAT
>JAYVIN010000072.1:0-76204 GCA_043770135.1 Flavobacterium sp. | reverse complement strand
GCATCATACATCACAAAAGCATTTCTGCTCATGCTGTTTCGGACATATCTATAATAAACCAATGGCAATTTCAACGCTTTTTGAGTTGCTCCAGCTTTGGCAGCACGCAACCAAAAATCCCAATCTTCTACACTTCGCAACGATTCATCAAAAAAACCAATCCTACCGCAAAGTTTTTTGCTAATGCAAATAGAATGACATGGTCCTAAAACGGCTGAGAAAATTTGTGGAATAATACTCTTTTGCTGAGAAGGCAAAACAGAATGCAGAATAGACATTTTATCTTCACTAACATAAGAATAACCATATTGAATCAATACTTCATCTGAATCTTGAACTACTAATTTTGATATTTCAAACAAGCAATTAGGATAAAAATAATCATCGGCATCCAAAAAAATAAATCGATTCCCGTTGGCTGATTGAATTCCAAAATTGCGTGCCGATGAAAGTCCTCCATTTTCTTTTTCAACTAGTTTAATTCTAGTATCTCTATTTTGATATGACTTTGTAACTTCGGAAGTACCATCGGTAGAACCATCATTGACAACAATAGCTTCCCAGTCAGCAGACGATTGTTGCAGCAAGGATTCCAGACAATCGGGCAAAAAATGTGCTTGATTGTAACATGGTATTATAATAGAAAACAATGGATTCAAAATAGATTATGACTTAAATTATATGACAATAACTGACTTTTACTAAGCATTTTTTGTCACGAATTCACGAATTAAAATAATCAATACACTTGCAACTCGTTTCTCAAAAGTTGAATTTATTAGTTGAATTCAATAAACATGATTTACCACTAAAAAATTCGTGAATTCGTGGCAAATTCCTATATTATTATAATTTAGTAAGAATAGCGAGTAGTTATATAGAATTATTCACCGAATTTTTCTTTCATTACTTCTTTGAAGTTTTCTACTTTTTCGATGCCAAATTCGTCTAAAGCTATTTTTTGGTAAGTTGCTCCTCGATCTCTCAATTCTTTGAACAACTCCGGTGCTAGCGACCATCTATCGTGCACTACACCACATTGGCGGGTTGTAGCTATCTTTAGTTTATTTAGCTTAGCTCTAATAAAGAAATTTTGATGTTCACCGCCTTTTAACAGAGGATTCCAACCTCCGAAAGCAGTAACTTTATCAGTACGCGCTATAAAAAAATTGTGGGTCATGTCACAAATTGTAAAAGGATCTTGATACTTCATTTTTTTCATTATACAAGACTTCCCTTCCAATTCGAAATTAGCCGAATATTCAAAAATACCAGTTGAAGGGATTAAAATATTCAATTTTTGAAAGAACCAATTTGAAATGGTAAACTTGAGTTTTTCTTTTCTTGATTTTAAATAATATTGTCTAAAAACTCCGCCTAACAAATCGAGATTGTTTTCTAATAACATTTTGCGCATCAAGGGTAACCTTGTTCTAGGTTCAAATATAAAATCGTCGTCACACAATACAAAAAGAGGAGTTTTTGTGTGTTCCAACATTATATTTCTCCCCTCGGCTGTTCCTGTATCAAAAGGCATAGTAACATAAATAATATCTAATTTGGGGAAAAGTGATAATACTTGTTCTTTATAAGGTACTTTGCTATCGTCTCCAATGATAATTGGACCTTTGAATTGATACTTTTGAATCGAATACAATTGATTAATTAATTGTTCAGGACGTTCTAATGTTTTTATTAGTAAACTAACATCTGTTAGCGTATTCAAATAATAATTTTCTTTTTTTTCGAATGGAATCCAATTAAAAATTTTGTACATGACTATTTATTACTACTATTTTATTCTTAATAACCTAGAAAATCTACCTATTATATCTCTTTTTTTAAGCTTATTTATTTTTCCTTGCATCAAAAGTATTTTATTTTGATGTTGTTCGTGTACCAATTCTAATAATTCTGGATGAACCAAAGAATAAGCTATTTGCGATTCAATTTTCGCTAATGCGTGTCCTTTTCTTACAACCAAAAACAAGTTTTGTTTATACCAATATTCAATTTTGGGATTATTCCAAATCTTGAATCGAAAGAAATCTATCATTTCAAAACCGCATTTGTCAAAATGTTCTTGCCAATAACTCGGCCATTGCTCATTAATATGATTTTGCCCACCTTGACCAGGAAGTGCTGCAGAAAACATGATAACATCGGAATGGTTCGTTAGTGATTTTACAAATCCTTCAGCAGAAGCTTCTGGCAAATGTTCGGCTACTTCTAAACAAATGGCCAAATCAAACTTTTTATCTAAATCAAAAGGTTTGGTTAAATCTTTCTCTACGAACTCGTTTTCTCCAATTTTAAGTAAGCTCCTATTAACATAATTACCATCTACTCCAATTACATCTGCATCTGAAATTTTTTTTGCTACTTCTATCCAATTACCTAATCCACAACCCACATCAATTATTGTTGATGGTGTATAGATTTCGAATAAAACGGGTAATACCTGTTCTGCAGCACTAGAATTATGGGTTACTTCATCATGAATGTATATTGTTTTTGCCATAAAATTCTCTTTTTGTTCTATTTATTTATATGTTTGTTTCAAAAACCGGGACTGTTATACCCAAATAAACTCTTTAGTCATTATACCCACTGGATATTCTTGTTTAGCATTGTATCCAGCCCAATACTTGGGAGCATAAATTTTTTTATTGTTTTTTGCATTCAAAAAACCACCCCACCACGAATAACTACTGTTCCCTATGATGCATCCATCGGCATTCATCATCATTTGAAACTGAGTTTCTGGCGGTTCGTTTATAAAATGATATTTTATTTTTTCGCCTAAAATTGATTTTGCTTCTTCAATTTCATCACTAATTATTACAACAGCATCATACTGATTTTCTATTTCTGAAAGTATTGAAGTGTACCATTGGTTAGGCAAAAAAACTTTGGCATCATTCAAATCAGGTAGGGTAAAATACTTGTAATCTTGTCCTAGTCGCATACTAATTACTAAGGTTTTATTCTGATTGAATAGCGTACCATATTTTTCTTGAAATACTTTTTGGAATGATTTTTTGATCGAAAATAATTGCTGTATACTTTTTTTTTCACTCTCCATTAAATCAGCATCTTGAAAATAGCCGTTGTATGAAGCGGAACCAATATCTTCAGGCAAGAATACCTTTGCTTTTAAATCTAAAAAATCTTGATGATTTTTAAAATTTATTTTTCGAACCAACCAACCATAAAGTCTTATATTTTTTTTGTTGGTCAATAAATTGTATGGAAATTTAAGTTGAAAACAATCCAAATAAAACCTATTTTTTTGAATATCTAAAATAAAAAAGGTTTTGTGTTTTTTTGCCATCAAATGAGCAAAAGCAAACTGGAACAATTGGTTTCCCATTCGACCGTGTAACAGTACTTTAATCATGATGCGTTTTAACTAAATTTTGAAAATCAACTAGGACTTCTTTACTTAAAAAATGATTAAAAGAGGTTTCATTTTTCGCTCTTTTTAGTGATGAATTTATATATCTTAAATAAATTGATTTGCCAATTCGAACATTATTTTCAAAAGAAAATAGTGCAGTTTTTAAAATCATGATTTCAAATCTATCGCTCCAATTTAGTAGAATGTCTTTTTTATCTAAAAAATCTAAATAAGCTAATATTGGATTAAATATCTTCTTTTTCTTATTGACTTTGATAAGAAAATGGATTCGATTGAAACTGAAAAATTTTAGTCGTTCCTGACTCCGTTCCATATTCTTAATACAATCATAAAACGAAGAAATGAAGTTGTAATTATCAGAATAGGTGTTTACAGCTTTAGTTTTAATTCCTAAACTACTATTATCAGGTACATTCCATATCCAATCAACTTTCGATGAAATTTTATAGTTTTTAGATAGAATTACTAATTGTAAATTATATAAAACATCTTGATAATAGGGAACTCTTTCGTCCCAAGTGATTGTGTTTTTTTTAATAAAATCTCTTCGTATAATTACACCTTGTGTTAGCCATAGTGGTTCAAAATGAATAAAGGCATTTATAACATCCCCCTGAGTCCAATTTGAAATTAGCAAACCTTTATTATTATTCCATAAAACACCATTATTAACATGAAAGTCATATTCGCTATTTGAAATGGCATTGACCCTTTCCTCTATTGCATTTGGATATAATAAATCATCCGAATCAAAAAATACGACAAAATTTCCTAATGAATTAGTAAAAGCGTAATTACGACATATATTTCCACCTTTTGTTAAATGATTAGGGCGTTTAAATATTTTAAATCTAGAGTCTATTTTCGCATATTCCTCTAAGATTTCCCATGATTCATCTGTACTATGATCATCTACAATAATACATTCCCAATGAATATAAGTCTGAGCTATTATCGTATCTAATGTTGTATTTAAATAATTAGCTTTATTGTAATTTGGTATTAATATTGAAATTAAATGATTCATTTAAATATTTTGTTGATACAACCATTCAATATAAGCCGACAAATCCATATTATGGATTAATTCTAACTCTTGATTTTGAACTTCTTTTAAATAAAATTCTGGGTATAATATATTGAATTTTAAAATTTTCATTCCGTGAATATATAAATCAATTAATTCATTCTGTTTTCTAAAAAAATTGAAATTAAATTTAATTATTACAATTTTTCTAGGTAATTGTCCATTATAAAATTTTGTTCTATTCTTTTTCTGCTATTTTTCTCTACTATTTTTGCAAAAATAAAAACTAAACTGATTTTCTTATTAATTTTCGATATTTACAGTCCATTCAGGACTAAATTGAATTGGAGTCCATCCATGAATTTTATTGTGTACACTAAAATAAATAGCCGATTGATATCGAAATAGTACACTCCTTTTATTATTTTCATTTTCTGTAAATAGAATAGTTATGGAATATTTTCCTTGTGAAAAAGGAAGATTATCAATTTGGGAAGAAAATATAATCTTTCCTGTTACTTTGTCAAATTTAACATAATCCGAACAATTAGAAACTGCAGCAAAACTGCGTTGTTCCTTATCATAAAAAATTAGCTGTATACTTGGGGAAAAAACGAACCCTTTACATAGAATTTCAATTTCAATTTTCAAAGAATCTCCAAAATTAATAAGAATATCATCTTCTTTATGGTATATTGTATTATTTGAAATCAAACGTATATCTATAAGTTCTACTTTATCAGAACCATTAAAATCTCCAACTTCAGTTTTAAATCTTTTATAATATTCTGTAATTCCAAAAGAAACATCATCCGTATTACATAATACTTTTCCATGATCCATTAAAATAACATGTGTACACATTCTAGAAATTTGAGGCATTCCGTGTGAAACCAATATAAGGGCTGTGTTTTGCAATAACTTATCCATCTGATTAAAACATTTAAGAACAAATCCCATGTCTCCAACGGCCAAAACTTCATCAATCAAAAGAATATCAGGTTCCATTTGAGCCGCTATTGCAAATCCTAGTCGAACTTTCATCCCTGAACTGTAATTTTGTACTGGCATATCTATAAATTCTCCCAACTCTGAAAACGCTATAATTTCATTAAGTTTCTCTTCTATTTCTTGTTTAGTAAAACCTAAAACAGCTCCATTATTATATATATTTTCCCGACCAGTTAAAAGAGAATTAAATCCCGCTCCTAACTCGATTAAGGCTCCTACTTTCCCCTTCATTTCGATACTACCTTCATCAGGACGAATCAAACCATTCAACATTTTCAACAAAGTACTCTTTCCAGCTCCATTGTGGCCTATCAATCCTAAACACTCTCCTCTTTTTACTTCAAAACTAATATCTTTTACAGCCCAAAATTCATTTTTTCTAAGCTCCAATGAAGGATTTTTACCCCTAAGACTATTAAAAATATCGATGAATCCAAAAGCTAAGCTTTGTTTTAAATTTTTGCAAAACTTTTTAGATACTCCATCTACTTTAATCAACACATCACTCATAATTTATATCTTTATTAAATAACCCTAATTTTATCCTCCTGAACGTTCAACTATTATTGGTAATGAAATTTTTAAAACAATTAACCCTATAATAAAAGATACTAAACCAATTATTAACCAAAAACATAATTCTAAATACATATTAAATTCATAGCCTCCCATAGAGGAACGAGCGCTTTCTAAAAAAGGAGTAACTGGATTTAAAAAATTTAATAAAGGATATTCAGTACTTTGTTGAAAAGGGTAAATCACCGGAGTAAGATACATTAAAAATGGAAGTAGCATGGGTAATACCTTTCCGACATCATTATACAACAAACCAATAGGGCAAAGTAACAACCCAAGAGAAATACCTACAAACAATAACCCTAATATAGCAGGAATAAAAAACAAAAAGTTCAAATTTGGTGGATACCCCAAAAACCAAAGAATAGGAATTAAAACTATTAATTTTAACATAAAACTGTATAGCAAATCATAGAATGAAGTCAAAACAATAGCTTCACGTGGAAAATTTAGTTTGGACATCATACCCGTAACAGATCGATAACGCAGTATTGGTTTGTTTATAGCTTCTGCAAATAAACTCCATATAATAGTTCCGCACAATACGTACGCACTATATTCCATAGGGGTTTTTTGAACACTAATCACCTTTTGACTACTAAGAAAAATCCATGTTACAGCCGTGGATAAGGGTGTAATAAATATCCAAATAAAACCAAAAAAGGATTTTCTAAAACTTGCTTTCAAATCCCGAATAAATAATCTTGTAGCTAACTCTCTTCCTTCTTTAAAACCTTTTATAATTTCAATGATTATATTGTAATATGTTTTATTATTATTGGTTGAATAGTGTCTAATTTCCATTTGTGTTATGTTTTAAACTTATATTATTTAGAAAAAAAAATTGTTTTTTAATGAAGAAATAATTTTTACTAAGTAAAAGTTTTATTTTTTAAGTTTTTAATATTATATAAAGTTTCATTTTTTATTATTTGAGACTTAGAAAAAAGAATTGTTAATCTAGAAATCTCATTTTTATTATTTACTTTTTGAAAGCGCTGTTCAATTCCTTCGTCATCTAATAAATTATCTCCCAATACTGCTTTTGTTTTATGAAAAAACCTTAAATATTCTTGGTTGGCTTCCAAAAAATCAACCTGCTTTTGCAATTTATAGGGATCCGTCCAATAATCATCCCCTTCACAAAGCGCTAAATATTTGCCTCTACTTCTTGGGAAATTAAATCGAGCCATCATGCCACGAACTCCTTTAGAGTATTGATTTTCGGTTTGAAATATTGGGAAAATGATATCAGGATACTTTGCAACATATTCTTCGATAATTTCTTTAGTACCATCTGTTGAACAATCGTCATGAATAAGAATTTCAAAAGGAAAAGACGTTTTTTGCATCAAAAAACCATCTAAACATTCTTTTACATAATAGGCATGGTTAAAGGTAATACAAGAAATACTTAGAACGATTGACATTTAATTTTTGATTTAAACATTTAACATTAAATGTCTTTATTTTTTTTTAATAGACCAATTAAAGATTGGTTAAATAATTCTACCCCTTTTTGATTAAGGTGATTTGAATCAAAAAAATGCAAAGTATCATTAAGACGCATTAATTCATTAAAATTATAATACTTTCCGTAAGATTTAATTAATTTATCAAACTCTTTATTATTAGTATACGAATTATATAAGTTTGAAGTTATAGGTGCATAAACAAAAATTACTTTTTTGTTTTTTTCTTTTAACAATAGGTTAATTTTATTAAACTCTTTAAGTTGCTTTTTATCAAAAAACCATCTTTTCTTTGATTCCACTTTGTTAACAAAATATTTTTTTATTTTCTTTTGAACATATCCTCCTTTTATATAAACATCCTCTTTTTTAATTTTTTTTTCAACTATTGATGCGTTTAAATTAAAAAAATCTCTGTTAAACCCATATAAAAAGGTATTAAAAGTTTTCATGTTTTTCATATTCAACGCCATTTCAAAAGAATAAAAATCATTCTTATCATTTGAGATAATATCCAATGAGGATTCTACCCCATCAATTGTAACCAAAGTTAATGGATATACCTCATAGATTACCAACTTTGGGTTTAAGTCATTGATATATCTACGCAATAAAACTCGGGTTTGAATTGGGGTTTGTGCCTTAGATCCCAAATTAAAAGAACTTAAAGAATTGGATTTAAAAATTCGCGTATCAAATCCCCTATAGGCATGTGAAGAGCCTAAAAATAAAACATCAATGTTTTTTGTATTTTTAACTTCTATTATCCTAGAATACATATGACCAACTGAACATATTCTGTAGTTCAAATTTGGTTTTAATTCATCTAAAATATATGAACTTCCAAATAAAAATAACAACATAGAATACATTATTATCTGAAAAGGTATAAAAAGCAGTATTGATTTAACAAATTTCTTCATCTATAATTAAAATTGGAAATAGATAAAAGGAGTTTCTTCTGTTTTCATAAACATCCCAATTAAAAATATTATCATTGTATATAAAGCCCATCTTATTATTTTGGGGTAAAAGTATCCAATTCTTGCAATAGCATACTGTTGCTCCCGACCCATCCATTCAATAATAATAAATATAATTACAATTAGGGAGTCTAGAAGAGGAAATACCTGCGGAAATGTAAAAAAAGACCTAGAACATATTTGGGAAATATAACTCAGCGCATGTGCTACATTTTCTGCCCTAAAAAATATCCAGGCAAAAACCGTTAAACTAAAAGTCATACCTATTTGAAATAATTCTTTTAGACTTGGTAAATATTTGCCCTGAGCTACGATATCCAAATTATTTCTGTTGGTATTAAAAATAATAGAGGGCATTATGTACAATGCATTCAAAAATCCCCAAATAATAAAAGTCCAATTGGCACCATGCCAAAAACCACTTACTAAAAATATAATGAAAGTATTGCGCACTTTTGGCCAAGTACCTCCTTTACTTCCTCCTAACGGAATGTATAAATAATCTCGAAACCAGGTGGAAAGAGAAATATGCCAACGTCTCCAAAATTCAGCAATATCCCTAGAAAAATAAGGAAAAGCAAAGTTTCTTAATAAATTTATCCCGAATAACCTTGCCGTTCCTAATGCAATATCCGAATAGCCTGAAAAATCTCCATAAATTTGAAAGGCAAAAAATACAGCTCCTAAGGCCAAGGTGCTTCCTGAATAATCCCCCGAATTATTAAAGGTCAGATTGGTAATTTCGGCACAATGATCCGCTATCACTACTTTCTTAAATAATCCCCACAAGATTTGTTTTAATCCATCAACTGCAATAGCATAATTAAAAACTCTCTTTTTCTGAATTTGAGGCAAAAGATGTGTTGCACGTTCTATGGGTCCAGCTACTAAAAGAGGAAAGAAGCTCACAAAAACAGAATAATCAATAAAGTTTTTTTCCGCTTTAATTCTATCTTTATAAATATCAATCACATAAGACAATCCGTGAAAAGTGTAAAACGAGATTCCGACAGGCAAAATTACTTTTAACGTCCAAGGATTGACTTGCATTCCAAAATTGGCAATCGTAGCCGAAAAAGATTCCGCAAAAAAATTATAGTATTTAAAAACCCCAAGAAAACTAAGATTGACCGAAATACTCAACCAAAACCAAAACTTTTTTCTAGTTTGATTCTTGGCATCCGACATTTTTATTCCAGTATAATAATCCAAAAGTGTAGAGAAAATCAAAAGAAATAGAAATCGCCAGTCCCAACAAGCATAAAAGAAATAGCTTGATACTAGAAGTAAAATATTTTGAAGTTTTAAGCTTTTGTTGGTTACAAACCAATAGAGTATAAAAACTATGGGTAAAAAAATGGCAAAACCAACGGAGTTAAAAAACATAATTTATGATTTAATAATACAATAATCTATTGTTTAAAACATGTTATTGTTGGTGGTGTTGTTTAAAAAAGTTAAATTATTTAAATTTTTTAAAATATTCTTTAGTTTCTTTCATATGTTGATTAAAAACTTTTAAATCTTTCATCCAAAAAAAAGCTTCTATATCACATCTTAAAAAATCACGGATTAGTGATAAAAAGTCAATGTTTTTATTTAGTTTATAATTATGTAAATAATCCATCAATAAAAACATCCATTTTTTTTCACCTTTTTTTCCTTTGTATGGATAAATCAACTCATTACTTACTTTAGCAGGAAAAAGCAGTTGATTAACACAAATTTGACATAAATTAACACCGACTTTACTATGTATTTGATGCCAGCTCCAAATACGGGGATTTATTTCGATTAGATAAAACTCCCCTTTATATTTCTTAAATTCTATTTGACTGATTCCAGTTAATTTTAAATATTCCAGTATACGCTTTGCTGGTTCTAAAAGTCGTTCTTCATATAAGGTAGTTCCAAAACTGCACTCCCCTAAATTAGGTGGAAATTGCCTAATTTTATTACTTGTAGACCATGCTTTCAATTTACCTTTAAAACTATATGTTGCAATAGTATAAAGTTCTGAATCTTCTCCAGGAATAAATTCTTGAACTACATAATCAACTTTAAGTTTTTTTAAAAGCAAAACTCCTTGCAGCAAATCGTTTTCGGTTTTACAAATTTTAACTCTAAAAGCATCTCGAACAACATCAACTTCTGGTGAATTTTTAATTGATGGCTTTATGATTAGTGGATATTTGCAAGTTTTGTTTATTTCGTCAACTTCCTTGTTAATCAATGTTTTTGGAATCAAAACTTTTGAATTTTCGGCTATAGTAGGCAAATAATCTTTACTTAATGCTTTTTTTAATATTTCAAAATCTGTTTCAAACGAAAGAATGAAATATTTTTTTAAAACTGGCCAATTTTTACAAAAAAATAACAAGTAGTCATCTTTTCCAGTAAATACTATTGCTTTCTCTTTTTCACAACCCATTGAAATTGCCAATTGAATAATCTCATCTAAATAAGTTTCATTATTTCGGGAAGTAATATCATTTATAAGAAATGTTTTTTTTACAAATTTTGAATAAAAAAGTGGAGTTGTTTCAGTATCGGCAACATAAAAATCATAATTATTTTTGTACAATGATCTTATAACGCCATAAGCTGTTCTTTTTGCATGAATTATGAAAACTTTCATTTATTGCTGAATTTCTTTATTGTTAATCTCTAAGATATGTACTGAATTATTCTTAACATTAATTTGATTAATTAAATTTCTATCTAAATTTAAAGATAAAGAAACTAAAAATCTTAAAATTAATCCATGTGAAAAAATAATGTATGTTTCATCGTTATCTAAACTTTTTAAAAAATTAAATATCCTAAGATTTAATGAACTATAACCTTCACCTATTTCAGAATTTTTAAATTTAAAGAACCACAAATCAAAATTATCTTTTACAAATAAATCTTTTTTTAAACCTTCGTATTTGCCAAAATTATATTCATTTAAATTTTTATCAGAAATATAATTATTGAAACCATAAACTTCAGCAGTTTCTTTTGTTCTTATTAAATTCGATGTAAAAACACATTTGGGTTTGAATTGATTTATCAAATCAAGATTTTGAAAAAAAATTTTCTGATTAATATAACTTTTATCAATAGAAATATCTATTGAACCTTGCAATAAACCTTCTTTATTTAAATTTGTTTCGATATGTCTAATACAAATTAATCTCATTTTTTAACATTAAAAGTCTCTGATCTTAACCCAACTCTTTGAGTCTCTAACAATAATAAATCTTCTGGTTTTATATTTCCAAGATTTACATTTGCACCTATCTTATTGATAAAATGCATTTGAGCAGATGAGTTGGGTGCTTCAAAAATGATTTTGTTAACGTCGCATTGCAAAATAATATCTTCAACCAAACCTGTTCTCATTTCACCACTTGTCCTATATATACCAGCAGTTCCTGAATTCCTTCCCTCTGTTATTACATAATTAGCTCCTGCTTGTAACAAACTATTAATTTCATTTATCCATAGAGATGGAGCCATAACCAACTCTGCATCTTTACTACCTACTTCTGTTAAAACATTAAAATCTTTACAAAGTTTACTAACAAGTTCCATCCTGACATCTAAAAGTATATCTATAGTTCCCGTTGAAATTTCGATAGTATTTATATCGTTTTTCGACATGAAAATCAGAAAATCATCTAATTTCCCTTCTGAATAAAATTTTTCAAAAAGTGTACCACCAAAATATGGAATAACATTAAACTTTTTGTACAAAATAATTCTTTCTTTCAAATTTGGAGCAACATAAGCAGTTCCAACACCAAACTTTGCATAATCTAAAAACATTGAATAATCATTTAAGATTGTTTCTGTTTGGGCAATTGTCAAATGTACATCATGAATTGATGTAAGTCCGTAACTTCTATTCTTTTCTGTTCTTGTTGGGAGTGTTAACATTTTGAGTTATTTAATATTGTTATTACTAAAATTGCATATTTTTATATATCGCCATTTTTTAAATCGTGATACAATTGCAAACTTACTTTTATTTTTGAAATACAGGCTTAAATTTTAGTTGATTACTTAATAACATAACTTAATGATGATAATGAAGACAAAAATACTTTCTTGGATAAATTTGATTTTATATTTAGCTAAATAAGTTGAAACTTTAAAAGTGGTAAAGCCAAAACAATCAGGATTATAGACACTAGTATAAATTCAAATTCATTTAGAGATTTTTACATCATCAATTTACAACTTAATTGTTGATTATTAGTGCGGTTATCTTCAAAATATCGTCTTTACTCAAATCCAAATACAAGGGCAAACACAATATTCTTTTAGAAATATCTTCGGAAATTGGACAAGGTTGGTAAGAAACTACTTTTGTAAAAGTATTAACCGATGGATAAAAATAGCGTCTAGGAACAATATTATTCGCTTTCAACACCGATTCTATATGTAACAATTGCTCTTCGGTTTCAAAAATTATAGGGAAATAGGAATAATTCGTTTCTCCTGCAGCAATATCCTGAAAACTTATATAAGGTAGTTGCTGTAATTTTTCTTTATAAAGGAGGTATTTCGATTTTCTATCATTCAAAACAGCATCATAATAGTTGAGATTTGCCAGTCCTAATGCGGCGTGAATTTCAGTCAATTTTCCATTAAATCCATCTTCAACAATATCGGTTTTGTCATCACTATGACCAAAAAATCGAATTCTTTTTATTTTTTTGTCCAATTCTGTATTTTGAGTAATACAGCCTCCACCCTCGCCAGTGTTTAACAATTTTGTTGCATGAAGACTGGTGGCTGTTACATCGCCAAATGTGAGCAAACTTTTTCCATCATATTTAGAACCAATAGCATGTGCTCCATCATATATTACTTTTAAATTGTGTTTTTTGGCGATTTTTTCAATTTCATCCACATCACATGGAGTTCCAAAAACATGAACAGGCATAATTGCTACTGTTTTATCAGTAATTAATTCCTCAATTTTAGACGGGTCAATGTTAAGCGTTTTTGGGTTAATATCACAAAAAATAGGGGTACATCCCTCCCATTTTATTGCACTCACAGTGGCTATCCAAGTAAAAGGTGTAGTTATAATTTCGCCTTGAAGTTCTAAGGCTTTTATTGCGATTTGTAACGCAATGGTTCCATTATTGACCACAGTAAAATGGGAAACTCCAAGTTTTTGCTCTAAATCGGATTCCAACTGCTGTACTAAAGGGCCATTGTGTGTTAATATTTTACGATCCCAAACCCCTTTAAGAATTGCGGTAAATTCATCTATGGGTGCTAATGAAGGTTGGGTAACGAAAATGTTTTTATTTTCCATTTGCTATTTTTTTAAATTCTTCAAGCAATTTAGCTTGAATATAATTCTGACTGTATTCTTCTTCGCATAATTCTTGGTTTTGAGTACAAAACCAAAAATGCTTTAACATATTTTGATAATGATTGTCTGAGGCTAATTTTATTTTTTCTATTCCTTTTGCTGTTTCTATTTGAACTTCTGGCGAATATCCTGGAGGTGCAGTAAAAATTCTATTGGTCGATAATTTTCCTAAACTTCCCCAAATTTCTATATTGCATTGATAAAAATGATCAAATCCAAAAGCAAATTGTAAAAATCCGTTCCCGTTAATTTGCTTTATCATGCCTCCTCCCCAAATATCAACTTCACTATTATTTTGCATTTTACTTGTTCCCGAAATCACTTCAATTTCTTTTCCTAAAAACAACTGTGCTAGTTTCATCGGATAAGCTCCAGCATCCAATAAAGCGCCTCCGCCTAATTTTTCTTGGTATCGTATGTTATTAGAATCTGAAAATGGAGGAAATCCAAATGAACTTCTGATACTTCGTATTTCGCCTACAACTCCTCTTGCCAAAACATCTTTAATATATTCCAACTGAGAATGGAAACGAAATTGAAAATTTTCGATTAGCACTAATTTATTTTTCTGTGCTAACTGATTCAATTCTTCCACTTCTTTAAGATTGCATCCCAATGATTTTTCAACCAAAACATGAAGTCTACTTTCTAAAGCAATCTTAACCCATTGATAATGCATCGCATTGGGAAGTGGTATATACAAAGCGTCAATTTTATCTTTGTCAATTATTTGTTCATAAGGAAGAAAAGCATCGAGTCCTGAAGTAATTATTTCTTGCTTTTTCTCTTCTGTTCTTGTTGCTACTCCAATAAAATCGAAAAACTCTGGTAAATCTTTAATTGCAGGTATAATTGCTTTTTGGGCAATACTGGCAAATCCTAAAACTCCTATTCTTACTTTTTTCATGAAACAAATGAAATGGCGGCAATTAAACTTCGTGCTTGTATGTTTAAATAATTATTGAATTTGATAAAGAGTTGCATTTGATTTAAAGTCATCCAAATATAATTTTCGGGTAACTCTAATTCAATGCTATCATCAGCTAATAGTAGCATATTTCGGTTCTGTTCCTTATAAAACCTACCTCCTTCTTCGGATTGTAGTGTGTCATAAATAATATTTTCTTTCTTTGATTCGAGAGCATATTTCAAAAATGGCATTTGAGAACTCCCTTTTTCATTCCTATAATTTCCAGTCAAACACTGAACTGTTGGGGCTAACTCCAAAATATCAAAATTACCAGCTTCTAACTTAGTTTGAACAATAAAATGTAAAACACCATTAATTTCTTTGCAAATAAATGCACAAATTCCTTCTTGAGCAGGTTCAATCATGGGTTGTGTCCAACTGACAACTTCCCGATTTTCTATTTCAACTTTGGCTGCGATTACTCTAAAATACTTATTGTCAATATGCCGAATAACATCATTTTCTACAATCCAATTTTGAATACTTGTAATAGGAATTTTAATAACTTCTAATTCGTAATGCGCCTTTCTCTTGGTTATAAATTGTATTAAATCATCAAACGAGTGTAGCTCGCCTGAATTTTGTAAAGTAGATTTTAAGAAATTAAAATTATTTTTATTACCAACGTTTTTCTCCTGTAAAAGCTGAATGATTTCAATACTTTTTTTGGTAAAATCTCCATAAGGAATACCCGATATAACGGTTCGTGTATCCATATTTACAAGGTTGTCTTCTTGCATTAAAATCTTGATTTGTGCCAAACTCAACCATATAAAATTATCCAATAACGGAATCTCTTCTTCAATCTTGATAATAATATTTCTATTTCTTTTCTTCAAAAAACGAGCTCCTTGTTCTGATTGCAATTGATCCAATAAAATTTGACTAGATGTTGCATTCACAAAATAGTCTAAATAAGCGGGAGATTTACCCTTATGTATTTTTGAATAATTACTTTTGGTAGCTTGTAATGTAGGTGATAGTTGAACACAGTTTACATTTCCTGGTTCAATTTTGGCTTGGAGTAAAAAATACAAAACCCCATTAAACTCCTTAGTTATAAAACCCAAGTACCCTATTTCAGGTTGATTAATTATAGGTTGTTGCCAATGAGATACATTGTTCCAATTCGTTTTCACATCAATCCCATCAATAGAAAAGAATTTACCCGAATGATGCTTTAAATTATGAGTTTCGTTAGAAAAAGACCATTGATCAAGTTCATCAAAATTTATTCTACTTACTTTTACATTTATTTTTTCATTCTGTAAACTAACCCATTTTTTAACTTCCTCAATACTATGAAAAGTGTTATCCAAATGGAGTGCACTTTTTATAAACATAAAGGATTTATCTAATGCTTGCATAATTAAATTTTGGTTTTATTATTCGTTTGTCCAGTTAAATTGAGGTCTTATATAGCCTGGCTCTCTGCCCGTGAAAACGCCTAACTCCCTAGCTCTGTCTACTATCGTGAAAATAAAAATATCGTTCTCTATAAAAACGGCTGTTCGTTTATCTACCACCACAAAAAGTGACAATGAATAATTTCCGGATTGTAAAAAGTTTTCTGGAAAATAACATGTCAATTTATTAATCCCTTTTTTGAGTTTGGCTTTATCCATACTCGAAAAATAAAACATTGGTTCTCCTAATTTGATGGTTCCAATAGGTTTTGTTTTAAAACACAATTTATCTTACATATCGAAGTTAAAAATAAAATTGAATTTGAATTTAAACACTACGAATATTAAAAAAAATCTTTTTTTTTCTAGGTTTTGCAATATTAATTCTATTTATCAACGTTCCTTTTCACTACATATCCATTAGAACCAAAAATAAAAGAAACATGGCTAATCCAACGAAAAAAAATATACTTTGATTGTTTAAAACAATATTTTTTAATTTCAGAGGTAAATTTAAGTGTTAACATGTTAATAATTTGATAGCCTGTTTTTAACAAAACGTTTTTCTAATTTCATTTATCATATTAAAAATATCTTTTTCCTCTAACTCGTAATAAAATGGTAATCGAAGTAAGCGATCGGTAAATTTATCTGAATTATTGAGTATCCTTTCGTCATGTTTATCTTTATAAAAATCACTTGAATGCAAAGATAAATAATGAAACACCGCATGAAAACCTTTTTCCTTTAAAGCTAAAATTAGTTTGGTTCTTTGTTCTATGTTTTCTAATACTACATAGAACATGTGTGCGTTATTAGTGGAATAATTGGGTAGCGTAGGTAATTGAATTTTATTAGTATTTAAAGTTTTAATTCCGTTATAATAAGCATCCCAAAGCAGTTTGCGTTTGGATTGAATGTCTTTCAAATTTTCGATTTGAGCCCATAGAAAAGCGGCAATAATTTCTGATGGTAAAAAAGAGGAACCCGTATCTACCCATCCGTATTTATTAACTTCACCTCTAAAAAATTCCGCTCGATTAGTTCCTTTTTCCCAAATAATTTCTGCTCTATGAATAAATCGATCATCATTAACAGTCAACATTCCGCCTTCGCCAGAAATAATGTTTTTAGTTTCGTGAAATGAAAAAGCAGCCATATGACCTATACTGCCTAAAGCTCTTTTAATTCCATCTTTTCCTGTATAATAACTATCTATTGCTTGAGCCGCATCTTCAATTACTAATAGATTATATTTATCTGCCAATTCCATTATTTTGTCCATATCACAGGCTACACCTGCATAATGAACTGGAACAATTGCTTTAGTTTTAGGAGTAATTAATGCTTCAATTTTGTCAGCATCAATATTTGGATTGTCTAGATATGAATCAGCAAAAACAATTTTTGCTCCTTGGCGAACAAAAGCTATTGCGGTAGAAACAAAGGTAAAACTAGGTATAATTACCTCATCTCCAGCTTCTATCTTGGCAAGTATTGCACACATTTCTAAAGCATCTGTACAAGAGGTTGTAAGTAGCACTTTCTTAAAACCATATTTATGCTCGAAAAAATCTTGACAAAGCTTAGTATATTTACCGTTTCCTGAAATTTTACCTGTATTTACAGCATCGTAAATATAATGGGTTTCTTTTCCAGTTAAATATGGTTTATTAAACGGTATCATAATCAAAAAATTTTAAATTGAGTATTGAAGAATTAAATTGTAGTTTTAGCTAATTTATATAATAAACAATACTATTTTTAAAAACGGGTTTAAAATCATTTTTTAACAATTCCTTTTCAAGAACGGAATCATGATTATCAATATTTAATGAAGGATAATCATTAACAATAAATATAGCCACTTTTTTATAGTTCTTAGCTACGTTCGAAATTTGATTTAAATATAATAAATCATTAATTGGCTGATGAAAATCTTTAATATTCAAATCAAAAGAGGGATAGAGATAATTGAATATTTGACTTTTATTTCCGTAGAAAAAAACGGCATAATTGTCATGAGTCAATTTTTTGTATTCGGAATCAATTAAATTCACAAACCGTGCTCTTTGAAAAGTTGTATTTATACCTTGAATAAATTTGGTGTTTGTAGTATATCTTAATTGAACAAGTTTAGAATCTTCGTAAATTGAATTTGCTTTTTCTAAAATGGCAAAAGGCAGAATAGTTATTAAAAGTACTAAATAGAGTTTTTTTGTTGCTAATTCTGAAAATTGATAGACAAAAGGGAAAATTATTAATAATGGTGCAACTTTTAAAAGACCAGTATTAGACCCAAAAGGCTCAACAAAAAGAAAAGATAAAAACAAAATCATAATGACTATTTTTTCGTTTTTTTGAACTTTATTAAAAAACAAATTGTGTATTACAAAAACAACCATTAAAGCTGAAACATACAAAGAAAAATTATAACTGTAACGAGAAATTAAAACGTATTTGTATAAAAAAATTAAATGAAAAACAACAACAGGAATTATTAAATACACAATTTTAGCTGCTTTATTTATTCTGATTTTTAAAAAAAGGTATAAAAAAAAGAAAATTTCTACCGAAAAAAACATGATTTTACCAAAATCTCTGATGTAATAATAAAGTAAATTAATTATTCCATGGTGTCCTTTACTCTTTACCTCTACATAGTTCGAATTTAAAAAAGAACCAACACTTCCATAAATTAAATAATAAAATAAAATGCAAGTTGAAAGTGTTGTTATTAGATAAAAAAAGGCTTTTGGGATTTTGTCTGTTGAAAATAAATTCCACTTTGCATCTGAAAATAAGATGCATAAAAACACAATCCCAACTAACAAAATATTAGGAAAACGAATCAAAATGGCACAACTACTTAGAATGCTCAACAAGAAAATTATTGAGTAGTTAAAATTGGATTTGCTTTTAATTAATATTAATAAAATCAAGGTTAATGTAAAAACAGATAACGAATCGTAACCCAAAACAAATGAATTATTGGGCGTAAGGATAATTAAAATAATAAAAGTCCAAATTAAAAAGGAACGTTTTGGAATTTTGAAATAATATAAATAAATAAATAATGGTGAAATTTTAATTACCCCATTAATGATACGAAGAAACAAAACGTTTTCTGTTACAAAATTTAAGAAGAATTTAATTATAAGTGCTGATAAAACAATCAAAAAATTAATGTCTGAATTAGCACGCCTTGCATTATTTAAATGAAAAAATGTGTCTGTGAAATCCAATCCAAAAAAGGCATATCCAAAGTAATACCCCATTGAAAAAACAAATAAAATTTCAAATAGGTAAAAATTACCCAACTGATTATTAAAATAATTTTTTATTTTATGATACAATTTTGAAATGTTTTTAAGTTGTTGATGAAATTAAAGGATCACAAGGACTTATATTTTATATCTTTTATTTTTATAAATACAGATTCGAAGTATTTATAGGATAAATGACTCAAAAGTATTGTAATACCAAAAACAAAAAAATATACAAATAAATTATAATAAATAAATGTAGTTTCAATGGGAACGTAAGTATTGGCAAATGGAAAAACTAAAAATAGCACAAATGGATGATACATATAAATTCCATAGGATATTTTGCCTAAATAATCCATCTGTTTATTTTTAAACACAATACTATTATTCTCATTGATAGTTACTAATATTAAAAATAAAAAAAGAAAACCTAATGTTATATTTTGGAAATATTTAGCCATTATGGGTAAAAATAAAAGTGTAACTGTAGCGATTAAAACTAAAATATAAATAAACTTTGATTTAGAAAAATTAGTTGTTTTTTCCTTATGATAAGCATATAAATAACCTCCTATAGCCCCTATTGTCATATATTCAAAAGGAATAATCCTTAATATGAAATAAACTTTAGGTCTTAATAAATCCTGAAAAGAACTATTTTTTGGTAACAAAGAAAAAGTACTAGGATCAATAAAAATATGACTCAAAATATAAACCATAAGAAGTAATGCAAAAACCCAAACAATTTTTTTTCTAGCGAAAAGAAAAATTAAAACGGGCCATACTATATAAAAGTGTTCCTCGACACCCACCGACCAAGCTTGGGAACAACCCGGCACCCTGAAATAGGATAGTGCAAGATTGGGTAAAAACATGAGATACATTAAAAAAGATTTAATGGAGTAATTGTTGGGATTTAAAATCAATTGATAATAATAGGGAACTTTTTCAAATATGGTAAAAGTATGAGCCAAAAAAGGAATTACTACAAATCCTATAAAAACAATTAAATAATACAAAGGCCAAATTCTAAAAATTCTTCTTAAAAAAAACTTTTTAAATAAAATCGTTTGGTATTTATCCTTTTCTTTAAACAAAAGATACGTTATTAAAAAACCACTTAATACAAAAAATAAATACACTGCATATTTCCCCAATGATTGAATAAAAAAGGAGGAAAACTTCAATTCAAATAAACTAGGTATGTGATCTCTAGATTTAAAAAGTTCAATATGATGGAAAATTACAGCAAGTGCTGCAAATGCACGAAGTTCGTTTAATCCTCCAAAAAATATTTTTTTTT
Source organism: Flavobacterium sp. (assembly GCA_043770135.1). Taxonomy (GTDB): domain Bacteria; phylum Bacteroidota; class Bacteroidia; order Flavobacteriales; family Flavobacteriaceae; genus Flavobacterium. The sequence goes on along the minus strand of JAYVIN010000072.1, from coordinate 55,389 downwards.
CTACCATTTTAATTATCTAATAAATCGTATCGGATTACCTACGTACAAACCAGAATCTTCTATGTCCTTTATAACAACAGATCCTCCTCCAAGTTGTGTATTTGAGACTATATTGATGTTGTCAATAACCGTTGTATTAATTCCTATAATACACATTTCACCAATGGTTATAAAACCTGCTAAAGCCACTCTTGGCGATAAAAAACAGTGTTTACCAACATGGGTATCATGAGCAACCGAACAAGAAATATTGAGTATGGTGTTTTGGTTAATAACTGCGTGTGCATCTATACAACAACATGGATAAATGACACAACCTTCCTTTATTTTTGCTGTTTTATCAACCCAAGAAGTAGAATGAATTATTTTTCCGAAAGGAATTAAATTTATAAACCTTTCAAATAATTGTTTTCTTATTTTAAGATGTTTGTACCCAATTCCTATTATTATTTCGTCAAAAGACAAGTTTTTAAATTCTTCTTCAATCGCATCAGAATTTCCTAAAATTTCAAAACCATTAATGGCTGTTTCAGTAGAAAAATCATCAAAAAAGACTATTTTTTCGTAATGATTATCCGAAATGGCATAATGTGCAATTTGTTGACCTAAATGCCCCGACCCAATAATAGCTAATTTTTTTTTCATTTAAAGATTAATTTTATCCTTAATAGAATACAATGGGCGACGCTTGACTTCTTTGTAAATTCTCCCAATATAAAGTGACACAATTCCTAAAAAAAACAATTGTAATCCAAAAACAACTATGATAGAAGCTATAATAGAAGGCCATCCTGCTTGAAAATCAATAAAGAAAAGTTTAGAAATTAAAAGCACGAATAAGCTAATCAAACCCAAAACTACTAGTGACATTCCGAATCGCACTGTCATTTTTAGTGGTAATTCCGAGAAATCAAAAATGGCATCAAAAGCCAATTGCATTTTTCTTTTAAAATTGAATTTTGTAGTTCCAGCAAATCGTTCTCTTTGGGCTATTTCTATAGTTGTCCAGTTTTTTGAAATCGCTATAAATATTCCTTCAATAAACCGATTGGTTTCGTTGTATTTTAAAAATTCATCCGCAAATTCCCTATTAAACATGCGCATAACTGCAATTCCTTTTGGTATATTTAATCCTGTAAACTTGTTTAAAGTACCCCAAAATATTCTCGAAAACTGTTTGTTTAAAAAAGAATCTTTTTTTTCTTTTCTGATTCCCCAAACCAAATCATACCCTTTTTCCATTTCCTGCAAAAATCTTGGAATTTCTATTGGCGGGTCTTGCAAATCAGGATCCATATACAACAAGTAATCACCCGTTGCATGGGCTATTGCAGCCGAAATAGCCGATGCTTTTCCGTGGTTATAAGAAAAAACGACTAGCTTTATTCGATTATTTAATTTTGCTTGTTCTTTTAGAATCTCAACGGTTTTGTCTTTGCTTCCATCATCTACAAAAACATATTCATAAGTAATAGGTAATCTATCTAATTCCTCTTTTGTTTCTTTCAAAAACTGAAGAATTACTTCTTGTTCATAATAAACAGGTACAACTAGAGACAGTTTTTTCATTAGATGAATTTAGTTATTTCTGTTAAACTTGAAATTACATTTTTTGAATTTGGATAAAAATTATCTCTGTCTATAATCAATACCTTAAATCCAAGTTTTGATGCTGGTTCCATATCCAACTTTATGGAATCGCCAACATACAAAACCTCATGAGCGGCAAAAGGTATTTTTTCTAACGCTTTTTGATAAAATTCTATATTTGGTTTAGCCACACCCAATTCTTCAGAGACAAAAACATCCTGAAAAACAGGGCCGAAAAATTGCTGCAACTTGTCTTTTAAACTCGTATTAAAATTAGAAATCACTCCCAAAGGCAAATTTAATTCTTTCAAAATTTTCGTATCTTCGAAAGCTTCCCAAGGCAAATAAGTACAGTTTTTAAAAATAGAATTTACTACAATTTCTTCTGGTACTATTCCCAAAAGATACAATAAGTCCGAATTGAATTTTTTATAAAATAATTCATCCGTTCGATCTGGAAAATGAATGACTTCAGAAAGTAATTTATGCTTGTTTTTTATTTCCTCTAATCCTAGTTCATACCCAAAATCCAAAAGTGTTTTTTGAATGATACCATATAATTTTGGTTTGCCCAAAAGCGTTCCTGCAACATCAAAAAAGATATATTTAATCATTTTAATAAATAATATGTTCGACGCTATTATTATTCAATGCGTCTAAGCTATTGGTTTTAGGATAAACTACATCCATAAGAATTCTTGTAGCAATTCCCTCGATAGGTTTTGGCTCATCTGGAATTTCGTCTAATAAATATTCTTGAATAGCATATTTTACATCTTGAAAACCTAAATTATGACGGATTGAATTCGTTCCAGAAATCCTGCAATTAATTTCGAATGGAATAATTTCATTTTCAGCAGTAACAATACTTTGAATGTTAAAGCTAGCGGAAAGCCCACCCAAATCAATCATTTTTTGAGCTATTTCAAGTAAAACAGCATCGAAATTAAAAACCACTTTTGATTCAGTGGTAGTGCCATTTGTCAAAGAACGTTCCATGGTAAAAATCCCGTGTAATTTTCCTTGCTTGTTTACATATACTGCGGTAGTAATTTCTAATCCACGGTGCAAAGGCTGAATCATATACCCTTCGGGCAACTCGGATGGGTTTTCTGGATTTATAATAATTCCTCTTGAACCCCTTCCTTCTCTGGGTTTAGCTATGATTTCTTTTTCACTAAAATCATACTCTTTTGGAAGCCAAGATGTAGCAAAAGCGATGTTATTGCTTGAAAGGTATTTATAGGTTTCGTATTTGTCTAAATAGGTTTTTGCGGTTTTCGAATCACTGGCAACAATAATAGCATTCAATTGATTTTTGTTTTCTGACAAATAATATACCTCGTAATCGGTTGAAGGAATTACTAAGTCTACTTGCTCTTTGTCTATTATTTGTTGCAAAGTAGGAATGTAATTTTCATCGTAAGAATAAGGAACCACATAAGTAAAATCGCAAAGGTGATTTCCTGCTGTAAAACTTTCGATATCAGTACCAATAAGTCGAATAGGAAAATTCAAAGAACGAATATTCCGAAGAATTCCTTGACCGACATTACCTCCAATTCCTGTTACTAAAACTGTTCTTTTTTCCATTTTATATACTCTTGAATTTGCTCCTCAAAACTAAACTGGAGTTTAAATCCTAGCAATTCACTTGTAGCATTATTGTTATACCGAAGTGATTTTGAATTGTCAATGTTACTGTAAAGAATTTCAGCTTGGGTCTCTTGGGCAACAATTTGAGCCAAATCGTTATTTGAATATTCTTTTTTACTGACTACCAATAGTTTTTTTCCTTGAGCTTTTTGAGAATTTTCGAAGGCTAATTTTATATATTCACAAGCTTCATCTACGTGAATGTAATTTTGCATTCTTTCTCCTTTGCCCCAGACTTCTATTCTCCCTTTTAATAATGCTTGGTTGACATAATTTGGAATAATAGTATTCTCTTTCATTCCGTTTCCAAACAAAGAAGACAATCTAATAATGGTTGATTTTGCACTTGCAAAAATCATTCTTTCGCTCCACAACTTAGAAATGGCATAATTGGATTGAGGATTACTATTCGAGTTTTCTTGAATCAAGGAAAGATTGGCATCATAAATAGAAGCTGTTGAAATATAAATTACAAAAGCGTCTTTGAATTTAGCCACTATTTTTTCGGTAAGAGAAACGTTTACCTCATATAAAATAGCATTGGACAAAATCGTTGTTCCAGAGGCGACCGCTGCGTGACAAATGATAAGAACATCTATTCTTTCATCTATTTTTTCTAAATCATTTGCACTAAAGACTTGAATACCATCAATAAATCCTTCTTGAATGTCTAATCCAAAAAGTTCATGATGATGTAAGGTCTTGATAAGATTTCTACCTAAAAAACCAGCAATTCCTGTAATAAGTATTTTCAATTTGTAACGTTTTTTTATAAACTTTCAATTTCTTTGATATGCGAAATAAATTTCTTGTCTTTCCATTCTATATAACCGCCATCGATCCAAGGTTTTGCAATTTGTTTGTTTAGAAAATCTTTTTGCCAGCCTTTTGGAGATTCTATTTTTTTAACTTTGATTAAAAACATTGTGTTTTGTAAGTTGACACCGTTTTTATAAGCCCAAAAAGCAGTATATCTTTTAACACCACTTGATAACACATTTTGATTGACATTCATTCCATTAACTCTAAACGTCCAATTCACCCAATTAGAACCATATATGTACAAATCTGGCTGTCCATTTTTATCAATAATTGGAAGCCATTTTTCGTTTCCGTTTTTATCAATGTGAACTACACTTATAATATGATTGTAATTATCAAAGTGAATTCTATCAGTAAACACTTGATGTCCCGTCAATCCCAAAAAAGTCCTTGATAGCTTTCCAATGTCATGAGTTACATTCATATAGTGTATATCTATATATGTGTTTTTTATATTTAAACCTTCTCTTATTTTTTCAAAAGACCAAGAGCGTGTTACAAACATGAATTGAACTAATAAAGAAAAAATTATAAAAATTTTCCAAGAAAGTAGCCTTAAATCTTGAAAGCTAAAATCTTTTAAAATTTTAAATTTATCATAATCAACAATATTTGGTGGATTATATCCGCAGTTTTCCTCAGTACATCTCTCAGTATTTCTATTTTTAGCAACATAGGTGTATACCTTGTTTGCTAAACTATTAATTCCAGGAGTTCTTATCAGTAATGATAGTGGATAAAAATACCAAATTCTTGACAAAATTTGAATATAGGTGTTAACACCATTGTAAACTTTACCGTTTTTGTCTACACTATGTATATCGTCTAATAAAACTGAAGTCTCTATGTTTTTTAACTCAACTGTGTCTTTAGCATCAAATTGAACTGTTTTAAAAGCAATCTTATTTTGAGAATTAAAATGAGATACAATAATTTTAGTTCGAACGCAAAGTGGACACTCTGAGTCATAAAAAACGTTTAAACTTCGCGTGTTGGTTTCTTTTCGCTTTAAGAATTTCCAAAAAGAGATTGGAATTATAAATATGTAAACCACACAACCTATCAATGCAAACCAAGGTATTGGAAATTCTAATAGAATTCCTAAGTGTAAAATGAGTCCAAAAATTGTAATTATTACCCTATATGTTTTTCTAAAAAAAAGAAAAATAAATACTGTCTCAAACAAAATTGTAAACCACCCAATCCCTCTTTCCAACCACTCAATATTTAAAAGAAAGCTCGTATTTGTATGTGTCATCATTGGCAATGAAGAAGGTAACCAAGAACCCAATCCATTATACCACATAGGGGAAACAACTTTATAAAAAACAGAATCCAAATACACAATACCTAGTCCCATTAAAGGAATAATAAAATAATAAAACTGACTAACTTTTATGTTTGGATTATATTGAAAAGTAGTGTTAGAATATTTAAGTTTAGTAAACAATCTATCTAACGATAAGCTTTTACTAATTGGCATAAAAATTAGCATAAAATTTACTCCCATGTAAGCATAAAAAACATGATATTCAAAAGAATTAATACTACCAATGAGTATCAAGCCCACAATGTAATTTAGGATAGAAAAAAATCGCGTAAAAGCCCCAAATAAAATAAACACCACCGCTATAAACCAAATCGAAATAGGGATACCAAAATCAATTTCAGCTGGTTCTAAATAGGGTGTTTTATCAAAAATTAAACACCTGAAATAAAACATTTGAGCTATTTCGCTCAACAATACTAAGCAGTAAGCTATCCTGAAAACAGCTAATCCAGTTCCATCAATTTTTTTATCGAAGGATTTTCTTAAAAAAAGATTTATTTTTTTCATAAATTAAAATTTTACTGTTACAATAGTTCCTAAAACTATGAGAACCAACCCTATAATTTTGCCAATTGTGAATGTTTCTCCTAAAAACAGTATGCCTATTGCAAAAACTAATGCGGGTGCTATACTCATAAAAGGATAAGCATGCGTTATTTCAAATTTTGTCATCGCCGCCATCCAAAATAAAGAGGCTATAAAAGCAGCCGCAAAACCTGAAAAAACCAATGGATCAAAAATTAATTTTAGTAGATAAATAACTTTATCAAATGTGCTTTCTGGCAAGATTACCTTAAGGTTTGATAGTCGCCATTTTAATACAATCTGTCCGTAAACTGTAAAAAACAAGGTGCCAAAAATATAGAAATAAGGATTCATTATTCAGATGTAATTATTTTACTGTCAAGTTTTTGCAACGCTGTAATTTTCTCTTTACTATGATTTTATAATCTCCCATCCGCTTTATCGCCTAGAATACCTTTTACATCGTACACTAAACTATTGCTGTTTTGCAATTGAGATAAATCCAAGTCCAAAAATTCTTGGTGCGCTACTCCCAAAACAAGGACGCCGAATTTTTCTTGAGGTAATTCATTTGTAGTTGTTAACTGGTATTCGTGTTTTACTTCAGCTGGATTGGCCCATGGGTCATAAATACTAACCACTATCCCGTAATCTGTTAAAGAGGAAATGACATCTACAATCTTGGTATTTCGTACATCGGGGCAATTTTCTTTAAAAGTAATACCCAACATCAATAAATTTGCACCATTGACTACAATACCCTTTTTGATCATTAGTTTTACTATTTGAGAGGCAACATACTCTCCCATACTGTCATTCAAGCGTCTTCCAGCCAAAATAATTTCGGGATGATAGCCAAATTCTTGCGCTCTTTGTGCCAAATAGTAAGGATCAACTCCGATGCAATGTCCGCCAACCAATCCGGGTTTAAAAGGAAGAAAATTCCATTTGGTTCCTGCAGCTTCTAAAACAGCATGCGTGTCAATGTTCATCAAATTGAATATTTTAGCCAATTCGTTAACAAAAGCAATGTTAATATCCCGTTGGGAATTTTCGATGACTTTGGCGGCTTCAGCAACTTTAATAGTTGGAGCCAAATGAGTTCCTGCGGTAATCACTGATAAGTATAAATCATTTACTTTTTGTCCGATTTCAGGGGTTGAACCTGAAGTTACTTTCAAAATTTTTTCTACTGTATGCTCTTTATCACCGGGATTTATTCTTTCTGGTGAATAACCCGCGAAAAAATCAACATTAAATTTTAATCCAGAAACCTTTTCTAATACTGGAATACACTCTTCCTCAGTCACTCCAGGATAAACTGTTGATTCATAAATAACGATATCGCCTTTTTTCAACACTTTCCCAACGGTTTCGCTTGATTTATACAAAGGAGTTAAATCAGGACGATTGTTTTTGTCTACTGGAGTAGGTACTGTTACAACATAATAATTACAGTCAGAAATATCGTTTATATCTGAAGAGCAAAATAAACCAATACTATTGTCTGATTTTTCTACTAATACATTTTTTAGTGTTTGCGAATCAATTTCAAGAGTTGTATCGATACCATTTATCAAAGAAGCGATTCTTTCTTGATTAATATCAAACCCAACTACAGCGTGCTTTGTGGCAAACAATCGTGCTAAAGGTAAGCCTACATAACCCAAACCAATAACAGCAATTTTTATATTTTTATTCATTCTAATTTTAAAAAAATTTTGTTTTTTGATAGCAACTAATCACAGCTTCGCTTCTCCAACTCACATCATCAGTTGAAAAATATTTCTTAATTGGGGGCAAATATAACAACTAATTATGATTTATTAATATTATAATTTTATTAACATTTACGACACAAAATATCATAAAAAAAGAAAAATAAACATACTTAAATCCAATAAATTGAAAATATGTTGATTGTATATTTTACATCAATACCTCGACTTCGAGTTTAATTTATTGATTGATAAGATTTTCGTCCTGAAGTTTTGGGAGCAGATTTGAAACTCATAAGTTTAAACTATAAATCTAGAATTAATTCAAAAACAACTTTCTTAATAAACGAAATTAAGAATGTTATCAAAAAGTTAATTCACAACTTTAAAAATTAGACTTTTAGTTTTAAAGTCTAAAGAAAAACATTAAAAATAACTCATTTAAGTAACTTTTTAGAATCATTTTCTATAAATATTGCTTTTTGTAATAGGCCACATATTCCCCAGAAGTAACACTATTTAACCAATCTTGATTCTGGAGATACCAATCAATCGTTATTTCTAATCCTTGTTCAAAAGTCACTGATGGGCTCCAACCTAATTCTTTGTTTATTTTATTGGCATCGATGGCATAACGTAAATCATGACCCGGCCTGTCTTTTACGTAGGTAATTAATTTTGTTGATTCGCCTAATGTCCTGCCTAATTTGGTATCCATAATTCGGCACAACACTTTTACCAAATCAATATTTTTCCATTCGTTGAAACCCCCAATATTATAGGTTTCGTGGTTATTTCCTTGATGAAAAACTAAATCAATGGCAATCGCATGATCTTTTACAAACAACCAGTCTCGCGTATAATTTCCATCACCATAAACGGGAAGCGATTGGTTATTAATAATATTATGTATAAATAAAGGAATTAATTTTTCAGGAAAATGATTAGGCCCATAATTGTTCGAACAATTGGTAATTACATAAGGCAAACCATAAGTTTCGCCATAAGCACGTACAAAATGATCTGAACTCGCTTTAGAGGCAGAATAAGGGGAGTTTGGATCGTAAGGAGTAGTTTCGGTAAATAAACCTTCGGCTCCAAGAGAACCATAAACCTCATCGGTACTTACATGATAAAATCGTTTTCCTTCAAAATTGTTTGCCCATTGTTTTCGTGCGGCATTGAGCAAATTAACCGTGCCAATTACATTCGTTTTTACAAAAGCCATGGGGTCTTCGATTGAGCGATCTACGTGAGACTCGGCAGCCAAATGGATTACTCCATCAAACTGATTTTTTTGAAACAAATCAGCTATAAAATTTTCGTCTGTAATATCGCCTTTTATAAAGGTATAATTTGATTCATTTTCAATATCAACAAGATTTTCTAGATTGCCCGCATAGGTTAATGCATCCAAATTAAAAATGGTGTAATCCCTATATTGAGTAACCAATCGCCTTACAACGTGTGACCCAATAAATCCTGCGCCTCCAGTAATTAAAATATTTTTCATAAAATAGTATTTCCTTTATTAAATTGATTCTATCGAATTATTTACTCCTTTTAAATTCATTTTTAACACACATCCTAAGGATTCAAGAACAAGTACAAAATGTGTTTTATTGACTTCTTGAATAATTGCTTCTTGGCTAGAAAAAGGACCAGATGCAACTTTTACTCTGTCACCAACTTGAAATTGCTCAATAGTAATTTCGTTTACTTGTGAACCATCAAGCCATTTTTTTATAGTTTTAATTTCTTCATCTCTAACAATTGCTGGTTTACCTAACCAAAATAAATACCGAACTACACCAGTAGATAAAAACACATCGTTTCTATTAGACTCTTCAATTTGAACAAAAACATAGGAATTAAAAAGAGGTACTTCGACCTTTTTTTTTCTATCAGACCATTGTTTGACCTGAATGATTAATGGACAATAACATTCCACACCTTTCTCTTTAAGCTGTTCTGCTACTTTTTTTTCCCACTTAGGTTTTGTATAAACAACGTACCAATTCTTAACCATATCCAAATTAAAGTTTATTTATATTAAGATCCAATGGCTTGATATACAAATCCAATTGACTTCATTTTTGTCTCATCGAGTATATTTCGACCATCAAAAACAAAAGCTGGTTTTTGCATTAAATCATAAATTTTTTGCCAGTCATATGCTGCAAACTCATCCCATTCTGTAAGCACAGCAATTGCATGTGCATTTTCGCAAGTTTCATAGGGATTTCCGAAAGAAACTATGCAATTTGAATTGTTTTCTGAGGTTCTTGTTTCTAAATAATCTAAATCGGCTAGTATCTTTTTATGAGAAACTTTTGGATCGTAGACAGCTATTTTGGCTTGTTCCGAAATCAAATCATTGGCTACATAAATTGCAGCAGATTCTCTGGTATCATTAGTGTCTTTTTTGAAAGCCCAACCCAAAAATGCAATTTTTTTATCGGCAACGGTATTATAGAGAGTTTTTACTATGGTATTAGAAAATCGCTTTTTTTGATGATCATTCATAATTATCACTTGTTCCCAATAATCAGCAACTTCGTTTAATCCGTATGACTTGGCGATGTAAACTAAATTTAAAATATCTTTTTGAAAACAAGAACCTCCAAAGCCTACGGATGCTTTAAGAAACTTAGACCCTATTCTACTATCCATTCCAATGGCTTTTGCCACTTCGTTAATATTGGCTCCTGTTTTTTCGCAAAGTTCTGACAAAGCATTTATAGAAGATATTCTTTGTGCCAAAAATGCATTTGCAGTTAATTTTGACAATTCTGACGACCATACATTGGTTGTTAATATCTTTTCTGGAGCTACCCAATTCGAATACACTTCGACAAGTGATTGTATGGCATTTTGCCCTTCTGGAGTGGTATCGCCTCCAATTAAAATTCTATCAGGATGTAACAAATCCTCAACAGCTGTTCCTTCCGCAAGAAATTCAGGATTAGAAAGAATTTGAAACTGAACTCCATTACCCGTATTGTCTAAAATACTTTTAATAGCTTCAGCTGTTCGAACAGGCAGAGTCGATTTTTCGACAACAATTTTATTTTGCTTGGCAATTTTTGCAATTTGCCTAGCACACAATTCAATATATTTTAAATCAGCTGCCATACCTTTGCCTTTTCCATAGGTTTTAGTTGGCGTATTTACAGATATAAAAATCACTTGAGCTTCATCAATAGCTTTGTCAACTTCAGTAGAAAAAAATAAATTTTTTCCTCTAGTTTTAGCTACAATAGCACTTAATCCGGGTTCGTAGATAGGAATATTATTACTATCTTCATCATTCCATGCTGCAATTCGTTCTACATTTAAGTCAACTACTGTAACTTGAATATGGGGACATTTTTGTGCAATAACTGCCATTGTTGGCCCACCTACGTAACCTGCACCAATGCAACAAATTTTTGTTATTTTCATTCTAATTTATATTAATTATTTCTTTTAAACTATTGCTTATTTTTTTAAATTATCCCAATACCATTTTACAGATTCTTTCAAACCGTTTTGCATTGAAAATTGGGGTTGATAGCCTAATAATTTTTTGGCTTTTTCGATGCTTGCCAAGGAATGAGGAATATCTCCGACTCTATTGGGACCATACTCTACTTCTACTCGGGCTATTTTTGGATTGTATACCGATAAATATTCTTTTAAATAATCAACTAAATTATTCAACGTGTTTCTATCGCCATAAGCAGTATTGTAAACGGTATTGATTGCGGCAGCATTTGTTGTTGTCATCGCCAATTCGTTCATTTGGATTACGTTATCTATATAGGTAAAATCACGTGAATAGTTTCCATCTCCATTAATTCTTGGACTTTCTAAATCCATCAATTGCATTACAAATTTTGGAATTACGGCTGCATAAGCTCCATTAGGGTCTTGCTTTCTTCCAAAAACATTAAAATAACGCAATCCAATCGTTTCTAATCCATAGGTTTTACTGAAAATTTCAGCATACAATTCATTTACATATTTTGTTATTGCATACGGCGAAAGAGGTTTTCCAATTACTTCCTCAACTTTTGGCAATCCTTGAGAATCCCCATAAGTAGAGGAACTAGCTGCATATACAAAACGCTTAATTTTAGCATCGCGAGACACTAATAACATGTTTAAAAAACCGCTTACATTGACTTCATTAGTGGTAACTGGATCGATGATAGAACGAGGTACTGAGCCTAAAGCTGCTTGATGCAAAACATAATCTACTCCTTGTACCGCATTTCGACAGTCTTCAATATTACGAATATCTCCTTCTATCAAACGAAAGTTGGGATTATTTATAAAATTTTCTAGATTGTGTTTATGTCCTGTTGCAAAGTTATCTAAACAAATCACTTTATATTCCTTACCTAAAAAGTATTCACAAAGATTAGAACCTATAAATCCAGCTCCACCTGTAATTAAAATTGTATTATTATTTTCTGGTAACATTAAATTCTAGTCAAAGTAATTAATTAAATTTCTAATTTTTCGCAATTTGAACTTTAGGTGATCCAAAAAGGTTTTAGGCAAATCTTCGTCAATATATCCTTTAGCATATACCTTATTACCATAACCACCGTAGCCGTAGCCATAGCCATAACCGTAGCCATAACCGTAACCATAGCCTGCTCCATATTTGGCTTTGTTTTGAAATCCGTTCAAAACAATACTAATATTTTTTAGTTCGCCCCGTTTCACACGATTATTAAGCAAAGTAATCATTTCCTTTTTTGTAAAGTTTTGTCTTATTATATATAAAATAACATCACTAAACTGGGCTAGTTCCAATGCGTCTGAAACGATTCCCACGGGTGGAGTATCCAAAATAATATAATCGTACTTTTGCTTCAACTCATCAAACATCTCCTTCATACCATCGCTCATTATCATTTCGGCAGGGTTTGGCGGAATTGGTCCAGAAATAATTACATCCAAAAATGGAATAGGCGTCTTGTTGATGATTTCATCTAAACTTTTTTGCTTGATTAAATAATTCACCACTCCTACCTCATTGGTCAAATTAAATTCTTCAAACAATTTTGGCTTACGTAAATCAAGTCCAATAATTACGGTTTTCTTTTCGCTAAGTGCAAATACTGTCGCAATATTTAATGAGCAAAATGTTTTACCCTCACCGCTGACAGAAGAGGTAATCATTAAGGTTTTTGCTCCATCTAGTTGCTGTTTTTTATATAGGAATTGCAACGACGAACGTATGGCCCTGAAAGATTCAGACAAAGCTGATTTGGGTTTGTTAAAAACTGCCAATTCGGTATCTTCTTTACTCAAACCAACAATTCCTAATAAGGGAATCTGAGTTAATTTACCTATATCCTCAGCATTTTGTATTGAATTATTAATAAAGAAAATACCAAATACAAATACTAATGGAATCAGTATCCCTAAAAACAATGCGGTGACATAATTGACCGAAGTATTGGGGCCTATTTGTACAGCAACAATATCTTTTGCAGGATCTATAAAATGAATATCTGATAAATTTGCTGCTTTTACAATATCGGCCTCACTCCTTTTTTCTAGGAATGTACTATAAATATTATCGCTTAAATCATACTTTCTTTTGATTTTTATCAACTCCTGCTGATCTTCTGGCAATTGCTTTATAGTACTCTCCGTTTCATTAATTTTACTTTCGACTATTGCCAAATCATACAATAAAGCGTTTTTAGCAGTGGCAATATTTTCGAGTAAAACCCTTTTTACGGATTCCATTTGATTATCAAAATCCTTAAAGATTTTATCACTTTTAACCGCATAAGCCATTTCTGATCTTTGAGTTGAGAGCGAGATTAATTTAGAAATATTGGCAACAACATTTGGATCATCAATTCCAGCAACTGATGGCGCAGGAAGTTTAGCATAATCAACGCTATTTTTTAAATACGCTTTTAATGAATTATAATAGGCTGTTTTACGAGTGATTTCATCTTTCTTAATATCATATTCAAGAATTTTACTAGAAAATTTGCCCCCTCCCTCTTCAATATCATAAATATTTTTATCTTTTCTGAATGACTTTAACTCATTGGTCGTTTCTTTCATTTGCGACTCCATGGCTACTAAAGTACTGTCGATAAATGCTATTGTATTGGTTGCAAATTGATTTTTAGAATCCAGTTGCCTCTTAATCAACATCTTAACCGTTGAGTTTAAATACTCCACCATTCTAGCTTTGTTAGGTCCAGTCATACCCAGAGTCATTATAGAACCACCTCGATCATCTGACCTCACAGAAACTCCTTTGTACGAGGAAACGGTGCCATCAAAATCATTAAACTGCACAAAATATTCATTGCCTTTATAAAAACCAGGATTATCCTTTATTTGTAATTTCAAATTCAGAAAAGGTAAAGAAACTTGCTCTCCCACTCTATATTGTTTTACAAAATCTCCTGGCACTACAGCAGTTTGACTGTATGAATTATCAGAATAAGTAATTGTAGAGACTGAATTACCTGAAAATGGAATTCGAATACGATATACATTGTCACTTAAAAATTTAATTGCAATTAAAGTACTAGCTATTTGAGGTTTATTTTTATCTAAAGCTACATAAAAAGGAACGGCACCATAAGCATCTGTAAGTTGGTACTTACCTTGTAAATAATAACTTATGTAATATTGTAATTTTTCGACAACCAACTCATTGTGAGATCTTGATTGTAAAGTAGTTGTAATACCTTGAACCTGATCCGAAGTGCCTCCCCAGTTAAATACTAAACTGGTATTAGACGTAAAGAAAGGATTGTTCTCTTCTTTGACCGAAATAAGAGTTTCCATTGAGTACAATTTTTCTTTTCGGATATTGACTTGATAAGCTATTGAATACGTGATTATTAAACTAATAATAAACCACCTCCAATAACTTGCAATCTTTATCAAAAACCCTTTAAAGTCAAAACCCGACTGATTTTCAAAAATGGAAAAATCTTTTATGTCTAACATTTGTAGTCTGAATTAATTTTTAAAAAGTAAATAAACAGTAGTACCTAATGTTATCAATGAAACTACAGATGTAAATCCTTGTAAACCAGTTTGAAAATTTTCCCAAGTATTCTTTTTGAGCGGTTTGACATAAATAAAATCATTGGGTTGCAAGTAATAATAAGGGGAATTCATGACATTAATATCAGTAAGATCAAGTGTGTGCATTTCTGTTCCTGTAGGCAATTGACGAATTATTGTCACTTCTTTTCTATTTCCTGTGGCATTTATATCACCCGAATTGGCGATGACATCCATAATGTTGACATTGTCCTGAAAAATAGTTTTGGTTCCTTTGCTTCCAACCTCTCCAGTAATAGTATATTTGAAACCTGCCATCTTAACGGTTACAAAAAGGCTAGCTTCCTTGTTAAAATAATCGGCTAGTAATCGCTTTTCTATTACATCTCTTACTTCTTCGACAGTATAACCAATTACATTAATTTCTCCTAAAACTGGCATTCTAATATTGCCGTGATCGTCTACTCTAAATCCGTCAAAGTATAATGCAGACTCCGATTTTCCTATCTCTCCTTGATTCGAAGGACTAAAAATAGTAACCAACTTAGGATCTATGGCTTTTATGGTAACACTTAAAACATCATTTGTTTGCAGTCTGTAGGGCTTTGAACGTATTGCAGTAATAGTATTAACTTCCTGACCTTCTTTTTTTTGAAGGTAAATCATATCTTGATTAGAAACGCACGAAGTCAAAAGAACAAAAACCCCAATCCATAAATACGATAGCGCTATCTTCATTTTATTATTTTTGTAACAAATATAACTTTTCATTTCACAAATTTAAAATATCACTTTTAATATATTGTAAATTAATTATTTTTGAAGGATTTTTCAAAAGGAATCCTTTGCAAAATACTTCTGCCGAGGGTAACCTCATCTGCATATTCTAGTTCATCACCTACAGAAATTCCTCTGGCAATGGTTGAAGTTATGATATCACAATCTTGAATTTGTTTGTAAATATAAAAATTGGTGGTATCACCTTCCATGGTAGAGCTTAAAGCAAAAATAATTTCGGCAACAGCACCCAATTTTACTTTTTCGACCAAAGTAGTAATATTCAACTGGCTTGGTCCTATTCCGTCTATTGGAGAAATTTTTCCGCCCAAAACGTGATAAATTCCTCTAAACTGACCTGTATTCTCGATTGCCATCACATCCCGAATATCTTCTACAATACATATAATTTGATGATGCCTTTTAGAATTCGAACATATCTCGCAAATATCCACATCGGAAATGTTATGGCAACTGGAACAAAACTTAACATCGTCTCTCATAGTGGTAAGCGATTGCGCTAAAAACCCTGTATGTTCTTTGGGCTGTTTTAACAAATGCAAAACCAATCGCAAAGCGGTTCGTTTGCCTATTCCGGGCAATTGAGCCATTTCGTTAACCGCTTTTTCTAAAAGTTTTGATGAAAATTCCATGAATGTAAGAAGTAATATGCAAAGATTCCAGCCTTTGAAGGCTGGAATTTTTTATGTTTAAAACTGATTTGTAGTCAACAATACTAAGGTACAAGCAACTTCGTATTTAATATCATTCAAATTTAATAATTGATAAAATTCTGGATTCTCGGTGCCTGGATTAAAAACCACCCGTTTTGGTCTTGATTCAATTATATAATTATAATAGTCTCTTTGACGATTAGGATTTAAATATAAAGTAACTGTATCTACATTTTTTAAAGGTATAGCTTTAGTCTGTATTTTTATTCCTGCCACTTCTCCCGCATTTTGTCCAATAGCAAGAACCGAATGTCCTTTTTCGACAAGCATCGTAATAGCTTTAAAGGAATATCTGTCCAATTTAGCAGAAGCTCCTAAAACCAAGGTTTTTTTGTTTTTCATTTGGCAAAAGTACAAAAAAGGAATGGGTTGCTATTCTTCTGTTGGCAGGAAAATTTCCGCCATCATACAACGTGCACTTCCCCCTCCACAAGCTTCGATAGTGTCGAGGCTCGAACTCAAAATAGTAACATGTTCTTCGAGTTGGGCAATTTGCTTTTTTGTTAAACTTTGATGTGCGGCAGTACTCATAACCAAATACCTTCTTTCATTAGCCCCTTTTAACTCGAGCATATTTCCGGCAAAATTATTGACTTGAGATTCCGTAATCAGAATAATTTCTTTATCGTCGCCTCTTAAACTGTCCAAAACCATTTTGCGCTCTTTTTTATCATCGATACAATCGGCACAGATAACGGCAAAAGTATCAGCTACGCACATCATCACATTGGTATGATAAATCAATTTTCGCTCTCCATTCACGGTTTGAAAAGCCTCGAACAATATGGGTGAATATTCGAAATCTTCACAAAACTCTATAAACAATTCTTCGTCAGCACGAGGCGAAAGCGCACAATAGGCTTTTGCATTTTCTCTATCCAAAACGATACTTCCTGTACCTTCCAGATAAAATCCGTCCTCTTCCGCAGAAGTATAATCCATAATTTCATTTATAATAAATCCATCTTCTTCAAGAATATCGAGTATTTCTTCACGGCGTTCTTGGCGTCGGTTTTCGGCAAACATCGGATACAAAACCACATCTCCATTTTCGTGAAATGAAATCCAATTATTAGGAAAAATACTGTCAGGTGTATCTGTATTTAATGTGTCATCCACTACAATAACCTGAATTCCAACAGCTCTTAATTTAGTTACAAATGCATCGAACTCTTGTTGCGCTTTGGCATTGACTGTTGCTGGCAATAAATTATCCAACACTTTTTGGTAATAATTATTTACCGCTGTTTGTTCGTTCATACGGAACGCTACCGGACGAATCATTAAAATGGAATTTGTGGTCTGGTTCATTTATTTTGGTATTGGTTTGTTAAATAATTTTGATATTATTTGTAGAGACGTTGCAATGCAACGTCTCTACATGTTGGAATGCAACGTCTCTAGAACATTTCTTAATCCCTAATCAACGGCAATGTCGAACAACGCAGTAATCCTTCTTGTTTGGCTATTTCTGAATATGGAATTGCTTCAACAACAAATCCATTTTCTCGCAACCAGTTGTTGAGTCTTTTAAATTTTCTTTCCAACACAACAACATTAGTATCTATCGAAAATACATTAGAATTCATATTATACATTTCTTTTCGGGTAATATGAAAAAGATTTGCTGCGCCAAAAAGTTGAACCAAAAATAAATAATCGGCCTCTTCACGAAAACCTCTTTTATAAATGATTCCTTTATTTGTTCCAACGGGTTGAAAGCAACAATCCAAGTGCAAGGCATTATCACGAGCTTCTATTTTTGACTTCACCAAATCGAATTCTTTAACAATTTTATCAGGGAACAAATCTTTGATGTATTGAACTCCTTCGGTATTTGTCCTTGCAGTAATATAATCCTTGTAGTCGCTTCCTTTATAAGTACCAATAAAAATATAATCATTCCACAACATCACATCACCGCCTTCAATATGAACTTCTGCAGGAGGACGCACCACCTTTGCTGGATTTATTTGATCGATTATATATTGAATAGCATCTAATTCTCGTTCTCTATCGGGTAGAATGTTTGATTTAATAAAAATACCACCAATTACAAATCCTATATCTCTGGAGAAAATTTGATTGTAATTTTCAATTAAATTAGGACGATATACTGTAACCCCATATTTCAAAAAAACTTGATTGAAAGCTTCCATTTCAATGACCATATCCGACTCTACAGGATATGTTCCTGCCAGAATATGCTCTAATGACTTGGGATCATAAGCTTCTTCGACCTTGGGTGTTGGTCCATTACTAATCGCAGAGCCCAGAACTACCGCTCTTAGCCTAGAGGTTTCGTTATTTATATTTAATTCTAGCATATATCGTATCGATTTTACTTCGTCAATTCACTTTGCTCGTGTGCCAAAGATAAAAAAAGCCTCGCTATTTGCGAGGCTTTAGAAAACAATTTTATCTTTTATCGGATTCTATAAATGGTCTCAAAGTATGACCCGTATATATCTGTCTTGGTCTTCCTATGGGTTCTTTGTTTTCGCGCATTTCTTTCCACTGCGCTATCCAACCTGGTAATCTTCCTATGGCAAACATTACCGTAAACATATCGGTAGGAATCCCCAATGCTCGGTATATAATTCCAGAATAGAAATCAACATTAGGATATAATTTTCTAGACACAAAATACTCATCTGCCAAGGCTGCAGCTTCTAACTTTTTGGCAATTTCTAAAATAGGATCATTAACACCCAACGTTTTTAAAACTTCGTCAGCTGCTTTTTTGATAATTTTAGCTCTTGGGTCAAAGTTTTTATACACTCGGTGACCAAAACCCATTAATCTAAAAGGATCGTTTTTGTCTTTGGCCTTAGCCATATATTTATCAGCATCGCCACCATTGGTATGAATTTCTTCCAACATTTCAAGAACGGCTTGGTTTGCACCACCGTGAAGTGGTCCCCAAAGTGCAGAAACTCCAGCAGAAATCGAGGCGAATAATCCCGCATGTGACGAACCTACCATTCGTACAGTCGATGTGGAACAGTTTTGCTCGTGATCGGCATGAAGAATAAACAATTTATCTAGCGCATCAACAATTGCAGGATCTGCTTTGAATGGCTCTGTAGGCAATTCGAACATTAAGTTCATGAAATTTTCAACATATCCTAGTGTATTGTTGTAATAATTCAATGGATAACCCATGCTTTTTCTATAGGTCCAAGTAGCAATTACAAGAAACTTACCCATAATTTTACAAACAGACTCATACAATTCCTCCTTATTTTCTGGATTAACCGATTTTGGATTAAATGCGGTTAAAGCACTAGTCAATGCGGCTAAAACGCCCATGGGATGAGCCGTTTTAGGAAACCCATCAATGATGTTTTTCATTTCTTCATTAACCAAAGTATATCTGCGAATGTGAGTTTCAAATTCTTTTAATTCAGCGTTTGTTGGCAATTCGCCAAAAATCAACAAATAACTTACTTCAAGGAAATTTCCTTTGTCTGCCAGTTCTTCTATAGAGTAGCCTCTGTAATGCAAAACCCCTTCTTCACCGTCTAGAAAAGTAATAGCACTTTTACAAGCTCCTGTGTTTTTGTATCCTTGATCCATGGTAACTGCCCCTGTTAAATCTCGCAATTTGCTGATATCTATGGACATTTCATTTTCAGAACCAACATATATTGGAAACTCGTATTTTTTACCTTCTATTTCTAGTGTTGCTGTTTTTGACATAATTAAGTATGGAAATAAATCTTTTATATAATTTTCCAAAAATAGGCTATTCTTATGGAATTAAAAAATGAAATTCGCAACGAAAATGTTAAAATTCAAAAAAAAAGCCACTTA
This sequence comes from Flavobacterium sp., assembly GCA_043770135.1. GTDB lineage: Bacteria > Bacteroidota > Bacteroidia > Flavobacteriales > Flavobacteriaceae > Flavobacterium. Next base: position 35,377 of record JAYVIN010000072.1, on the reverse strand, counting down.
CTTTACGTAAATGGCTTTTTAATAAAAAATATAGGTTTATTTTATTTTAAATGCATTTTTACCAGGGAAATAAGCAGTATTCCCTAATTCTTCTTCGATTCTTAACAATTGATTGTATTTTGCCATACGATCCGAACGAGAAGCAGATCCTGTTTTTATTTGCCCACAATTCAACGCTACTGCTAAATCTGCAATGGTATTGTCTTCGGTTTCTCCAGAACGGTGTGACATAACCGAAGTGTAACCCGCATTTTTCGCCATGTTTACAGCAGCAATAGTTTCGGTCAAGGTTCCAATTTGGTTTACTTTTACCAAAATAGAATTAGCAATCCCTTTTTCGATACCCGTTGACAAACGCTCCACATTGGTAACAAATAAATCATCACCAACCAATTGGGTTTTATGACCAATTTTTTCTGTTAGCAATTTCCAACCGTCCCAGTCGTTTTCGTCCATTCCGTCTTCGATAGAAATAATTGGGTATTTTGCTGCTAATTCAGCCAAATAATCTACTTGTTCAGCCGATGTTCTAATTTTTCCGGTTGGTCCTTCAAATTTAGAATAATCGTATTTTCCGTCCACATAAAATTCAGATGCAGCACAGTCTAAAGCGACCATTATTTCGTCACCAAAAGAGTAACCCGCAGTTTCTACCGCTAATTTTATAGTATCTAATGCATCTTCTGTTCCTCCTGCTAAGTTTGGAGCAAATCCACCTTCGTCACCTACAGCAGTACTCAATCCTCTATCGTGCAATACTTTTTTAAGACTGTGAAAAATCTCCGTTCCCATTTGCATAGCATGAGTAAAAGTAGTCGCTTTTACTGGAAAAATCATAAATTCTTGAAAAGCGATAGGCGCATCCGAATGGGATCCACCGTTGATGATATTCATCATTGGAACTGGCAATGTATTGGCAGAAACTCCTCCAACATATCTATATAAAGGCAATCCTAACTCATTCGCAGCAGCTTTGGCAGCAGCTAACGAAACGCCAAGAATCGCGTTTGCTCCTAAGTTTGCTTTATTTGGCGTTCCGTCTAAATCAATCATGGTTTGATCGATTAAGTTTTGTTCAAAAACGGAAATTCCTATTAATTCCTCAGCAATTTTAGTATTTACATTTTCAACTGCTTTCAAAACTCCTTTTCCAAGAAATGCTTTTCCACCGTCTCTCAATTCTACAGCTTCAAATTTCCCTGTTGAAGCACCAGACGGAACAGCAGCTCTTCCTAAAACACCATTATCTGTAACTACATCTACTTCTATTGTAGGGTTTCCTCTTGAATCGAAAATTTGTCTTGCGTGAATTTTAATAATAATACTCATTTTTGTTGTTTTAAATGTTGAACTGAACAAAACCGCTCAGCATAAATTAATTAATATTTTTGAAGCACAAATATATTATATACTTCAATAATATTAAATTAAAAAAATGAATATTATTAACGAAAACGTTATAATTGACTAAAAATAAATCTCTTAGAGAATACTGCTATAATTTAGTACTGATTTCACAGAAATTGACTAAAATAATTAATTACAACCCCAAATAATAAAATTTCTGACAATGTAGAAAAGTATATGTTCCAAAAAAACACCATATTTGTTTTTCAAAACAAAGCACAATGCTACTCGCTAAATTCTCAACATTTATACTAGAATCAGGAACTGACGAAGCAGGTCGCGGTTGTTTGGCAGGTCCAGTAACCGCAGCCGCAGTAATCCTTCCAGAGGATTTTGAAAACAAAATTTTGAACGACAGCAAACAATTGTCCGGGGAAAAAAGAGAAATTCTTAGATCTATTATCGAAAGTCAAGCTATTGCATTTGCCGTAACTCATTTGTATCCAAAGGAAATTGACGAAATCAATATCCTGAACGCTTCTATGAAAGCCATGCAAGAATGTATTTTAAAATTAAACCCAATACCTGAATTTATAATCGTAGACGGAAACCGAAAAATCAACGCCAAATTAGGTTTGAAAAGCAATTTTGGCAAACAGTTTTCAAAAGCTGAAATCGAATTATTGCAATCGATTCCTAACCAAAGTATTATCAAAGGAGATTCGAAATATTTGAGTATTGCTGCGGCTTCTGTTTTAGCAAAAACGGAACGAGATGAGTATATGAATCTGATTCACGAAGAATTCCCGATGTACAACTGGAAACAAAACAAAGGCTACCCTACCAAAGAACACCGTGAAGCTATAAGAAAATATGGCGTTACAAAGTATCATAGAATAACATTTCGATTGTTGCCTGAGCAATTGAAATTGGAGATTTAGGGTATTTCTTTTTTGATAATTTGTAATGAATTATTTATATATTTGAGAGATAAATAAAGTCTATCTTTCGTAAGAACTATTTAGACGAGTTAGCAGATATGTAGCCGCTGAAGTGAAGAGAAATGAATTTAAAAAACTTTCTTTAGAACTTATTTCTATAACAATTAATATAAATAAAATCATAAATTAAAAAGTTAAAAATGGATACAAATATTAATATTGAAAAAAAAATATTTTCAAAAGATGATATTGATTTATTAAATTATGAAATACTTCCAAAAGTCACGAAAAAATCATTTTATGCTTGTTTAATATATTTTATTTTAATTCCAATAATGCCGTTTTTACCAGCACGAATTACTGCTCAATCATCAATTCAGAGTATGAGTTATGAAAAATGCTTATTTTCTTTGTTATTATGAATGGACTTATAATTTATGGAATTTATTATTACAACATTGTTTGTTTAAAGAAAGATATAAACGAAGGCTATAAATATTTTTACAGAACAGAAATATCCGACAAAATCTACAACGGCAGCAAAAAATTTGAGGTAAAAATTACCGAAAGACCTAAAAATCTAACCAAACATTTTTTGATGTATAGTGATGAATGCCCAAATTGGTCTAAAGATGATATATTAGAAATTGAATTTCTAAAAAGAACGGGGACAGTTTTAAAAGTTAGAAACATAAACAGATAAAAAAACACATCTTCCGACAGCGAGAATTTCGTTGCGTGCAAAGCACGAACAGTAAATCAAAACCATCTAATACAAAAAATCCGTGACAATCCGTTTAATCCGTGTAATCTGTGGCTAATTCAAAACCACGAATTCTGCTTCAAACAAAGTAGCAAAATGCTTCAATATTTTTTCTTTAACCTCAGCTTCATCCACTTTTTCGACACCAAGTTCTACATGCAAAGAAGTAACCGCTTTGCCCTTAATTCCACAAGGAATAATATTGTCAAAATAACCCAAATCCACATTTACGTTCAAAGCAAAACCGTGCATCGTTACCCAACGAGAAGCTCGAACACCCAAGGCACAAATTTTACGAGCAAAAGGCGTTCCTACACCCAACCAAACGCCTGTTTCCCCATCACTCCTGCCCGATTCAAGTCCGTATTCGGCTAAAGTTAGAATTATGGTTTCTTCTAAAAACCGCAGGTATTTGTGAATATCGGTAAAGAAATTATCCAAATCCAATAAAGGATATCCCACGATTTGTCCAGGACCGTGATAGGTAATATCGCCTCCTCTATTAATTTTATAAAAAGTAGCTCCTTTGGCTTCGAGCTGTTTTTCGGTCAAAAGTAAATTTTCTAAATCACCGCTTTTCCCTAATGTATATACATGGGGATGTTCTACTAAAAGCAAGAAGTTGGGAGTTGGAAGTTGGGAGTTTGAATTTCGATTTTGGATTTTTAAATCGACAATTTCTTTGAACAATCTTTCTTGATACTCCCAAGTGGTTTTGTAATCTTGAAGTCCTAAATCTTGGAGTTGGATGGTTTTGTTCATTGTAGCAAATTGGTTTACAAAGTTACAAAGTTTTTATTGCAATGCTTCTTTAAATAAAAATGGCACACGGACCTGCCTTGCCGACAGGCAGGTGAAACAGATCCCGATAGCTATCGGGACGGATTGAAACGGATTTAAAATAATAGTGTTTTTTGATTTTTTTTCCTTTAAAAACAAAAAAGATTAGAACAAATAGCGGGACAACTGTGGATTGAAAAGCCCAATGTTTCTGCTCCTAAAAAACCTTAAACTTTAGACTTTAAACTTGAAACAAAAACTTTACCTTTGCAGTCTTAAAAATTAGATCCTAATGACATTATCCGAACAAGAAATTATCCGTAGAGAAAAACTACAAAGCTTACGCAATCTGGGCATCAATCCCTATCCAGCCAATCTTTTTCCTGTAAATCATACTTCGAAACAGGTGAAAGAAAACTTTGAGGAAGGCAAGAAGGTAATTTTGGCGGGACGTTTGATGAGCGTGAGAGATCAAGGAAAAGCTTGTTTTGCTGAATTGCAGGATAGTGAAGGTCGAATTCAGTTGTATATAAACCGTGATATGTTGTGTTTGGGTGAGGATAAAACGCTTTACAATCAGGTTTTTAAGAAATTGACCGATTTAGGTGATTTTATTGGGATTGAAGGTGAATTGTTTACTACCAAAGTAGGTGCGCAATGCATCAGAGTAGATGAATTTACTTTTTTAAGCAAAACATTACGACCGTTACCTTTACCAAAAGTGGATGAAGACGGAAAAATACACGACGCTTTTAATGACGCCGAATTGCGGTACAGAATGCGTTATGTAGATTTGACGGTAAACCAAAATGTAAAAGAAACCTTTATCAAAAGAACCAAATTATTCAATGCGATGCGTTCGTTTTTTAATGATAAAGGGTATCTTGAAGTAGAAACTCCTGTTTTGCAATCGATTCCTGGTGGTGCTGCTGCTAGACCTTTTGTAACACACCACAATGCGCTGGACATGCCGCTATATATGCGAATTGCCAACGAATTGTATTTGAAAAGATTAATTGTTGGTGGTTTTGATGGGGTGTACGAGTTTTCGAAAAACTTCCGCAACGAAGGAATGGACAGAACACACAACCCCGAATTTACTGCTATGGAAATATATGTAGCCTACAAAGACTACAACTGGATGATGGATTTTACCGAAAATCTGTTGGAACATTGCGCTATTGGTGTCAATGGAACGAGTGAAGCGACTTTTGGAGAACACCAAATTAATTTCAAAGCGCCGTATGCTCGCGTTACCATGACCGATTCGATTAAACATTTTACGGGTTTTGATATTTCAGGCAAAAGCGAAGAAGAACTTTTTGATGCTGCCAAAGGAATGGGAATTGATGTGGATGCGACAATGGGTAAAGGAAAATTGATTGATGAAATTTTTGGAGCCAAATGCGAAGGAAATTACATTCAGCCCACATTCATTACCGATTATCCAAAAGAAATGTCACCCCTTTGTAAAGAACACCGTGACAATCCAGAATTGACAGAACGGTTTGAATTGATGGTTTGCGGTAAAGAAGTTGCTAATGCTTATTCTGAATTAAACGACCCAATTGACCAACGAGAACGTTTTGAAGACCAAATGCGATTGGCCGAAAAAGGAGATGACGAAGCTACAGGAACTATTGATGAGGATTTCTTGAGAGCCCTAGAATATGGTATGCCACCAACTTCAGGTTTAGGAATTGGAATGGATCGTTTGATGATGTTCTTGACCAATAATGCCTCGATTCAGGAAGTGCTGTTCTTCCCTCAAATGCGACCAGAGAAAAAACAGGTGGAATTGAGTAGTGAAGAGAAGCATATAATTGAGGAGTTAAAACTACATTTATCAATGCCATTAAACGAATTAAAAATAAATGTTGGATTGAGTGGAAAACAATGGGATAAAGCTATTAAAAACCTAGTTTCATTGGGGTTAACAAAAGTACATTCAATAGAAGACATTAAACATGTTTTATTGATAGGCTAATACAAAATAAAAATAAGTACATACTAAATACTCATTGTAGGTTGTCTTCGGGCAACCTATTTTTGTTTCAGATAATAGCAGATACATCTTAAAATAGTGTCACGAAATCGTCACTTGGATCTGTTTATCCATTAAATTTATCAAACCTTAAAAATAGATTTATGTCTGTAAACACAAGAATCAAATATTTAGGAGATTCCAAACTAACAAAAAGGAATAGACCTTACAGAGTTCAACTAGATTATTTAATAAATGGGAAAAGGGTAAGAGAAACCATAAAAGAAACAACTTTCTACCCAAGTGATTCAAGAGATACAAAAAAAGAAAAGGATAGAATTGTTGATAGAATTAAATCCCAACTAGAAATAGAATTAGGAAACACCAAAAACGGTCTAGTTTCAAGGCAACTTCAAAAAGCTAATTTTATACAATATTTTGAAGAATTAGGAAACAAGAAAGGTTCTAACACAAAAACCGCTTGGGATAATACTTTAAAACATTTAATATCTTTTCAAGGCAAAAAAATAACATTTGAAAATATTACTGCTAAATGGCTTGAAGATTTTTTAAGTTACCTAATAAAAGAGGACCTCGCAAACAATACAATTTTCACATATTTTAATAAAATCACTGCTACTTTAAATCAAGCTGTTAAGGAGAAAATAATTGTTGAAAATCCAGCTAAATATATTACTAAACCAAAGAAAAAAGAAACTGAGATTCTATTTTTAACTAAAGAAGAAATTCAAAAAATCATAGATACAGATTTTTTTGATAATGATGCAAAAAATGCTTTCCTATTAAGTTGCTATACTGGATTAAGGGCTTCAGATATTAAGGCTTTAAAATGGTCGAATATAAAAGATAATAGAATTCAAATTTCACAAACTAAAACAAAAAATTTAGTTTATATACCATTGAATCAAAACGCAATGAGTATTTTAGACAAACAAAAACATAACAAGGAATTTGTCTTTAATCTTTCCGAACATATCAGTTCATTAAATAGAACAGTAAAAAAATTACTTAAAAAAGCTGAAATAAAAAAAGGAATTCATTTTCATTGTGCAAGGCATACCTTTGCAACATTATTAGTTACATCAGGAGTAAATATTTTTACGATTTCTAAACTAATGGGACATCGGGATGTTAAGAGTACTTTAGTTTATGCGAAAGTAATAAATGAGGAAAAAGAAAAAGCAGTAAATAGTATGATTAATTTTAATTTTTAAGTTATGAATTTCCAAAAAATAAAAGAGTTAGTAGAATACTACGAAGACCGAATAATAATCAATTTTGAAAAACATTTCAGCGACTTAATATTAGAGGATTTTTATGATGGAGGGTTTGAAGATAGACTTGAAGACGAGTTGTATTATGAGGAATACTATACACAATATGAGGATGGAATAATTGACTTATTATTCACGATTCAAAATAAAACTGATGACAAATACATAGATTTTAGGAGGCGGTTAATTATACTTAAAAGGACAATTGACACTAAATTATCAAAAATAACTACCGAAATAAAACTCGAAAAAATCAAACATCAACGAAAATCTGCTTTTTTATTAAATCAAAACATAGACAATTATAAATTCATTGAATTTTTACACAAACAACTCGTTAACAACAAATTAATAAAGACTGACATAAATAATTTTAATTACCATTTTAAAGATGAATGGCAAACTAAAATTCAATGGCTTGGCACAGAATTACAAATAGTGAATTTAATCACATTGCTAATTGAGAATAATTTTTTAGATGACGAAACCAAGAAGTTTAAGAATAAATTAATATCTTCTCATTTCCTAAATAAAAAAGGAAATAGATTTGTTGAAAAACAACTAAGCTCTTGTTTTGCTGATAAAAAAGACACATTATTCAATGATATCACAAATTCAATTATGGATGAAATATGTACTTACTTTCAACCCATAAACCCCTTATCAAAGGACACATCTCTTTGAGATAGCTTTGTGACATAATTTAAACCCCCTAATTATGTCACTAAAAATCATTTTAAGAGAACTACGATTTCTGAAAAAAGAAATCAAACTACGAAACCTTTACAGAAAAAGGTTACTCACAATTGAACAAGCATCAATTGTATCAGGGGTTAGCAAATCCTATATTCAAAAATTAGTAGCTTCCAAAAAGCTTTCACATTCCAAGCCTACTGGCAAACTTATCTTTATTCATAGAAAGGATTTAGAAGATTTTTTATCTCAAAACTATATTGCTTCAAATGATGAGGTTGAAAGTAGTGTGTCTGATTATTTATTGAAAACTAAAAACAGAACGAAATGATAAATCACATTTACTGCTATAGAAAAGTAAAAAGATATTATTCTCCTGAAATTAAAAGTAAAAGCTTCAAAACATATAATAACATTAGACAAAATGATATTTTTTTAAAGGAAGTGAAAGGAAATCATATTTTAAAAATAAGAGTTCAAAATAAATATCCGTTTGTACGAATCATATTGAAGCAATTAATCGCAGATGACCTTTGGTTTGGAAAATATCCTAATTCTGATGATATAATTATAATCAAAGAAATAGATGTAACCGAATCATTCAAAGTTTATGTAATTCAAAATCAATGGAGATATAGATTTCTCTTATTAGATATGATATATACAAATCCTAAAATCCTTTCTTATAATAAGCCATCTTAATTACCATATAAAAGAAATAATATGATTGATACAATAAGAGGATACATTATCCTTGAGCATAAGAGATATTCAGATTTCCAACACTTATTTGAAAATGAAATAAAATCAATAAAAAAGGATGGGTACACTATTTCATTTAATCTTTTAAATTTTAGAATTACAATAAAGTTTGATGAAAAGAACAAACCAATCAAGTTGTATTTTACTGGGTCATTACCTAAATTCTATTTTGGCAATAATTTGGCACAATTGGATTGGGACACTACAAAAGAAGCGATACAAATGCTTTCAGATAATCTAAACGTAAATATAGATGATGCAACACTTACAAGAATTGACTTTGGGTTTAATTTTATATTAAAGCATCCCATTCATCGATATACTTCTTGTTTGGTTTCTTACCCTCGTTTAATAAATCAGAGATATGCGGAGTCCATATCCTTTATATCAAAATCAGGTTCTAAATCATTAAAATTTTATGACAAAACAAAAGAAATAAAAAACAGCCATAAAACTGTTATTCAATCTATTCCTGAGATATATCACAATCAAAACGTTTTACGCTATGAAATACAGCTTTTAAAGCTTTTAAAGGAGAGATTAAAATTAGATACTGTGCAAGTAAAAGACTTATATGACAATACTTTTCAAAAAAGGCTGATGTTTTTATGGTTGGAAGGTTATCAAAAAGTTAAAAAGATACCAATAGGTATTGACCCAATATATTTATTAAATGAACATAATGGGGTATTAAGATATTTGGGGTATTATGGAGCTGAAAATATAGGTTATGATAGGATTATAAATAATATTTCTGATTTAAAGTTTGATGTTAAAAATCCATCTGTAAAGCGTAGCAAAATGAAAGCTATGGTTAATGAATTATTAAGAGACATCCAAGAAAACACACTAGATGAAAATCTTGTAGGCGAGATGGACAATAAAATAAAGTTCATACAGACGTTTATTTAATAAATAATTTAGTCCCTTAGTTTTATTTAGAAATTAATTTTTTGTTAATACACTAGTTGCCTTTTTTACTACCACAAGTTTTACAGAATGTTATAAGGGACTGAAATAGCATCTTTGATTGTCAATAGATTCGATTTTTTTGATTATTTTTACTACAAATTGACTACTGTTTAGCAAAGTAGCATCATTGTTAAATTCAAAAAAACATAAATTATGGAAAGTATATTTTGCCCTAAATGTGGCTTCAATCTTGGTCGTCCTAACGGTGTAGAAAATTTGCAATTCTTTGATTGTTGTAACTGTGACACCACATTCAAAAACCCACATTTCGAAAGTAATCATAGACCTAAAAGTAAAACCCCAGCACCAAATAACTCCACAGTCAATGAAATACAAGTGAAAATTATATATATATCAATAATAATATTTCTAGGTTTCGTAGTTTATATGGTAATAAGATTAAATTCAAATGAATCAAAAAGTTCATCATACGAAAGTAATAACCAAGAAAGTACCCAATCAGAATCCATAACCGCATTTCATGTTACCCAAGATACATACGCTGCTACAAGTGAAGATATGTTTCACGAAATGTTTAAATATTTTAAAGTAAACGACCAAGATGCAATTAATACATTAGTGTATAGTGGAGATATGAAACTTTTACCTAAAGGGACTGAATTATATTTATTGGGTGGTAATGGATTCACTTATTCCATAGTTAGAGAAAGTGGCTCTACACAAGAATTATGGGTTGTACCGCAACATATAGCACAAAATTAATTGCTTTCAGTTTAAAGAAAAATAAATTACAAAATAATTAGTCAGGGCAATAGCTTAATCGATTTAAGATTGCATCATTGAGGAACAAGGATATTTGTAATATTTTTTTCTATATATTTGAAATAATAAAAATCATTTTTTCAGACCAATCTACTTACATTTAGGTAGATATGTATGAAAATATAATAAATTTTATACAAGTGGTGTATCGTTTTACGAGAACCGAACCAAAAAACCAAAAAATATTATGAGTTATTTTAGTAATGAAGAAGTTAACGAAGATGATAGAAGAAATAATGCATTCCAAGTTGTTAATGCTGTTAGAGAAGCTATAAGTATTGCAAAACGAGCTTATCAACCAATTACTTATGAGCAAACATTGGATATGATTCATGATATAAATCCAACAGTTTACACCGAAGTAACAACTTTATTAGCAAGGAAAAATGAAAGTGATATTGTAAAGTATTTCAAAGAAAAGGCTGAAGTAAAGTCAACAGATAAAATAAAAGTTGAGCCAACTGATTTAATTCAAGAAGAACTTGATGAACTCGAAACGATTGTGGAAAAAGACAAATCAAAAAGGTTTTTAAACAAACGTATTTTTGATTTAAAAAATGCTCTTACATATTTTCAACCGAGAAAAATCTCTGAGCATAAAATTTTGAATAAAGATTTTTATTTGGCTGAAAGACCATCTTTCAAGTTTTCAGAAATTTTATATGAAGATGAAGAATTTAAGGATTACAAATTATACGATAATAAAGTTTTAAGATTAAGGCTTTTGCATCCAGATAAAGCTGAACATGTTATTGGAGCAGACTTAATTTACGAACAGTTTAATTTAAAAACTAATACAGTTAGGTTTCTCGTTCTTCAATATAAAACTTGGGATTCAAAAAGTCTTAATCTTTCAAGTGGTAATATTGCAGAACAATTTACAAAACTTGATAAAAATTTATGCAAAGCAGGATTTTGTTCTAATTATAAAGGTGAAGAAGAAAGTTCAGGTTATAGGTTACCATTTTGTTCAGCTTTTTTAAGACCAACTTCTTATATAGCAACCGCAGATAGTAAATTAGTTAGCACGGCTATTCATGTTCCTATTTGTCAGGTTTTGAAAATCAAAGAAAATGAAAAGTCGCTAACTAGAAAAAACTCAAAAGGTAAAGCAATTAGTTTTACTATTTTTGATGAATTGTTTATAGAAAATATGCTTGGTTCGAGATGGTTGAACTTCAAAGAACTTGAAGAATTTTATGAATCAAAAGATGTTTTTAGTCATGTTGACAGAATAAGAATTCATGCTCAAGAAGTAACTTTTGATTAATATAAAACACAACACATGCTAAATCTCATGGCTAGTTTATCGGTAAATTGTTCGTTTCTTTTTCCTAAATTCGTTTTCTTCTAGTGGAGAAAACTCGTTTCCTAAGTCGCCACAAGCTCTAGCATAAGAACGTTTTGTACAAATTTAAACGACGACTCTATAAATTACAACTTTAATGAAACAAGTAAACATTATTTCTCTGCTAAGTGCATCTAAAGATTTAAACAAAGAATCTTTTAATTCATACTTAACTTATCACTCTATTAAAATAAAAGAAAGTGAGTTAAAAGATTTGACAAACTTGGTTGACGACTTAAAATCATTAAGCAAAAATGTTGCATTATTTGATAAATTCTTTATAAGTTATACAATTCCACAAATTGGTAAAGAATTTGACTTATTGAGAATTGATGATGAATCTGTAATTAATATTGAAATAAAAAGAAAAAGTACTGATGATAAAATAATAGCTCAACTATTACGAAATAAATATTACTTAAGCTTTTTAAATAGAGATACACATAGTTTCACATACATTGCAGAGGAGAGAAAATTATATATTCTTGACAAATCAGACAAATTAGAAGAAGTTAGTATTAAACTTTTATTGGGTCTTTTGGCTTCACAAAATGCAAAAAAAATAAATAACATTGATAATTATTTTAATCCATCAAATTATTTAATTTCACCGTTTAACTCTACGAAAGAATTCATAAAAAGAAAGTACTTTCTAACAACTCATCAAGAAGAAATTAAAATTAAAATATTAAATGAATTAAGTTTACCAACACCTTCAATAATATCTATCAAAGGCAAAGCTGGAACTGGTAAAACACTATTAACCTATGACATAGCAAAAGAAGTATCAGATACAAATGAAACTCTAGTAATACATTGCGGCTATTTAAATGAAGGGCACAATATACTTTCAAATGATTACGGTTGGAATATTATTGGTGCAAGAGATATAATGAGAGAAAATTTATCAAAATATTATTTAATAATAGTTGATGAAGCACAAAGAATTTATCCAAGTCAATTAGAACATTTAATCTCAGAGATTAAGAAATACTCTACTAATATTATATTTTCTTACGATGGTCAACAAACTTTAAAAAAAGGCGAAATAAATAATAATGTCGCTGAAAAAATAGAAAGTAAAGTAACAATAGAACCATTTGAATTAACAGATAAAATTAGGACAAATAAAGAAGTTGCGTCTTTCATTCAATGTTTATTTAGCAAAAGAAGAAGTTTAAATAAACTAAATTATGATAATATTGAACTTTACTATTTTAACAACAATAATGAAGCAATATTATTTTTAAATCAATTACAAAAAGAAAATTGGGAAGTAATTAATTACACACCTGATTCTCATAGAACTTTACCTTATGAGCTCCACAATCTTCCAGGCGCTAATAATAATGCTCATACCGTAATCGGTCAAGAATTCGATAATGTTGTTGCAGTAATTGGAGAACATTTCTATTATAAAAGTGATTATCTTTCAACAAGAAATTATATTGATAATCCATTTTACCATCCAACTAAAATGTTATCACAAATTGTTTCACGAACTAGAATTAAACTAGCTGTGGTAATTATTAAAAATCAAGAAGTCTTAAATCGCTGTTTGGAAATATTAAATAAAGAATAAAGAAACCTCTCATTATATTATTATTGACTAATTCAAATAGTAAAACAAAACTAGAATAACATATAATTTATTATATTTGTCTGAATTATTACACTAGGTAACTTAAATAATAGTATTTTTCAAATACTTAAAATCACAGATTAAATCAAATAATCACTTATAAAACCTATGTTTCAGTCACGAATTTGTCACTTCGATATTGAACACTTAAAAAATCCCAACAATTACAGCACATTACACGAACAGGTTTTATTCTTTCCGCAAATGCGCCCAGAGAAAAAACAAGTGCAATTAGAAGAGGATGAAAAGCATATTGTTATTATTTTACAAGCCAACGGAAATCAATTGGAATTTGGTTTACTAAAAATCAAATCAGAATTGAGTGGTAAAAAATGGGACAAAGCCATGAAGAATCTTTCAGCTCTTGGAATGACAGAAGTGGTGGTTGATGGTGATGTAAAGGCTTGTCGATTGAAAGGGTAAAAATATTTAAGATATTCATTTAATCAGTTTGATACTAACATTGATAACTGGTTGTGATAGTAATTTGTACGTAAAATTGAGTTTGGGCATTTTGTACGATTGTATAACCTGTTATTTTAATAATTCAATGCTTATGGAAAAAATAAAAAAAGGCGTGTTTAAAACTTTGACTGCGTGAGCACAATTTTATTACAAAATACATTATAGTGAATAGTTCAAAGTTTAGGGTTCGAATCCCTACTCACGCGCAAAAAAAATTATAAAAATTAATTTCCTACATTTGAATTATGGAAAGAGCAAAACTTATTGTTAAAAATTTTGGCCCTCTAATAGATATTGAAATCGAAGTTAGAGAAATGGTCACTTTTATTGGAGCGCAAGCGTCTGGAAAAAGTACTTTGGCAAAATTGATTTCGATATTGGAAGATGAAAGTTTCAGAAATGATTCTAAGATTTCATTTAATGAAGAATTGAAAAAATATAATATTTTTAGTTACTTAAACCAAAACACCTACATAAATTATGAGGTTTTGAATAAAGAGATAAGTAATTTTAATTTTGAATATACTAATAACGAATATATAAAAAACTCTATTCAACATCTTCTTTCAGTATCAAAAAAAGGTAAAATTTTAGATGCTGATATTGAGGAAGTTACTAAAACATTAAAAAAATTAATAGCATCATATATCAATATACATAATCTCATTAATAGAGATGAGTTCTTTGGAATATTTACTGACCAAATCCAAAAAGTAAAATTTGAAATTCATTTTCAGCACAACAGATTGAGAAAAATAGATATCAAAGCGAATGATGTAGATTATCTAATAGACATCCTAGAGGAACAAAAAACACTTGAAAATTACTTTAATCTTTTAAATAAAATTGTTAGCTGTTTTCCAAATATTTTTCTGTTTGATTCTATATATATACCATCTGAAAGAAATTTTCTTCATCTAATTTCTGAAAATGTATTAGGTCTAATTAACAATAATGTTAAAATACCTAAACATCTTTTAGAAATTGGTCAAGAATACGAAAAAGCTATTCAAACAATTAAAGAATTACCTTTAAGCTTAATTGATAAAAACCTTACATACAAACGAGAAGGCAAAACTTCATACATATATCACAACAAAACAGAAAAGATTGATTTATTAGAATCAGCTTCGGGCTTGCAATCTATCATTCCTATTTTACTATTAGTAGAATATTCAAAATCATTAAAGGAAAAATACAATTTTAATTTTGTGGTTGAAGAACCTGAGCTAAATTTATATCCAAAAGCACAGCACGAACTGATTAAATATTTAGTCAAAAACTGTTTGTTTGATAGAAAAAATTTAATACTAACTACTCACAGTCCTTTTGTTTTGGCATCAATCAATAATTTGCTTTTGGCTTTTGATAAGGGGAAAACTAAACCAACTGAGGTTAATAAAATTATCAAAAAAGAGTCTTGGCTTGACCCAAAAAATTTTATTGCTTATGAGTTAAAAAACGGAAAAGCAAAAAAAATAATGAATGACAAACTGGGGCAAATCAATGAGAATATGATTGATATTGTTTCTGATTCTTTTTCGGATGAATTTGATAAATTGCTAAATTTATGATTCATCAACTTCGAGAGGCTTTTCCTAAAATAGAAGTTAATTGTTTAACAACGATTACAAACAAACATACTTTTGTTTTTGAAAATCAAATTTTAAAAAAAGGAGTTTTTGTAAATGCCAATGAAAAGTATCATTTGCATATACAAAACAATATAAACTCCGAATACCATTTTATTCAAAATGATGATTGTGTTATGAAAAGTGTAAAAGGAGGACAATGTGATTATGTAATTTTTAATGATTACAGTATTTATTTCACCGAAATAAAAGCTACAAAAGAGAATTTGTCAGTACGCAGAAAAATAGGTTTAAAACAATTAGAAAGTACTATTAAATTTTATATAAAGAAAATTGAATCAATTAATCTTGAGAGTAAAAATGCTTTAATTTGTTTTGACAACAGCAAAAGAATTGCTCCGCAAGCGAGTGTATCAAGTAAAAGAAAAGAATTCAAAAATAAATATGATATTAACCTACAAGAAGGAAATTATATTTTATTTGAATAAAAAATCAGATTAAAAACTAAGCCATGAAAAGCCTCAAAGAACGCATATTAGAATTAAAAAAAGAAAAAAATGCGGTAATCCTAGCGCATTATTATCAAGAATCCGACATACAAGATATTGCAGATTATGTTGGTGATAGTTTGGGTTTGTCGCAAGTAGCGGTTAATGTTGATGCTGATATTATTCTATTTGCAGGAGTACATTTTATGGCAGAAACTGCTAAAATTTTGAATCCATCCAAAAAGGTAATTCTACCCGATTTAAAAGCAGGTTGTTCGCTTGCTGAATCCTGTCCTGCCGAAGATTTCAAAAAATTTACTGAAGCGCACCCAGACCATATCGTGATTACGTATGTCAATTGTTCTGCCGAAGTTAAAGCCTTAACCGATATTGTGGTTACTTCGTCTAATGCGGTTAAAATTGTACAATCTATCCCTTTAGACAAACCCATTATATTTGCTCCAGACAAAAATTTAGGCAAATATGTAATCGAGCAAACAGGTCGAGAAATGCTGCTTTGGGACGGTTCTTGTGTGGTTCACGAAGCCTTTTCATTAGATAAATTAATTGCACTTTACAAAGAAAATCCAGACGCCAAAATTATTGCACATCCTGAATCCGAGACTCATATCCTAGAAACTGCCGCCTATATTGGTTCGACAGCCGGGATGATAAATTTTGTGAAAACCGATCCCAACTATAAATATATCGTGGCTACCGAGGCTGGTATTCTTCATAAAATGAAACAAGAAGTACCGCACAAAATATTAATTCCTGCTCCAGCAAAAGAGGATAACACTTGTGCTTGTAGCGAATGTGGCTATATGAAAATGAACACTTTACAAAAAGTGTACGACTGCTTATTAAACGAAACTCCGGAAATCACAGTTCCAGAAGACATTCTGAAAAAAGCACTAATCCCAATTGAACGTATGTTAGAATTGTCTAAATAATGATAAAAACGAATTATTTAATTATAGGATCTGGTGTTGCAGGATTAACTTTTGCTTTGAAAATTGCCAATCAATTTCCAAACAAAAAAATCACGATTGCCACCAAAGCCAATGCCGACGAATCGAATACCAAATATGCTCAAGGCGGTATCGCAATAGTTACCGACAAAATTGAGGATTCTTATGAAAAACATATACAAGACACTTTAATTTGTGGTGATGAATTATGTGATGAATCTGTGGTAAAAATGGTAATAACCGAAGGACCAAAACGACTAAAAGAACTCATTGAATGGGGCGCTAAATTTGATAAAAACAAAGAAGGAACTTTAGATTTAGGCAAAGAAGGAGGACATTCTGAAAACAGAGTCGTACATCACAAAGATCAAACGGGTAAAGAAATTGAACGTGCCATTTTGGATCAGGTTTTGCAAAAAGAAAATATTAGCGTTTTAGCACACCATTTTGCCTTTGATCTCATTACAAAAAATAACCGATGCATTGGGGCTTATGTTTTAGATCAAAAATCAAAAGACATATTAACTTTTCAAGCTGAATATACTTTATTAGCAACAGGTGGGATTGGGCATTTATATGGTCATACCACAAACCCGGTAATCGCAACAGGCGACGGAATAGCAATGGCGTATAGAGCTAAAGCAAAAATTTCAGAAATGGAATTTATTCAATTTCATCCTACAGCATTATATGATGCTAGCACCGGTACTTCTTTTTTAATTTCGGAAGCAGTTCGTGGTTTTGGCGCTTATTTACGCACCAAAAAAGGAGATAGATTTATGCTTAATTATGATTCTAGAGGCGATCTTGCTTCACGAGATATTGTTTCACAAAGCATCGAGTTAGAGCTCAAAAAAAGTGGTGATGATTGCGTTTATCTCGATTGCACTCATCTGGATTTAGAGGGTTTCATAAAACATTTTCCGATGATATATAATCATTGCAAAAATATAGGATTAGATATTGCAAAAAATTGGATTCCAGTGGTTCCTGCTCAGCATTATCTTTGTGGTGGAATTGTAGTAGACAAAAACGGAAAAACTTCAGTTGAAAATCTATTTGCTTGTGGCGAATGTTCTCGAACCGGTTTACATGGAGCAAATCGTTTGGCATCCAACTCTTTACTCGAAGCCTTAGTCTATTCGGATAAAATTTATCATTATTTGGCTGAGAATCCTTTCGATGAAAATGAAATGATAGAAACAGTTTTTGATTGGAAATCGGATGCGATAAACGAAATTGACTCTAATTATGTTACCAATACAAAATTAGAATTACAGCTATTGATGCGTCAAAGTGCCGGTATTGTTCGCAATGATTTGGATTTATTAATTGCTAAGGAAAAATTAATTCTTTGGCAAATTGAAGTAGAAGAAAAAATAAAAACTCATAAAATAAATTCCTCCTTAGGCGAATTGAGAAATTTGTTAACCATTGCCTCACTGATTGTAAAACAATCAATTGACAGAGATGAAAATCGAGGTGGTTTCGTGAAAAATTAAAAAAAATTAAAATTTTACGTTTTTGAATACTTGTGATTAAACCTTTTTTAAACATTCGCTTCTTACTGTTATAACTTTAAAAAACATAAAAATGAAAAAAATAATTGTAGCAACATTACTTGCTTTTAGTGCATTTACTTTTGCACAAGAAAAAATGGAAAATGAAACGAATAGACCAAGAAAAGGACATTGGCAAAACGGCGAAAGTGATGAAATACGTTTAAAAAAACTATCTACAGAATTGAATCTGAATGCTAAGCAACAAGAACAAATAAAAACCGTAATGGCGGAACAAAAAGCAAAAAGAGAAGCTTTTATGAAGGAGAAAATGGCAAACAAAGAGACGGCAAAAGAGCTAACTAAAGAGGAGATAAAAGCTAGAAGAGATAAAATGAAAGAAGCCCAAGCCTCGATGGATGAAAAATTGAAAACCATATTATCAGCGGAACAACTTGCAAAATGGAATGCTCATAAAGAAGAGCATAGAGACCAAATGAAAGACCGAGTAAAAGATAGAAAAGAAGGGAAGAAATAATCAAATCTTTTTAATTGTTTTAAAAAAGTCATAATTCTAAACTTTAGAATTATGACTTTTTTTATTACCAATCGCCTCCGGAACCTCCACCAGAAAAGCCTCCGCCACCGAAGCCTCCGCCAAAACCACCGCCGTCACCACCACCAAACGAGCCTCCTCCGAAGGAACCTCCACCACCATTTCTGCCCAAACTGCTCAGTATAATAACATCTAACAAACTGGGGCCTCCTCCAGAATTACCTGAATTGCCTCCATTGTTTTTGTTTTTTGAAGCAATAACAAAAATGATAATAACAATAATTATAATAGGAAGTATTGGAAAATCTTTTTCTTTTTTCTTTTTTCGTTCGCCTTTGTATTTTCCTTTGAAAACATCAAAAATAGCATCGGAACCTTTGTCTAAACCCGAATAATAATTTCCTGCCTTGAATTCAGGAATGATACTATTTCTGGTAATTTCTCCCCCAATTCCAGCGGTCAATCGATCTTCAAGCCCGTATCCTGCTGAAATCCAAATTTTTCGCTCTGCTTTTGCTAAAAGAATAATGACACCATTGTCATTTTTTTCAGTACCCCCTATCCCCCACTGCTGTCCCCATTTGGGTGTAAGAATTCCAATATCCTCCCCTTTTAGTGATTCAATGGTAATTACCACTATTTGTGTCGAAGTCGAATCAGAATAGCGAATTAATTTTTGTTCTAATTGTGATTTTTCTGAAGAACTCAAAACATTAGCATAATCATATACCGAAGTTTGAAAACTTGGTTTTTCGGGAATGGTAAACTGTCCAAAAATAAAACTACTATTGAGAAAAAGAAGGATTAATAGAAATAAATTATAGTTTGTTCTCACATTTTGATAATAGCCAATGGATATCTTTTTTAGTTCCTGACTTCCGACTTCTAACTTCTGACTTCTTTTCATTATCCTTTAGATATTTCGTTGGACAATTCGTTAGTGTCACCATCTTCAAAAGGGAAATACTTTTGTAATTGTACTCCAGCTTTTGTAATTCCGTCAACAAGTCCTTGTTTGAAATTGCCGTTTTTAAAATGGTTTGCCATAATATTTTTTGTTGTATCCCAAAAATCGGCTTCAACAAGATCGTTGATGCCTTTATCGCCACAAATCACAAATTTTCTATCATGAACAGCCAAGTAAATCAAAACCCCATTTTTAAGTTCGGTTTCATCCATTTTTAACAAATGAAAAACTTCCAAAGCCCTATCAAAAGGGTCTTCGGAAGTTGTTTTTTCTAAATGTATTCTAATTTCACCAGAAGTTTCTTTTTCGGCTATTTGTATAGCTTCCACAATTTCTTGTTCTTCATCTTTAGTTAAAAAATCTTCTACTTTTGACATTTTTTTAATTTTACCACAAATTTTTACAAACTTTAATCTGTGAAAATTTGTGAAATCTGTGTAAGATTTTTTTTTAAAATTTCACTTCAACTGGTTTATCGGCACCTTCGACAGCTTGAAAATAAGCTTTTTCCTTAAAGCCAAACATTCCTGCAAATAATGAATTTGGAAAGGTTTTAATGTGCGTATTATAAGGTTTAACTGCCTCGTTAAAACGGGTTCTAGCAGTAAGAATCTGATTTTCGGTACTAGCCAATTCATCTTGTAATTTCAAGAAATTAGCATTGGCTTTCAATTCTGGATAGGCTTCAACAGAAACTAATAATCTTGATAATGAACTACTCACGCCACTTTGCGCTTTGTTAAATTCGGCTAATTTTTCTGGAGAAATATTTGCTGGATCGATAGTTACTGCAGTTGCTTTTGCTCTAGCTTCAATCACAGCTGTCAAAGTACTTTTCTCAAAATCAGCAGCACCTTTTACCGTGTTTACCAAATTTCCAATAAGGTCATTTCTTCTTTGATACGATGTTTGCACATCTCCCCATGTCTGTTCAACGGTCTGACCCAGAGTTACAGCATTATTATTAATTCCTTTAACCCAGCTGTATAAGCTAAAAATTACAACTGCTCCAATAATCCAAGGTAAAAATTTTTTAAAATCCATTTTTGTTTAATTTAAAGTTAATTTAGTTTTTGTTTATTTAGTTATTCCCCCTTTGGGAGGGTTGGGTGGGCTTAAAGTCCGTTTTTAATATTAGTCAATTGTACTTTTATAGTTTCCAACTTGCTAATGATTTCATACTTATCCATAGTCTTTTTTTGTCCTTCTTTCAAATGCGTTCTGGCACCTTCGAGTGTAAAACCTCTTTCTTTTACCAAATGGTAAATGAGTTTTATATTTTGTACATCCTCTGGAGTAAACATTCGATTCCCTTTTGCGTTTTTCTTGGGTTTCAGGATGTCAAATTCACTATCCCAAAAACGAATAAGTGAAGTATTCACATCAAAAGCTTTGGCAATTTCGCCAATACTATAATATCTTTTGTCTGGTTGTAGTTCTATTTGCATTAGTCTAAAGATTGATTTTCTTGATTAGCCAATTGTGAAATGGCAACATATTCTACCGCTGAAATGTTTCCGTAATAAAAATTAAGCGGATTTACAGCAGTACCATTTTTGTGTACTTCATAATGTAAATGTGGTCCTTCTGATCTTCCTGTACTTCCTATAAGTCCTATAATATCGCCTCTTTTCACCCTTTGACCCGCCCTGCATTTGTATTTGCTTAAATGTCCGTATAAGGTTTCGTATCCAAACCCGTGTCGAATTACCACGTGATTCCCATATCCCGACACCGTATTGTCTGCCTTTGCCACTACTCCATCGCCTGTTGCAAAAATTGGCGTTCCTGTTTTGGCGGTAAAATCCATTCCTTCGTGCATTTTTCTAGCCTTTGTAAAAGGGTCAGTTCGATACCCAAATCCCGAAGCCATTCTCTTTAAATTCTCATTTCGAACAGGCTGAATTGCTGGAATCGCAGCCAATAAATTATTTTTAGCTTTAGCCAATTTCAAAATATAATCTAGCGATTTCGATTGTACAACTAGTTCTTTGGTTATCAAATCAATTCTTTTAGTCGTATTCAATACCAATTTCGAATTGTCATATCCTTCTAATTCTTTGTAGCGATTCATTCCCGAAAAGCCAGATTTTCTCTCTTTATCTGGAATGGCAGTTGTGTTAAAATAAACTCTGTACAAATTATCATCTCTGTCTTCGAGAGCCGCCATTACATTGTCAATTTGATCCATTCTTTTATTCAGAACCGCATAATGCAATTTCAAATTTTCGATTTCACGAACTTGTGCTTTGTCTTTTGGAGTTTCAAAATAAGGGGTGTTTAGCAAAACTAAAAAAGTTAAAAATCCAAATAAGCCCGATGCTACCAAAAACAATACTACAACTACAAATTTCTTCCTCTTTTTAGTTACTATTTTTCGATAGGCCAAATTTTCGGAATCGTAATAATATTTTACTTTCGCCATATTTTAAAATATCCTATTTTTGCACACTGAAAAATGTTAGACGAACAAATTTAATAAATGTTTCATTTGTTACGCTCTTTTTTTAACAATATATTAGAGTTGATTTGTTGATTTGTTAATTCGTTACAACGAAAACCGATTAAACGATAAACCAAATAACCGATTAAATAGTAAAAATGACATCACAAGAAATACGCAAACAATTTCTAAATTTTTTCGAAAGCAAAGGGCATTTAATCGTGCCATCGGCTCCCATTGTCCTAAAAGACGACCCTACTTTGATGTTCAACAACTCTGGAATGGCTCAGTTTAAAGAATACTTTTTGGGCAATGCTACACCAAAAAGTGTGCGAATAGCCGATACCCAAAAATGCCTTCGAGTTTCAGGAAAGCACAATGATTTAGAAGATGTTGGTTTTGATACCTACCACCACACCATGTTCGAGATGTTGGGCAACTGGTCATTTGGAGATTATTTCAAGAAAGACGCCATCAATTGGGCATGGGAATTATTAACCGAAGTGTACAAAATACCTAAGGAAAATTTATATGTATCTGTATTTGAAGGAAACCCTGAAGAAAATGTTCCCTTTGATCAAGAAGCTTGGGATATTTGGAAAACATTAATTGACGAAGACCGAATTATTCTTGGCAATAAAAAAGATAATTTTTGGGAAATGGGCGATCAAGGTCCGTGTGGGCCGTGTTCCGAAATTCATGTTGATATTCGATCTGCAGCTGAAAAAGCTTTGATTTCTGGCAAAAGTTTAGTCAATAATGACCATCCACAAGTAGTCGAAATTTGGAATAATGTTTTCATGGAATTCAATCGTAAAGCGGACGGATCATTAGAAAAATTACCTGCACAACACGTAGACACTGGAATGGGTTTTGAGCGTTTGTGTATGGCTTTGCAAAACAAAACTTCGAATTATGACACCGATGTTTTTACTCCTCTAATTAACAAAATTGAAGTAATCACAGGCTTAAAATATACTTCAAACGAAATAAAAAACATAAGCGAAGAACAAAATAAAACCAATATTGCCATTCGAGTTGTTGTTGATCACGTTCGAGCAGTAGCATTTGCTATCGCTGACGGTCAATTGCCATCCAATACTGGTGCTGGCTATGTGATTCGTAGAATTTTACGTCGTGCGATTCGCTATGGCTTTACCTTTTTAAATACTAAAGAACCTTTTATTTTTCAACTGGTAGAAGTTTTGGCGAATCAAATGGGTTCATTTTTTCCAGAAATTAAATCACAACAACAGTTGGTTACCAATGTAATTCGCGAAGAAGAAGCTTCGTTTTTGAGAACTTTGGATCAAGGATTACAATTATTAGACACTGTAATTTCGCAAACAAAAGACATGCAAGTTTCGGGTGTAAAAGCATTTGAATTGTATGATACTTTTGGTTTTCCGATAGATTTAACAGCTTTAATTCTTAGAGAAAAAGGATACGAATTAGACGAAGTTGGATTTAATACAGCTATGCAAGAACAAAAAAACCGTTCTCGTGCCGCTTCGGAAGTATCAACCGAAGATTGGTCTGTTTTAATTCCAGGAAATGTAGAAACATTTGTGGGTTATGACCAAACTGAAAACGAAGTAAATATTACAAGAATTCGTAAAGTAGAATCTAAAAAAGACGGGGTTTTATACCAAATTGTTTTAGATAAAACTCCCTTTTACCCCGAAGGTGGCGGACAAGTTGGCGACAAAGGAAGCCTATTTTCTGCAAATGAAGTAATTGAAATTATAGACACCAAAAAAGAAAATAATTTGATTTTGCATTTTGCAAAACAGCTTCCCGAAAATCTAAATGCCCGTTTTATTGCGAAAGTCAATACCGATTTAAGAACTGCAACTGCCAAAAACCATTCGGCAACACACTTGATGCACCAAGCGTTGCGAACCATTTTAGGAACGCATGTAGAACAAAAAGGATCTTTGGTTAATCCTAATTACTTGCGTTTTGATTTTTCGCATTTTTCTAAAGTTAGCGATCAAGAAATTGAACAAGTAGAACACTTTGTAAATACCCGAATTCAAGAGCAGTTATCTCTAATTGAACATCGAAATATTCCGATTCAACAAGCCGTTGACCAAGGAGCAATGGCGTTGTTTGGCGAAAAATATGGAGATTCCGTTCGGATGATTGCATTTGGCGAAAGCAAAGAATTGTGTGGTGGAATTCATGTGAAAAACACTGCTGAAATCTGGCATTTCAAAATTATTTCAGAAGGTGCTGTTGCAGCAGGAATTAGAAGAATCGAAGCGATAACTTCAAATGCTGTAAAAGCATTTTTTATTGGACAAGAAAACAGTTTGAATGAAATAAAAACGGCGCTTAAAAATCCACAAGATGTACTAAAAGCGGTTTACTTTTTGCAAGAAGAAAATATCAAGTTAAAAAAGCAAATGGAGCAATTGCTTAAAGAAAAAATCGACGGATTAAAAAACAAATTGCTTTCAGAATTTCATGAAATTAATGGAGTTAACGTTTTAGAAAGACAGGTTGATTTAACTATGAGTGCTACCAAAGATTTAACGCAAGCATTAGGAAATGCAAAGCCAAATTCATTCGTGGTTTTAGCATCCGTTGAAGACAATACACCAAATATTCATTGCTATATTTCTAAAGAATTAGTTGCTGAAAGATCGCTAAATGCAGGAAATGTAATTAGAGAATTAGGAAAATACATAGACGGAAATGGAGGTGGACAGCCTTTCTTCGCATCTGGAAAAGGTAAAAACATTGAGGGAATTAAAGAAGCACTAGAAAAAGCAGTTGAGTTTATAAATTAATATGTATTAAAATATTTAAAAACCCTTTTAATCAGCAAATTAAAAGGGTTTATCTGTTTAAATAACTAGTCAAAATATCAAAAAAGTGCAGTTTGTCTGATAAAATAACAGTACATCGAAAATATATTTTCAAACCAAGCCCTTGTATTACTTTTGGAGTGTAATAAAAAATGCCCCCAGCTACTTTATTACATAAACCTACATGAAATCATGAAAAAAGTAATTTATTTATTTTTTGTTTCCCTTTTTATCACCACCCTAACTTCGTGTACAGATGATGCTGACGAGACTGTTCAAGTAAAATTAGTTCAAAAAATCATCG
Source organism: Flavobacterium sp. (assembly GCA_043770135.1). GTDB lineage: Bacteria > Bacteroidota > Bacteroidia > Flavobacteriales > Flavobacteriaceae > Flavobacterium. The sequence continues at coordinate 9,969 of JAYVIN010000072.1, read as the reverse complement.
AAGTTAATAAAGATGAAAGTACTTCAACTGTAGATTTCACTTACGATGGTAACAAAATTGTAACTATAGAGTCAGAGAGCACTAGCAAAACTTTTACGTATACTGGAAATTTAATCACTAAAATAATTGAAGTAAACACTTTAACTCAGGCTCAAACTACATTCGATTACAGCTATACGAATGATCTTTTAACTAAAGTTGTTAACTCTGACAATTATACTTTAAATTATACCCATCAAGCAAACGGCACAATAACATCTGAAAAAACAACAACCGACACCAACAACAATACAATTGTATTGTGGCGTGGAATATTGTCTTTAAACACTAATAATGTTATTGAAAACAATAAAACTTTTGAAAATTCTGGTATTAATGTTTTAGAAAAAAAAGAGTTGAGTTTTATTTATGACTCAAAAGTAAACCCACTAAGAAATATTGTTGGATTTAATAAATTGTTAGATCATTCTGAAATAATTTCCGCAAATAATTATACTGCAAATATTGTAATTTCATCTGCTAAATATTTAGATAGAGATGAAGAAGTTTCATCTTTAGTTCAAATTACAAAACAATACACTTATGATAAACAGGGCTATCCCAAAGAAGCACTCTCGACAAAACCTGTTTTTGGAAATGAAAATCCAAATCATTTAAAATCAGTGTATTTCTACGAGTAACATAGATTTTAAAAATAGATTATTTAGTTAGTAATCTGCCATACAACATTAGTTCTTGATTAATGACAATTGGGATTAGCTTGAACAAACAAACTCATTTATTTTTGATATACATTAGAAATCCCCAAGCCCAAACCTCTGAAAATAAATTCCAATACACACCGCCTGCTTAAGGAATTGCATTTTGAATAGAAAGTGTAAAAAAAGTATTCAAATAATCGAGACTATCCCAGATCTATAAAGTGTTAATTTATAGCACAGTGTTCGCAAATATCTCAACTTTTCGGAACAAAAACCAATTAAAACGATTACTTTTTATTGTCGAATTTAGATTAAAAAATTGTCATTTCATGTTTTAATCTTTTTTATCAAACATGAAAAAATTACGCAAAGTCTCTAGCCATTTGCGGAGCTTTTCAAAGGTACTCTTTGCCGAGGTTTTTTTATAAGATAAACAGAACATGATAATTATCATTTTAATTGTGCAATTGGCGCGCTAATTTTGATGGAATCTAACTGTTATAGTCATGAATAAATCATTACTTCAAAAATACAATATTCCAGGTCCTAGATATACGAGTTACCCAACAGTACCTTATTGGAACGAAGCTGATTTTAGCTATCCTATTTGGCTAGAGACTTTAAGAAAATCATTTATAGAAAGTAATGATTCCGAAGGAATTAGTTTATATATTCACTTGCCTTTTTGTGAAAGTTTATGCACTTTTTGTGGATGCAACAAACGTATTACCAAGAATCATAGCGTAGAACATCCGTATATCGAAGCTCTTTTGAAAGAATGGACTTTGTATTGCAAAATTTTAGGCAAAAAACCGAGTGTCAAAGAAATCCATTTAGGTGGTGGAACTCCTACATTCTTTTCTTCTAAAAATTTAGAAGATTTGATTAATGGAATTTTCTGTCATGCAAATAAAATAACTAATTATGAATTTAGTTTTGAAGGTCATCCTAATAATACTAAACGCGAACATTTACAAAAGCTATACGATTTAGGTTTTCGCCGAGTAAGTTTTGGAGTTCAAGATTATTCCGAAAAAGTACAAAAAGCAATACACCGTGAACAATCTTTTCATAACGTAGCAAAAGTTACCTTTTGGGCCAGAGAAATTGGCTATACATCTGTTAGTCACGATATCATTTTTGGGTTACCCTTTCAAGCAATTGAAGATATTATAGATACAATTGAAAAAACAAATTCATTACAACCCGATCGATTGGCGTTTTACAGTTATGCACATGTCCCTTGGATTAAAGGAAACGGACAACGAGGTTTTAGGGATGAAGACGTACCAAAAGATGATATAAAAAGACAACTTTATGAAGTGGGCAAACACTTACTCTATGAAAACGATTATCACGAAATAGGAATGGATCATTTTGCCTTAAAAAAAGACAGTCTGTATCAGTCTTTTCATCATAAGAACTTACATCGCAATTTCATGGGATATAGTTCTTCAAAAACAAAACTAATGATTGGTTTGGGTATATCTGCTATTAGTGATAGTTGGTATAGTTTTGCTCAAAATGTAAAAAATCTTGAGGATTATTATCAACTATTAGAATGGGATAAATTACCCATTCACAGAGGGCATTTATTAACAAAAGAAGATTTAATTATTCGAAAACATATTTTAAATCTAATGTGTCATTTTGAAACTTCTTGGAAGGAAACTTCAACTTACTTTGATGAAATTCCGGAAGTAATTTTGCAGTTAAAAGAAATGGAAGCTGATGGATTGTTAATCATCTTCAAAGATAGTATTGAAGTTACTGAATCAGGAAAACCATTTGTTCGCAACATTTGCATGGCATTTGATTTGCGTTTGAGACGAAAAGCTCCTGGCACAAAATTATTTTCAATGACAATTTAAATTTTGGAATAAAAAAAAGCATTTCATGTAAAACGAAATGCTTTCTCAACCAAAAACTAAAAATCAATTACTTACTAATATTGAAAAAATTGCATCTTTAATATGCAGTAGCTTTGCTTTTTTAGCATGTATTATTGCATCCGAAACTGTTTCTATACCCGTATTAATTCGGCGAATTTCGTGTTCCAATTCGTCATAATCATCAAATAGTTTTTTGAAATGATGATTTTCAAGTTTTAATTGGTGTATTTTTTCCTGATATTCAGGAAATTCGTGTAATAAATCGTGTTTTTCCATATAAAATAGTATTAAAATATTAATGACAATTTGGGTGTATTTGAACATACAAACTCATCGTGCTTGGAGAAATATAAGGAATACCTAATCCTAAACCTCTGAGTATAAATAAAACGCCTATGAAAACAGTCACAATTGGAATAATTTTTTGAATTTTATTTCGAAAAGGATTACTGAACATTGTTGACATATACACAATCGCACTCATCATAGGAATGGTTCCTATACCATAAAAAAGCATATAGGTTGTGCCATAGAATTCATTTTGCATAGCAATAGCTCCAAGTAGTGCGGCATAAACTAACCCACAAGGTAAAAATCCATTGAGTAAGCCAATAGTAAAAATAGCATTGGGTGATTTCTTTTTGAACTGACTTCCAAGGCTCGTTTTTACTTTAGAGATGATTTTATAAACTGGTCTTGAAAAATTATACTTTGCAAATACTTTTTCAGGAACAACTACAATAGTTATCATTAAAACTCCAGCAATAATAGACAACTGCTGTTGCATTCCTGCGAGATACAATCCTTTACCTAAAAAGCCAAAAACAAAACCTAATGACCCATAAGCCGTTAGCCTTCCAGAATGATACAGTAATATTTGAAGCGCTTTCTTTTTAGGATTGCTTCGATCTAGAGGTAACATCATAGCAATTGGACCACACATTCCGATGCAGTGCAAACTTGATATTAGTCCAAAAATAAAAGCAGTATATAACATTTAATTAATATATATTGTCTCTTTGGTCAAAAAGGATTTTCCTTCATACTGCCATTCCATATTAATGTCCCAACGACCGCCAACCCAATTTGATTTAGGTATGAGCAAAGATGGATTAGATAGCGAAATGGGTATTTCGAAATCTAACTTTTTGTTGGACGGTCTATACAGGGACACTTTTCCTTTAATTTTGTTTGGAATAAACTCCGTCGGAAAAACAATAATTACTCCAGCCGAAGTATTTTGTATTTTAGGTTTGTTAACCAGATTTGCAGCATTTTGAATACGAATCATTTCGTCACCAAATTTAGCATCGTGTTTGTAATATTCCTCTACTACCAAATCATTTTCATACTGGCTTTGGGTTTGCACTTTAATCACAAAATACATGATAAAACAGATAAAAAGAGCAAACGCAATTACGATGGAAGTTCCCCAATTTAATCCTCTAGCCCCCGAATGGGAAACTATATTTGGGTTGTTTATTTTTTCTGAATTCATATATGTAAATTTATTTAGTGTCTTTCAAATCCCCTTTTGAAAACCTTTTTTTGGATGTATTGGGGAATACTAATCGAAGCTTCTAGGACTCAAAAAATTAGTGGTAATAGTTTGAATTTTTATAGCATCATTATAGACCTCTATTTCGAGATTTGTTTTATCACTTTCTAGTAGATATTGGTTAATTTCAATGAATAAAGTTCCACTGCCCATGACCTGCTTTTTTACTTTAAAATCCTGGTCTCCAACTACCTTAATAATTCCTTTTATTCCTTTTAATTTAAAATGAATATCATTAAAATCCTCATTAGTTTTATTGATTATTTTGAATGTAAAAACATTACTAATCGCATCGCCTTTGTGTTCAAAAAGTTGACCTGGTAATCGCAAAATGGTAGTTTCTACTTCATTTCTTAAAAACAATAAGCCAATTAAAATACCTACTAAAATAAATAGTACAGCCGAGTATCCTTTCATTCTGGTAGTGAACTTGAACTTCGATTTTTTCTCGATTTCATCTTCAGAAGCATATCGAATGAGCCCTTTAGGCAAATGGACACTTTCCATTATCAAATCACATTCATCAATACAAGCGGTGCAATTGATACATTCTAATTGTGTTCCATTTCTAATATCAATTCCTGTAGGACAAACATGTACACATTGTTTACAATCAATACAATCACCTTTTCCGGTAGTGGATCTATCTTCTTGTTTGTTGAATTTGGCTCTTCCTGATTCTTTTTCACCTCGAACAAAATCGTAAGCAACATTTATGGATTTATTATCTAAAAGTACGCCTTGTAATCTACCATAAGGACAGGCAATAATGCAAACTTGTTCTCTAAACCATACAAAGACAAAATAAAAAACTCCTGTAAAAATGGTTAAAGAAATCAAAGTTCCTTTATGATTTTCTGGCCCTTCCACTATCATTTTGAACAACGCATCGCTACTAATAATATAGGCTAGAAAAATATTAGCTATAAAAAAAGATAAGATTAAAAAAACAGTCCATTTTAAACCTTTTTTTCTAATTTTCTCGGCATTCCATTCTTGTTTTGATAGTCTGATTTGAGCGCCTCTATCGCCTTCTATCCAATACTCAATTCTTCGAAAAACCATTTCTAGAAATATAGTTTGTGGACAAATCCATCCGCAAAAAATTCGCCCAAAAATTACCGTAAAAAAGATAACAAATACAATCCCGGTAATCATAAAAATTACGAAAAGATAAAAATCTTGTGGCCAAAATGGAAAACCGAAAATATTGAATCTTCGTTCCATAATGTTAAACATCATGAATTGATTGCCATTAATTTTCACAAATGGATTGGCAACTAATACGATCAATAAAAAATAGCTAACCCATTTTCTATAGTTATAAAATTTACCCGATGGTTTTTTAGGGAAAATAAATTTTCTATGACCCTCTTCGTCAATCGTACCAATGGTATCTCTAAAAGACTCATCCTGAAAATTTGACATTGTATTATTTTTTAACTTGAGTACTATCTTTTTTTGTTAAAGCAGCATCGCTTTTTGGTGCATTTTCATCCACCCAAATTTCTCCTTCTGATGCTTTTGGATCTTTTGGATTACTTCCTTGAAGCGATAAAACATAACTTGCAACTTTTTGCATTTCTTTAGGTTTTAATGTTCCTTTCCATGAAATCATCCCTTTTCCATCTCTTCCTCCATTTTCTAATGTGTGAAATATATTTTTGATTCCACCGCCTAAAATCCACTTATCATCCGTTAGATTAGGTCCGATTTGCCCACCAGCATCAGCTCTATGACATGCCACACAATTGGTTGTATAAATAGTTTTACCTTCCGCTAAACTAGGAGCATCAGTCAATAAAGTAACGGATGCTTCATCCATCATATCGGGTGCGTTTTTCATGTATTCTGCCACTTCAATTTTAGCTTGAGCCATTTCATTTTTAAGTTCCATTTCTTGATCTGGTGCTCCTAAAATTTCATATCTCACTAAATAAATTACTCCAAACAAAATACAACCGTAGAATAAATAAACCCACCATGGTGGTAAAACATTGTCTAATTCTTTGATGCCATCATAATCATGTTCTAACAAAAATTGTCCTTCATCTTCCATTGGGACAGTTCGTGTTAGCTTTTTCATCAGCCTTATATACCATTCACTTTCTTTGATGCTTAGATTGTTTACAGCATCTACTTTTTGTTTTTGTTCTTCAGAAAGAATTTGATACAATACGTTATCTACTGCACTTAGAACAATTTCGATAGCAATCAATAGAAATAGAAATACCACTAAAAACAATGACAATAACGGAAATTTGATAAAAGCAAAATCTTCACCTGAATCAATAAAATATTCCATAGCACCTACTACAGCAAAGAAAATAAGTGAAACTCTAAGGTATGAAAGGATTATTTTTTTCATTTTTTTAAATTTTAATTTGAACTTGCTATTGACCAATCTTTTTTTCATTCAACGGAATATTACTCAATTCTTCTATTTTATCTTTTTTATAAGAGAAGACCCAAATTCCAAGTCCCAAAAAGAAAGAGAAAAATATTACTAACGATAGTATCGGAAAAATGGCTACTCCGTCGATGGTTTCCATATTGTGTTTTATTTGCTCAAACATAATTTTTAGTTTTAAAGTCTTAAAGTCAAATGTCCTAAAGCCATTAGACTTTTGACATTATGACATTCGACAATTATTTATTTTTTTACTTTAATATCTGTTCCTAATCTTTGAATATAGGCTATCATTGCTACAATTTCTCTTTCGTTCATTGGTACAAATTTCTCGCCGTTAGCCTCCGCTTTTTTCTTACTATTATTGTAGCTTTTGACAAAATCAGGATCAGATTTTAACCTTTCTTCTATTTGTAAAGCTTGTTTTCTTAAGTCATTTAAACCATTAGCAATTTCAGCATCGGTATAGGGAACTCCCAGAGTTCTCATGGCTTTCATTTTTGTTTCTAACAAAGAAATATCCATCGCTTCGTTGTCAAATAACCATTTGTAACCTGGCATAATCGATCCTGCCGAAATACTTTGTGGATCCCAAAAATGATTGAAGTGCCAACTGTCATTGTACTTTCCTCCCACTCGCTGCAAATCTGGACCTGTTCGTTTAGAACCCCAAAGAAATGGATGGTCATATACAAACTCACCTGCTTTAGCTTGAGGCCCATAACGCTCTACTTCACTACGGAAAGGGCGAACCGACTGCGAATGACAACCCACACAGCCCTCACGGATGTATAAATCTCGACCTTCCAATTCTAAAGGCGTATATGGCTTTACACTGGCGATAGTTGGGATATTTGATTTAACCATAATGGTGGGTACAATTTGAATAACACCGCCAATTAAAATAGCAATAACAGCAAAAATGGTTAACTGAATTGGTCTTCTTTCCAACCATGAGTGGTACTTCTCCCCTTTTATTCTACCCGCACTAATTTTAACCAATTCGGGGGCTTGAGCCAATTCATCTTCAACATTGGCATTGGCACGAACGGTTTGAATAATGTTATACACCAAAACTAACATTCCGACTAAATACATAGTTCCGCCCACGGCTCGCATCCAATACATGGGCATAATTTGCGCTACCGTTTCAAGGAAATTTCCATAAGTTAAGGTTCCGTCTGGGTTGAATTGTTTCCACATAGAGGCTTGTGTAAATCCAGCTACATACATGGGTAGTGTATAAATAATTATCCCTAAAGTACCAATCCAGAAATGGAAATTTGCCAGTTTAATCGAATACAAATTGCCTTTTGTCATTCGAGGTATCAACCAATATATCATACCAAATGCCATAAATCCATTCCAAGCTAAAGCGCCAACATGCACGTGAGCAACAATCCAGTCAGTGTAATGCGCAATAGCATTGAACTTTTTGAGAGATAATAATGGTCCTTCAAGAGTTGCCATTCCGTAACCTGTTATAGCCACGACGAAGAATTTTAAAATGGGTTCTTCTCTTACTTTATCCCATGCACCACGAAGTGTTAAGAGTCCGTTTATCATTCCTCCCCATGAAGGAGCGATTAACATAATTGAAAACACAACTCCTAAATTTTGTGCCCAGTTAGGTAATGCAGAATATAATAAATGATGCGGTCCAGCCCATATATAGATAAAAATCAAGGACCAAAAATGCACGATAGATAATTTATAGGAATACACAGGGCGATTAGCCGCCTTTGGTATGAAATAATACATCAATCCTAAAAACGGAGTGGTTAAGAAAAAAGCAACCGCATTATGACCATACCACCATTGCACCAAAGCATCTTGAACACCTGCATAAACGCTGTAACTTTTCATAGTAGAAACAGGCAATTCCAAACTATTAAATATATGTAAAACCGCTACGGTTACAAATGTGGCGATGTAAAACCAAATGGCAACATACAAATGACGTTCTCTTCTTTTAAGAATTGTACCAATCATATTTATTCCAAAAGCGACCCAAATTAAGGCAATCGCAATATCAATAGGCCATTCTAATTCTGCATATTCTTTTGAGGAAGTGTAGCCTAAAGGCAAAGAAATTGCGGCTGCAACAATTATTAACTGCCATCCCCAAAAATTCAAATTACTCAAAAAGTCACTGAACATTCTGGCTTTAAGCAAACGCTGAAGCGAATAATACACCCCTGCAAACATGGCATTACCCACAAAGGCAAAAATAACAGCGTTAGTGTGTAAAGGTCTTAATCGCCCAAAACTCAACCAAGAAATTCCGTCGGTTATGTTGGGAAAAAGAAACATGATGGCTAGAAGGAGTCCAACTAACATGCCTACTACACCAAAAACAATGGTGGCGTAAAGAAATTTCTTTACAATTTTGTTGTCGTAATAAAATTGTTGCATTTCCATAATTAAATTTGTTTTTCTTCAGTTGTTTGTATTGGTTTTGATTTTTCAGTTTTCAGTTCGTCATCAAAAAGCATTCTGACGGATGGTGTATAATCATCATCATACTGGCCTGATTTGACTGCTTTGATAAAAGCAATAAAAAAGCCAATAGCGACAATAATACTGATGGAGATTAATAAATAAATAACACTCATACCTTTACTTGTGTTTGACAAAATTACTTTAGCCATGAATCAAATAATATGACATTTGTCATACTTTGAAATTTTTTATTTTAAATTTCTACTGTAAAAATTACTCATGATGGTTACAAAACTGATAATGGTTATTGTACTCAGAGGCATTATAATAGCTGCAACCAATGGAGATAAATTTCCGGTAACCGCAAAGGTCAATCCAACAATATTGTATAAAATGGATAATCCGAAACTTATTTTTATGGTAGTTATTGCTTTTTTTGAAAACTTCAGAAATGGGTTGATTTTTTGAAATTCAGTAGCATCAAGTATAGCATCGCATGCTGGCGAAAAAACATTCACATTTTCTGAAATCGAAATCCCAACATTGCTTTGAGCCAAAGCGCCAGCATCATTTAAACCATCCCCAACCATCATGACATTTTTGCCTTCTTTCTGTAATTTTTTGATAAAATCTAATTTTTGTTCGGGCTTTTGATTGAAAATAAGCTCTGTTCCGTTTGGTAAAAGCTTTTCTAATGTTTCTCTTTCGCCTTCATTATCACCTGATAAAACTTTGATTGTATATTTATCATTTAAATCTTTAAAAAGGCGCGATAATCCTTCTCGATAATTAGTATTAAAAATATATTTTCCATAATAAGTAGCATTTATTTTGAGATGAACAGCAGTCCTCTCCCCTCCCGAAGTCTCGGGACTCTCCGAAGGAGAGGGAGATAAAAATGGTAAAGGAGCGTTTTGAGAAATAAATTCGTATGAACCAATTTGAATGCTATTATTACCAATTGTA
>JAYVIN010000071.1:0-3748 GCA_043770135.1 Flavobacterium sp. | reverse complement strand
GTCTAATCCTTTTTAAAATTTTACAATGGTTAATGCCGATAGACAATATATTGAGTACAATTTATTGGACTCTTATATATTGCTAATCGGTATAAACTATTATTTAGTCAACAGTTCAACTATTTTTGCCTTGAGCTCATTCCCTCTTAAATCTTTTGCAACAACTTTACCAGTAGCATCAAGAATAAAAGTTGCTGGTATTGATTGTACATTATATTGTGCTGCAATAGGTTCGTCCCAAAACTTTAAATTTGAAACTTGTGTCCAAGTCAATTTATCTTTTGCAATAGCTTCTTTCCATTTAACTGCGTCTTTGTCCAAAGAAACACCTATAATATTTAGTCCTTTAGAATGAAACTCTTTATAGATTGCAACTACATTCGGATTTTCTGCTCTACAAGGACCACACCAAGATGCCCAAAAGTCAATAATAGTTACTTTACCTAAACTTTGTTTTAATGAGATTATCTTTCCTTCAGGATTTGGAGCGGAAAAATCTGCACTTCATTTACCGTCAGCCGCAGCTGGAGCGTTTGGTGTTGGTGCAACAGAAGGATTTTTCATTTCTTTTAATCTGTCTTTTATTGCAATCCCTGGTTTTGTCTTTTTTATTGATTCTTCTAAACCATTGTAGAGTGTTTCAACCTTTTTTACATCAACGCTTGGATCACCTAACATTCCTTGCAAAATTAAAGCTGTAATAAATGATTTTGGATGTGTTTCTGCGTATGATGAATATTTATTTTTAGACTCAACACCTACAACTTCTTGAATTTTCGAATATTCTTTCATCAATTTATTGATTACAGCAGTATCATTTGTTTGTTGCGCTGTACTCATTACTTTTGTGTTTATTTTTTGAAAATCAGCCAAACTTTTATTAATTTTTATAAGATCTTCATTAAATTTAAAATACTCATCATTATTATAGGTACCAGAAACTTTAGTTTTTTGGATTGAATCTTTATTAACTTCAATCGAAATTTCACCTTCTTCCAATATGAATACAATTTTTCCGTATGGCTCTTTTCCAGGAATAGATTCTAATTGTAATAAATGAAAAGAGGGTTCGGTAACTTTTCCTTTTATTTCAAATTTTTCGTTTTCAACTTTTACGGTATCAACGGCAATTAAACCACCACCAATTGGCGATTGAGTTTCTAAAATTAAAGTTTTTCCATTTTCGATTCCTTTTGCAACACCGGTAATTAGGTATTCTCCTTTTCCTACTTTACTGCATGAGATTAAAACAACAGTAGCTACAAGTAATAAACTTATTTTCTTCATTGGTTATATTTTATATTGATTTTAGTTTGCAAAAGTATTTAAATTTACAACACTAGTGTAGTTTTGAAACCTAAATTTTTGTTATATTTTTTTGTTTGTAAATCTTATTTGAACAAAATTTCTTTTTTAGAATTTATTTTAACAACATAATATGGATTTGTAATTTGTTGTATCGATATCGAACCTGGGATTGGAGCAATTTCTTTTGTAATTATGATTATATTTTTTTCTGTTTCTACAACACTTTCAATTTCAATTCTATAACCAATAGTTGATTTTTCGCCCAAATTCATAATAACAAAATTGGCTGTTTTAATATCGTTTGGATTGATTCTGTTTTTCAATTTCGGGTCTTTTTGTAACATTGCAATTTCATTAGGTTCAGACAAAATTTCAAAAAAACGAATGCCAGCACCACCATACGTTTGTTGGATTAAAACCTCATACAAAGGCTTTTTGTTTTGGTCAACATTGGTAGTTGTAGCGCAAGAAAAAAAAGTCAAGACTATGATTATTATGTGTACTTTTTTCATTGTTGTTTGTGAATCGCTTTTTGGTATAAATCTTCATACAAGGGCAAAATAGCATTGATGTCAAATTTTTGAGCAACAGTTAAAGCATTTTTTTTAAATTCTGCCAAAACACTACTATCTTTTAATATACTCAAAGCGTTTTCTGCCATTTCATCTGTATTTCCAACAGCACTTAAATATCCAGAGATACCATCAAAATTCACTTCAGGCAAACCTCCAGAATTGCTTGAAATAACTGGAACACTCCAAGCCATGGCTTCAAGAGCTGCAAGACCAAAACTTTCGGTTTCTGAGGGCAACAAAAACAAATCCGAATAACTTAATATTTTGTCTATTTCATTACTATTTCCAAAGAAGATAACCTTATCTAAAATTCCTAACTCTTGGCATAAATATTCCGCTTTTTCTTTTTCAGGCCCATCACCTACCATCATCAATTTGGCTGGTATTTGCTGTTGAATTTTATAAAATATTTTAATCACATCGGGAATTCGTTTTATTTTTCTAAAATTACTAATATGAGTAATGATTCGCTCCGTTTCTAATGCCATAACCGAACGTCTACAAGGATTTGTAGTATCTAAAACATTCTTTTCTAGCTCAATAAAATTAGGAATAACTAGAATTTCATTTTTTATATCAAATAAATCCAGCGTTTCCTCTTTTAAACTTTGAGAAACTGAAGTAACATAATCCGATTTGTTGATGCTAAACGTAACGGCTGTTTTGTAAAAAGGATGTTTACCAACCAAAGTGATATCGGTTCCGTGAAGCGTGGTGACCATAGGAAGATTAATTCCTTGGTCTTTGAGCATTTGCTTTGCCATATAACCAGCATAAGCATGAGGAATGGCGTAATGCACGTGCAATAATTCAATTTTATACAACTTTACCATATCGACCAATTTGCTCGATAAAGCCAATTCATATGGTTGAAAATGAAACAATGGATATTCTGGTACATTAACCTCGTGGTAAAACACATTTGGGTTTAGCAATGCCAAGCGAACAGGCTGGCTATAAGTTATAAAGTGAATTTCGTGACCACGACGAGCCAACTCAAGACCTAATTCTGTAGCTACTACTCCACTTCCTCCAAAGGTAGGATAACAAACAATGGCAATTTTCATATTACTTTTTGAGATAAAATTATAGTAAATAAGTCATTTTAAATTAAAAGAAACGACTATGCCAACTGTCCATAGCAGGAACCTCCCATGATTCGTTAAACTCCTCGATGGTATTCACCAAATTATTGAACACAATGGTGTTTTCGGTAACCGCTTTCTCCTTGGCCATTTTCTTGAAATCAATCAATGTTTTGTGTGCAATATGTTCTCCATTTTTAAAAGTAACGTTCATTTTGTCTAACAAATCTACCTTGTATTTTTGTTCTAAACTCTGAATAAATACTACCGAAGAATCGATTGAACACCCCGTTGCAGCTTGTACTTCTTGATTTACAGCAAGTATTATAAAGCGATTGTATTTTAATAGATACGAAGATTCTAATCCTGTTCCGTGGGCAGACCAGTTTTCTAAAAAAGATTTTAGATCCGTTTCTATTTCTAAGAATTCGTCATCAGAGAATTTTCTGTTGGATTGATAAATCCAAATTTTGGAGTCTTCGGGTAAATTTTCGAAAGGGATATACATTACAGTTATGTGTTATCGGTTATGTGTTACAAGTCAAATTCTAACTAAAACTCCCCCTTCGGGGGTTGGGGGGCTTTTACAAATCTTGAGCATTTGCAATTAATTCTGCAATATCCATAACTTTTACTTCAGCTTCTTTTTCTTTATTTTTAATTCCGTCAGTCATCATAGTATTGCAAAAAGGACATCCTGCGGCAATGATATCCGGAGCAGTTTCTAGAGCGTCTTCGGTTCTTTCGATATTAACTTCCTTGTTTCCTTGTTCCGCATCT
>JAYVIN010000070.1:0-31683 GCA_043770135.1 Flavobacterium sp. | reverse complement strand
TACTTATTTCTATAGGTTCATTAACTGGAGTAGGTTCATTTTGAAATATACTTTTGGGAATTTCAAGTAATAAGGCTTCTTTTTCATTTAATCGATACAAAACATTATTAGTAGAACAGCTTAGAGTAGTAGCATCATCAAAATCAATAGTTTCTAAAATTAAGTCTCCATCATCACATCCATTAAAGGATAACACTAAAAGTAATAACCCAAAAAATCTTTTCATCTTTATATAATATTTGTTTTATTATTGGAAGATGGAACGCCTTTAAATTTATCCCTGTGTGATAATTATTATCGTCAACGGCGTTTCATTATATATAATATTTTTTCAAAAATAGTAAAAAAAAATGCCAATTGATAGTAGCTAATTCACAATTGATATTTCATAACTTTGTAGCGATGAAAAAAGTATATCTCGATAATGCCTCCACTACGCAAATCCGTCCCGAAGTGATTCTGGAAATGACAAAAATACTATCGGAAGATTACGGAAATCCCTCGTCTACCCACAGTTTTGGGCGTAATGCCAAAAATATTTTGGAACTTTCCAGAAAAGAAATTGCCAAACAATTAAATGCATCTGCCCAAGAAATTATTTTTACTTCTTGTGGCACCGAAGCTAATAATTGGATTCTACGTTCGGCAATAAAAGATTTGAATGTAAAACGAATTATAACCAGCAAAATTGAACATCATGCTGTTTTACACACCGTTCAAGCTTTGCAAAAAGAATTTGGAATACAAGTAGATTACGTAGCTGTTAAGTCTAATGGTGAAATTGATATTACCAATTTAGTGGATTTACTTTCGCAAGAAACAAAAACCTTGGTGAGTTTGATGCATGTAAATAATGAAATTGGAACCGTGTTAGATTTGGATAAAGTAGGACGTATTTGCAAACAGCACAATGCGCTTTTTCATTCGGACACTGTACAGTCCGTAGGAAAAACCAAAATCGACATTCAAACACTTCCTATCGATTTTATGATAGCAACTGCCCATAAATTTCACGGCCCCAAAGGAATAGGCTTTGCGTATGTCCGAAAAAATTCTGGATTACACCCTTTGTTTTATGGAGGTGATCAAGAAAAAGGATTTCGTCCTGGAACCGAAGCAGTACATCAAGTGGCCGGAATGGCAAAGGCTTTAGCACTTTCATACGCTAATTTGGTAACTGAAAAAAATTACATTTTAGATTTAAAAAAATATTTGATAACTCAACTTGGAATTGAATTTCCAGCTTTTGAAATAAATGGAACTCAAGATGGCTTTTATACCATTTTGAATGTTTTATTGCCTTTACCCGAAGAAAAAGCAACTATGATTTTATTTCATTTAGATATGAAGGGAATTGCAGTTTCTCGCGGGAGTGCTTGCCAATCAGGGAGCAATAAACCTTCTCACGTTCTGGCTGAACTTCTTTCGGATGTAGATTTAAAAAAACCAAGTTTACGAATTTCCTTTAGCTATTTCAACACTAAAGAAGACATAGATTTGTTAATTGATGGATTGAAAAGTATTTAATGTTAATCCTTTAAAACATTTAAGTTAAACTCTAAGCCGTTATCGATATTATTTAATGAAATCAATACAATTTGTTTAAATTGTGAAGTATAAAGAGTTTATTATCCTTTAATCGATTTTAATTTTTTTGTTTAAAAATTGTCTTTAAGTTTGACATATAACATTTAAATTACAATTTATTAATGGATAATATTTTCAACTCAATTTACAGACAGGAATATAATTTAGGTTACACGACTGGTTTAAACCCCTTTTCTAATGTAAAAGTAGACGTACTTAGTAACGAAGCTTTTTCTTGTGGTTATGATAGAGGTCGGTCTGAATATGAAAATCTAAATGGTTCAATTTCAAGTGGTATTCCAAAACAAATAATCACAAATAAAATCTTAGAAGAATTTCTATTGGCAGGTATGCTAGGTATCAAAATTGAAGCTGATGGTTTCACTTCTTTACAATTCAATTTTATAGAAAAATGGTATCAAAGTGGCGTTGAAAAATACGATCCTAATGATAGTATATACCTTTTAGCCTTTTTAGAAAAAAACGGAATTAGCACTCTTTAATCCGTCATGTTTTTAAATTCATAGTCATTATTTTTTGAAATGATTTGAGCTTTTTTTTACAATAAAAGAGTTTAAATCATTTCTTTTCATTTAAAATTGTCCATTAACTTTTCTAAGTTGATATAAATAAAAAATCGTAGATTTAAATTTCTAACCATTTATTATCTATTTTTTTATGAAAATAAATCAATAAATAGAAAATTACTTAATTATTGATTGCTGAAAATTTAATTCTATTTTGTGCAATGAATTATGATAACTATTTAGATTTTAATTAAATTTGCGGCATCTCTTAAAAGCTATATTTTCCAAAAAATGATAAAAGAAAAAACGAATGCTCCATTAACATTTGAAGATTTCAAAACAGAGATTTTAAATGACTATAAAATAGCTATTACAAGTCGTGAGTGTAGTCTTCTTGGGCGAAAAGAAGTGTTGACGGGTAAGGCAAAATTTGGGATTTTTGGTGATGGAAAAGAAGTGCCACAACTAGCGATGGCAAAATTTTTCAGAGATGGAGATTTTCGTTCAGGTTACTATCGAGATCAAACTTTTATGATGGCGATTGGTGAATTATCAATTCAGCAATTATTTGCTGGACTTTATGGTCATACTGATATAGAACAAGAACCCATGTCGGCAGGGAGACAAATGGGTGGTCATTTTGTAACTCACAGTTTAAACGATGATGGATCTTGGAAAAACCTAGCCAAACAAAAAAATTCTAGCGCAGACATTTCTCCAACAGCGGCCCAAATGCCTAGATTATTGGGTCTTGCACAAGCATCCAAAATATACAGAGAAGTTCCTGGAATTACCAATAGTGCTAATTTTTCGACAAATGGAAATGAAATCGCTTGGGGAACCATTGGCAATGCTAGTACTACCGAAGGCGTTTTTTTTGAAACTATAAATGCTGCTGGCGTTTTACAAGTTCCTATGGTTTTGAGTGTTTGGGATGATGAATACGGCATATCGGTACATGCAAAACATCAAACTACAAAAGAAAGTATTTCCGAAATATTAAAAGGCTACCAAAGAGAAGTAGATACCAATGGTATCGAAATACTAAAGGTTAAAGGTTGGGATTATGCCGATTTAATAGCCACGTATGAAAAAGCAGCTGATTTAGCTCGTGAAAAACACAGCCCCGTTTTGATTCATGTTGAAGAATTGACACAGCCATTAGGACACTCCAGTTCAGGTTCACACGAAAGATATAAAAGTGCTACTCGATTGGCTTGGGAGAAAGAATATGACTGCTTACGCCAAATGAAATTATGGATGATCGCCATCAATATTGCTTCACCTGAAGAAATTGAAGCTATTGATATAGAAACTAGAAAAGAGGTTTTAGAAGCAAAAAAAGCAGCTTGGAAAGCATTTATTGAACCTATTATCGAAGAACAAAAAGAGTTGGTTTCGCTTTTGCAAAGAATTGCAGTTGAAAGTAAAAATAAAGAAATCATACTAAAATACGCTTTAGATTTAGATAGTATAAAAAATCCCTTCAAAAAAGAAATTCTAGTTACAGCCCGTAAAGTGTTGCGTTTGCTAGTTAATGAAACGAGTAAATCAGAATTGTCAATCTGGATATCTTCTTATATTTCGAAAACAGCTCCAAAATTCAATAGTAATTTGTTTTCAGAATCTAAATCGAATGTCTTTTCAGTAAAAGAAGTTTTGCCTGTTTATGAATCTGATGCAATAGCAGATACGGATGGCAGAATGATTATTAGAGATAATTTTGATGCTATTTTTTCAAAATATCCTGAATCCTTGATTTTTGGTGAAGATGCAGGAAATATTGGTGATGTTAACCAAGGCTTAGAGGGTTTACAAGAAAAATTTGGAGAACTTCGTGTTGCCGATGTAGGCATTAGAGAAACCACCATAATTGGTCAAGGAATTGGAATGGCACTAAGAGGATTGCGTCCTATTGCCGAAATTCAATATTTGGATTATATGTTGTACGCAATTCAAATACTAAGTGATGATTTGGCGACATTACAATACCGAACCGTTGGAAAACAAAAAGCGCCATTAATCATCAGAACCCGTGGACATCGTCTAGAGGGAATTTGGCATTCTGGATCGCCTATGGGAATGATAATAAATGCACTACGAGGCATTCATATTTTAGTGCCTAGAAATATGACAAAAGCGGCAGGATTTTATAATACTTTGATGGAAAGTGACGAACCAGCTTTAGTTATAGAATGTTTAAACGGTTACAGAATAAAAGAAAAAATGCCATTGAATTTTGGCGAATTTAAAACACCAATTGGGGTAGTCGAAACTATCAAAAAAGGAACGCATATTACATTGGTTTCCTATGGTTCTACATTACGTTTGGTACAACAAGCAGCTAAAGAATTAGCAGAAATACATATTGATTGTGAGATAATTGACATCCAATCTTTACTTCCGTTTGATGTAAACCATGATATTGTAAAAAGTATTGCCCAAACAAATCGTCTTTTGATAATAGACGAAGATGTTCCTGGTGGTGCCTCGGCATATATTTTACATCAAATTATCGATAAACAAGATGCCTATAAATATTTAGACAGCAAACCACAAACCCTAACCGCTAAAGACCACAGGCCCGCTTATGGAACGGATGGCGATTATTTTTCGAAACCCTCTACCGAAGATATTTTCGAAAAAGTATATGCGATGTTGAATGAAGTAAATCCTTCGAAATATCCGAGTTTATACTAAATCTTAGAATCTTAATTTTTTTAGCAGTTTATCCATTACTTCATTTATCTCTAAAGACAAAGCAAATTTGTAATTGAGGTATACATACGTTATCGACATTAAAATAGATTTTAATACAATCGATACGATTGGATAAAAAGGAAAATCCCAGAAATAAAAGACTAAAAATAGCACAAACGTAAGTACTATTGAATATAAAGTTTGATTGGTAAAAGGATACAAATCCAACCGTTTTACCACAAAAAGCAACTTGGCCAAACTATACAAAGTAATCGACAGCAATGTGGCAAATGCCGAACCGATAATTCCATAAATAGGAATAAAAACCATATTTAAGGCTATTGTTAGAACTACTAATAGCACTCCCAAAAACAATACAGCACGATAATATTTAGTATTAAAAATAATGGCATTATTATTTCCTAAAATCAAATCGAAATATTTAGACAATCCTATCATAAAAACCACAGGAATACCTCCTTTATACTCATTAGGCACCAGTTCATACAATTGGTTGATGTTCACAAAAATCCCCAACATTACAAAACCACCCACAATTTGAAGGTTTATAGATGTTTTTTTATACAAAACATTCATTTCATCGTGTTTGTTTTCGTGCATTAATTTGGCTGTAATCGGATACACAATTTGATGCATCGCCCGACTTGGAACAGAGATAACAAGCGCAATGTATGTTGCTACCGAATAATAAGCAATGTTTTCGATATTCATGTATTGATTCAAAATCATTTTATCGCCATCCAAAAGTAAATTGGCAACACTACCCGACAAAATAATATAAAAAGTGTAAACCAACACATCCTTGACGTTATCAGGAATGGTAAACTGAAAAACGGGTTTTTGTATATGAAAAGCGTAAAACATGGTAACTAATAATGCCAATAAGTAAACAAAAGCAGTTGCATAAATAAAACCTTCAACGGATATTAAATCATAATAAACGGCTATAATCAAAACAGAAGAAAACAAACGCAAACCCACTTCTTTTATAAAATTGCCAAAAACAGAATGCATGTGAACCCGCAACCAAGCATAAAAAATTTCGAAATAAGCCATACAAAGTCCAATAAATGGAATAAGCCAAATGTAATTTTTTACGATTATGTTTTTCTTGGATAAAAAGAAGATGATTTCATCGAAATAATAAAAACCAATCAGGAACATGGGAATAATGATAACTAATGGAAACAAAACAGTGAAAGACAAAAACCGAGACCGTTCTTCGTTAGTCTCATACTGAGAGTAAAACTTTACCAATGTGTTTTGCATTCCAATGGCAAACAAGGGCATAATCACGTTGGCACTCGAAAGGATATAATTTGCCAAAGCATAATAGGTTGCGCCAAGAAAAAAAGGATAAAAATAGATGGTGTTGATGCCTCCAATGGCAAAACCAATATAGGTTATTATGGTGTTTTTTAAAGACTGATTTAGTACGATTCCCATTATTTATTGTCATTGCGAGGCACGAAGCAATCTCACTTTAGTTTATGATTTTATAATCAGTTGAGCCAATTTCTCAGTCAAATTTTTTCTGGAATAGTGTTGTAATCCCACTGCATTAGATTGTAGTTTTCCTTCTAAAAACTGATTGTAAAAATCCAAAAGTACACTTTTTAGTTTTATTTTTTCGGAATAATCAAAAAACACCCCTGTATTGGTTGTTGTGATTATTTCGGCAAAGTCAGAACCATGAGGCCCAATGGCGATAATGGGTCTCTCGGAAACCATATATTCAAATAATTTACCTGGAATAATACTTTTGGTATCAGCTGAGTTAATTTCGATAAGCAACAAAACCTGAGATTTCCTTTGATGAGCAATCGCCTCATAATGCGAAACATAACCCAAATTATTCAAATACGGATTCAAACCAAACTCAGAAATGGCCTCTAAAACTTCTTGACTCACTGCCCCTATCAATTTTATTTCTAAATGTTTTTGAAAATCAGAAACTTCATCTAGCAACTCAACTAAACACTCCCAAAGTAATTGCGGATTCCTCTCGGACAAAAAAGAACCAATGTGAGCCAAAGAAAAGCTAGTATCTAAAGTTTGTTTCGCAACATTTTCGATATCATATCCATTGGTAATTACTTCGATTGGCTTGGTTGTAATGACTTGAAATTCGGTTTTTGTGGTATTGCTAGTTACAATAATGGTGTCGGCAGTATTCAAAACTTGGCGTTCCAATGCTTTGTGTTTTTTTGTAGCATAATTTGATAATCGTAAGGATTTATGGTAGCCAATAGTTGTCCAAGGATCCCGAAAATCGGCAAACCATTTTATATCGATTTTCTGTTTTAATTTTAACCCAATGAGGTGTAAACTATGCGGTGGTCCGGAAGTAACAATCGTATCGATATCGTTTTCAAGAATGTATTTTTCTAAAAACGAAACCGATGGTTTTACCCAAAAAAAACGCGCATCAGGAATAAACAAATTGCCTCGAATCCAAAGCAATACTTTATCCAGAAAAGACTGTTTTTTTTGATTTGGAATAATTCCAGAATTCATTTTTTTGGTTTTACTTTTCGAAAGAAAAGAAGCCAATTGATAGGGTTCAAAAATTTTATGTTTGATAATAATCGCCTTGTCCGAAACTTGACTTACTAAATCAGTATCGATTATAGGGTAACTTGGATTTTCGGGAATATAAATAATTGGCTGGACGCCAAAATCGGGTAAATATTTTACAAATTTCAACCAGCGCTGAACGCCTGGTCCACCAGCAGGTGGCCAATAATAAGTTATTATGAGGAGTTTTTTTGGTTTCAATTTAAGGCTTTTGTGATATTGAATTAGAGTTCTTTATTTATTTTTTCAAGCTCTTCAATATCCAATAAATCTTTTGGACGATTAGCTGCCTTTTTGGCAATGATTAAATTTTCATAATCTAAAAAATAAACTGGAATATCACTAATTTCTGTAATGTACGCTTTTTCCAAAAGTTGTTCAAAAGTGTTATTTTCTAAACCTTTAACGGAAGTCATAATATCTAATCGTAAATTAAAATTCAATGTAATATCTGTCCAACCTGGAATAAATTGCATCGTACTTATATTTATAAAATCCCCTATTCCCGCCTGTTTTAAGGCTAATCTTAAATTTTCCCTATTTTCTGCTGAGTCTTCAATAAAAATATCTATATCACCTGTATTTCGTCCGTAGCCGTAGATATTCACGGCAAAACCGCCAATAGTTAAATATTTAACTTTATTTTCAGCCAAGTATTTCCAAATATCTATTATTTGACTATTCATTGAATTATTTTGATGTTTTTTTTGCGGCTTTCAAAAAATACGAAATTTCGATAATAGCCATCAATTTTTCAAAACGTTGCTGTGGTGTCATTTTTTTTATCTCTTCTATGTATCTGGCTTCCATTATAGAAGGATGAGCGTGATTTAAAGTAGCTGTTTTCATTTTTTCTAAAAGTAAGAAGTAAATTTACAAAATTAACTTTAACTATTTCAACTCATTTTTCTTATACAAATAAATCCCACCAATCAATAACAAAAACATTCCTATCGAACTAACAAGCGCAATCATACTTCCAGTTTTTACCACTTGAGGTTCAAACTTAAATTCTATTTTGTGTTTTCCTGCTGGAATTTGCAATCCTCGTAATACATAATTTACTCTTAAAATGGCAGTTCCCTTTCCGTCTATGGCAGCTTTCCAACCGTTTTTATAATACATTTCAGAGAAAACAGCAAAACCTTCGTTTGAGTTATTAGAAGTGTATTTTAAATGATTGGGTTTGTAGGATATTAATTGTATTGATGCTAAACTATCTAATCGAAATGGCATAGACAATTCAAAATTTTTATCGTTTGTATCTTTGCTTTTAACCGCCACATTTTTAGTATCCAACGTATCCAATGCTTTCATCTCTTCATCGGCAGAATTTACATTTTGAATTTTAGAAACAAACCAAGCATTGCCATTCGCATCAGGATTTTGGGCAGGAACTGCAACACCCGAAGTATCGGTCTGAATGACATATTTTACATTCAACATATTCAGGACTTCCATATTGTTTTTAGCAATTTGGTAATCAAACAATTGTTGCATTCTTCGAGGTTTTACCGCACTATAACCCCCAATAGATTGATGAAAATAAGACGTTCTGGCGCTAGACATATTTCCGTCTACTTCAAAAACACGATAATGCATTGTGTCTTGCAAAATTTGAGTATCGGCAGGCGATTCCTGAAAAGGAACTTCTACTTCTCTAGCGTTTACAAAATCTTTACCCGATACATATTTTTTATCCACAAAAAACAAATCAAAAATCATGAGTAAACCCACCATAATTATCGCCGTATTTTGAGCCAATTTATTTTTGATAAAGAACCATAAAACTCCAAATACCAACAAAATAAAAAAGCCTGAACGCAACAAATCGGCACTAAACATACTTTTTCTATCCGATTTCAAAGCATCTACAAAACCTGGTCCGTAATTTTCTAAAAAATAACTATCGCTACCACCAGAAAAACTGAACATGCCTTTGGCTAAAAATAAAATAACGAGTATTCCAAAACTGAGAACTCCCGCTTGTAACGATCCTTTCTTTTGCTCCTCTTTTTCTAATGTAAAAAACGATTGTAAGCCCATTATCGCCAAAACAGGAAAGCACAATTCTAAAATTACTTGTATCGAAGAAACAGCTCTAAACTTATTGTACAACGGAATGGTATCTATGAAAAAATCGGTCAAAAGCGCGAAGTTTTTCCCCCAAGAGAGTACTAAGGCAACTGCAGCTCCGGAGAGAAACACATATTTAATTTTTCGCTTATCCGTGAACAAAGCTAAAACTGCCAAAAAGAAAACTACAATCCCAATATATGCTGGAGCTGCCACAATAGGTTGATTCCCCCAATACGTTGGTAGTGCAGTAACAAAATCATTGGTTTGAGCTTCAGGTACGCCTTGACCAATCATAAAATTGTACATTTCGCTTTCTTTTCCCAGTGCTTCGCTATTGGAACCACCAAAAAGTCGGGGCACAATTAGGTTGAAGCTTTCCATAACGCCATAACTATATTCCGTAATATAATCTTTTGTCAAAGCACTATTTCCTATCGTTTTTATACCATCGGCATTATAAGTTAATTCACTTTTGCCACGAGTACTAAAATCCGTATACTCGGCAGTTGCCAATAAATTAGTAGCATTCGCGCCAAGTGCAAAAATCCCTGCAATAGCCAAAACTCCAAAAGAACTAAATAGCGATTTGAATTGCTTTTCTTGAATCGCTTGGTAGATAAAATAGGTGGAAAGGATGAGCAAAAAAATCAATAAATAATAGGTCATTTGAAAGTGGTTGGCATTTATTTCTAATGCTACCGCAAACATCGTAAGCAATCCGCCCCAAATGTATTTTTTTTGAAAAACCAACAGAAAACCTGCAACTACCAGCGGCATATAACCAATGGCATGTGCTTTTGCATTATGCCCAACCCCAAGAATAATGATTAAATAAGTAGAAAAACCGAAAGCTACAGCTCCAAAAAATGCTTTCAAAGGATCTATTTTTAAAACTAAAAGCAGTCCATAAAAACCCAGAAAATACAAAAATAAATAATCGGCGGGACGTGGTAAAAAGCGCAAAGCATCATCAATCATACCAATATAATCGTGAGGATATTTGGCTCCCAATTGATAGGTTGGCATTCCTCCAAAAGCCGAATTGGTCCAAAAAGGTTCTTGATGCTCCGCAGCTCTAAAATCATTTTGCTCCTTTGCCATTCCTATATATTGAGCAATATCCGATTGGAAAATTTGCTTTTTTTGCAAAACAGGATAAAAATAAATAAGGGAAATAAGTATAAAACCAAATATAACTAGGGCGTGTGGATATAATTTTTGAAGTTGATTCATGTAATCGGTTTTGGTTGATGCTTAATGGTTATTCTGTTTTTTAACTACAACTCTTAAAGCCCCTCCTTTGGAGGGGTTGGGGAGGATGGGGTTAGACGGCTTCTATTCAAGCTCTTCGTAATCAACATACTCCCCTACTTTTTTAGTTTCTCTAGGATTTTTAGCCTTGGTTTTATCTATGATGATTTCGTCATTGTTTGGCGTTTTTTTCCAAGAACCATTCTGCGAATTTTGTTGTTGATTCTGAAAATTAGTACTGGCTTTTTCGACCACTTTTTTTATCAATAGTGGCAAAAAAAGTTTAGCCAAAAATTTAAAAATATAATAAAAGGCAAGAAAGTAGAATACTGCCTTTATAAAACCATTAAAAGAAGCCGTTTGCATAATCAACTATTTTTTGACAAAATTAACAATTCCACCGTTCAAAATTAAAATATCATTCTTAAATAAATAATAAAATATAGTACATTTGAAAAGCGTTAGTGTCTTTTAACCAACAAAAATAACATGTTCAAAATAAAAAACTTAGTTACAGTCCTTTTTTTATTTATTTCTACTATTAATTATGCTCAACATACCGACCAAATTAATTCGAACAGACCCGGCGAAACGATGTCGGCTTTTTCAGTGGGAAAATCAGTAATTCAATTGGAAACAGGTATTTACGGAATCCGTCAAAAACACAATGTTTTAAGTTATGATGCCGCAGGATATGGTTTAGATTTAACTTTAAGATGGGGACTATTTCTAGAAAGACTCGAAATACTTGCTGATATTCAATACCAATCCGAAGAATTCAATCCTTCATTGATATATCCAGACCAATCGGGCTTAAAGCAAACCGTTTTTGGAGCAAAATATTTGATTTATGATCCGTTCAAAAATTATAAAGAAAAAGTTGATTTATTAAGTTGGAAAAAAAATAGAGGATTCAAATGGCACAAATTAATACCCGCCGTTTCCGTATTTGCTGGAGCAAACCTAATTTTTTCTGACAATCCCTATGCTTTTTCACCTGAAGCTAGTATCACTCCAAAAATTATATTGATTACTCAAAACCATTTAGGCGATGGAAGATGGGTTTTTGTGACCAATATCATTGCCGATTATATCTCCAGTGATTTCCCCAGTTATGGCTATGTAGTCACTTTAACTAGAGGTTTTAATAAAAAATGGTCTGGTTTCGTGGAAAATCAAGGCTTTAAAAGTGATTTTTATAGTGATGCCATCGTTCGTGGTGGTGGTGCTTATTTGCTTACAAAAGACATGCAAATTGACGCTTCAATTGGTAGTAGTTTAAAAAACACTCCATCTATACTGTATGGTGGTGTTGGGTTTTCTTGGCGATATGACGCTAATTACAAAGAAGTTAGAATCAGTACCGACTCGGAATATTCCTCCAATAAAGCAAAAAGAAGAGCTAAAAAAACCAAAAAAGGATAAACTTACAATTACAAAGCTACAATGATTACCATAAAAGAAGCCGTTACCAAAAACGAATTAATTCAATTTATAAAATTCCCATTTACCTTATATAAAAACAACGAATATTGGGTTCCACCTATAATTAAAGACGAACTCCGAAGTTTCGATAAGCAAAATCCTATTTTCGAATCAGTACAAGCACAGTTTTTTTTAGCCTATAAAAATAATACTATTGTTGGACGAATTGCAGCGATTATCAATTGGGTAGAAACCAAGGAGCAAAATAAATTAAAAATGCGATTTGGTTGGTTTGATGTTATTGATGATATCGAAGTGACCAAAGCATTAATCCATAAAGTTTCCGAAATTGGCAAAGCCAATACTCTAGAATATATTGAAGGTCCAGTAGGATTTTCGAATATGGATAAGGCCGGAATGCTTACCGAGGGTTTCGATCAATTGGCTACAATGATAGGAATTTATAATTATGAGTATTATCCCGAACATCTTCAAAAATTAGGTTTTACCAAAGAATCCGAATGGCATGAATACAAAATTGAATTCAAAAACATTCACATGGACAAGTTTGGTCCTTTGTCCGAATTGATTGAAAGACGCTATCAACTAAAAGCATTGACATTTAAATCCTCGAAAGCCATTTTACCTTATGTGAATGAAATGTTTGGATTACTCAATAAATCTTATGCCGAATTAGAATCGTTTGTACCCATACAGCAATTTCAAATCGACCATTACAAGGAAAAGTACATTTCGTTTATTCATCCTGATTTCATCAATTGTGTCATTGACAAAAACGGCAAGCTGGTTGCTTTTGGAATTACAATGCCTTCGTTTGCCAAAGCGTTTCAGAAAGCCAATGGTAGCTTGTTTCCTTTTGGATTTTTGCACCTACTAAAAGCGATGCGTAAAAACGAATTTGCCGAGTTTTATCTGATTGGTGTAGACCCAGAATACCAAAACAAAGGCGTTGCCGCTATTATTTTTAGAGAAATGCATAAAGTTTTCACCAAACGTGGCATCAAATACATTGAGACCAATCCAGAGTTAGAAGAAAATAGTAAAGTACAATTGCTGTGGAAAAATTTTCAACCTGTAATGCACAAAAAACGGAAGACTTTCCGATTGGGATTGTAGCGTTTTTCTAAAAAAATTCGTTGACAAAAAATAGAATATTGTTAACGATTTTCTCTTTTTTAAAGGTTAAGATTTCTAGATTTTCTTCACATATTGCGTAATAATTACAATCGTTTGACCATCAACACGGCCTTCGATATATTCGGCATTCTCGTGATCTAATCTAATATTACGCACTGCCGTACCTTGTTTGGCTACCATGCTAGAACCCTTTACTTTCAAATCTTTTATTAATACAACAGAATCGCCCGTAGAAAGTACAACCCCATTACTGTCGCGGTGAATCACTTTGTTTTCATCAATTTCGCCTTCGCCAGTAGCTTGAGCCCAAGCTAAAGTATCCTCATCGAAATACATTTGTTCTGCTAATTCTACATTCCCCAAACGGCTCAACATGCGCCAAGAAATAATTTGAACAGGAAGATGCTCACTCCACATACTGTCAACAAGGAATCTCCAAAGATTCAAATCCATTTTTTCTGGAATTTCGATTTGGTCTATTAAAGTATTGTGTATCAAAACACTTTCGTCAATTCCTCCTTTTCGTGTCGGAAGTATTTGATATACTTTTAAATCCTCCGTAACTCCAGAAAGTTCACATTTTCCACCACTACGTTTGATTAATTCTCTTTCTATGCTCATTTTATTTTGTTTCTTCTACCGAAAGTGGGCTATTATTAATTTACACTAAATTTATTTTTTTATCCTAACAGCATCGGGCACCAACATTTCATATTTTCCCCCATTGCGAATAACATCACGAACTATACTTGAACTTATATACGATGTTTTTGCGGCAGTCAATAAAAATACCGTTTCAATTTTTGACAATCTCCTATTCGTGTGTGCTATGGCTTTTTCGAACTCGAAATCAGCAGGATTACGAAGTCCACGAAGGATAAAATTAGCGTTGATTTTTTGGCAAATATCAATTGTTAAACCTTCGTAAATAATAACCGAAATTTTAGGTTCGTTTTGGAAGGTTTCTTCAATGAATTTTTTTCTATCTTCTAAAGTAAACATGTATTTTTTCTCGGCATTGATACCAATAGTAATTACAATTTCATCGAAAAGCGGAATCGCTCTTTTGATAATATCTTGATGACCAAGTGTAATTGGGTCAAAGGAACCGGGGAATATGGCTTTTCTCATTTTGGTTTATTTTAGTTTAATGCCAATTCAATTGCATTGGTAAATAAATCAGTTAATGAAATTCCAGCCACTTTGGCTTGTTGAGGAATCAAACTTTCGGTGGTCAGTCCCGGAATAGTATTCATCTCGAGCATGTGGGGTTCTCCGTTTACAAAAATAAATTCGCTTCTAGAGAAACCTTTCATTTTCAAAACTTCGTAAGCTCTTTTGGCAGCTTCACCCA
Source organism: Flavobacterium sp. (assembly GCA_043770135.1). Taxonomy (GTDB): domain Bacteria; phylum Bacteroidota; class Bacteroidia; order Flavobacteriales; family Flavobacteriaceae; genus Flavobacterium. Next base: position 17,004 of record JAYVIN010000070.1, on the reverse strand, counting down.
CTTTTTGAGTCATTTCTTCAGATATTCTAGCAGGAGTAATTTCCTGAGATTTCCCCTGATATTTAGCTTCATAGTCGAAAAAATCATTTTCTGAAACAATTTCAGTGATGGGTAAAACAATTATTTCACCTTGATAATTGATAACACCTACCGAAACTTCGATACCATCAAGGAAACTTTCGATGATGATTTCGTTATCTTCTTTGTAGGCAACTTCTATTGCTATTGGCAATTCGGCTTCGGTTTTTACTTTCGAAATTCCGAAGCTAGAGCCTGATTTATTGGGTTTTACAAAACATGGTAATCCTACAGTGTTTACAATCTTTTCGGTATCGATAACGTCTCCTTTATTCAAATAGTACGATGTGGCGGTTTTGATGCCATAGGGTTTTAATACCGAAAGTAAATCACGTTTATTGAACGTTAGTGCAGCCTGATAATAATCGCAAGAAGACTGTGGCATCCCAATCAATTCAAAATAACTTTGCATCAAACCATCTTCACCTGGTGTGCCATGAATGGCATTGAAAACACAATCAAAATTGATTTTAGTTCCGTTAGCTGTTGTCGAAAAATCATTTTTATCAATAGGAAATTCATTGTTTTGGTCATCAACATAAACCCATTTTTCTTTAAAAATATGGATTCGATAGGCAGTAAATTTTGTTTTATCAAGAAATTGATAAACAACGTTTCCGCTGATTAAGGATATTTTATATTCGCTTGAATATCCGCCCATGATGATGGCAATGTTTTTCATTTTATAAGTATAATCGGTTAATAGTTTAATCAATAGCGTCGACTAAACATTTTCAAAACAAAATTAGAATTTTTTTTGGAACGAAATAACTTTATCTTTGTCGCTTACAAAAAATAAATTTATGAGCTTACGTCGATACCTTACCAGTCGTGTCTTTTTTGGTCAAGCCTTTCTTGCTTTTATTATTCTTGCCGTTTTGAGTTACTTTTTCATACATTGGTTAACTTTTACTACCGATCACGGACACGAAATTACAGTTCCTAATTTGGCTAAGTTGACAGAAGAACAAGTCGAGGAAAAATTAGACGAATTGAATTTAGATTACGTATTGCTTGACAGCGTAGACTATAATAGTGATTTTCCTAAATATAGTGTCGTAGAGCAAGATCCGCCGCCAGGGGCTAAAGTAAAAGAAGGCAGAAAAGTGTATATAAAAATTAATGCCTCTGGTTTTTCATCCGTTAGAATCCCAGATTTAATTCAAAAAACATATCGTGAAGCTTTACCAACTCTAAAAGCTTTAGGTCTCGAAGAAGGAACTGTAACTTATATCCCAAATCTAGGAAAAGATATGGTGCTCGAAATGCGTTGTAAGGGAATAAATTTGAAAGTAGGAGATCATGTTTTGAAAGCCTCTAAAATCGATTTGGTATTAGGCGATGGTAAGGAAAGTTATGTAGAAGAAATTGATAGTTTAGCTACCGACACAAACGAATTACCTGCTCATGAACAATAATAACGACACTTCTGATATCGAGGAAGAATTGTTTGAACATTATCGTTTTGATGTTCCAAAAGGGCAATTGCTTCTGAGAATTGACAAGTATTTGATGAACATGATTCCGAATGCTACTCGAAATAAAATACAGAATGCGGCTACCGCTGGAGATATTTATGTAAATGACATTCCGGTAAAATCCAATTATAAAGTAAAACCGCTAGATGTGGTGCGCATTATGCTGTCGCACCCACCGTTTGAAAACAGAGTAGATCCAGAGGATATTCCACTAAATATTGTTTATGAAGATGATACGCTTTTGCTAATCAATAAACCACCTGATTTTGTGGTGCATCCCGGTCACGGAAATTATACAGGTACTTTGGTCAATGCTTTGGCTTTTCATTTTGAAAATTTACCATTGAATAGTAGTGAACGCCCAGGATTGGTACATCGCATTGATAAAGACACTTCTGGACTTTTAGTAATTGCCAAAACCGAAGCTGCCATGACCCATCTTGCCAAGCAGTTTGAAGCTAAAACTACTGAAAGACAATACATTGCCTTAGTATGGGGTAATGTTGCTGAAGAAATTGGTACCATTGAAGGTAATATTGCTCGACACGTTAAAGACCGAATGCAAATGGCTGTTTTTGCCGATCCCGAAATTGGGAAACCTGCTGTGACTCATTACAAAGTTTTGGAACGTTTTGGATATGTGACTTTAGTTTCTTGTATTTTGGAAACGGGTAGAACGCATCAAATTCGGGTTCACATGAAACACATTGGTCATCCCCTATTCAATGACGAGCGTTACGGTGGTCATTTGATTTTGAAAGGAACAACGTTTACCAAATACAAGCAATTTATAGACAATTGTTTCAAGGTATTACCGCGACAAGCTTTACACGCCAAAACCCTAGGTTTTGTCCATCCTACTACAAAAGAAATGATGCGTTTTGACACCGAATTACCTCAGGATTTTCAGGATTGTATTGAAAAATGGAGAGGGTATTCGAAATCAGTTCTAATTGAAGAAGAATAAAAAATGTGTGATTTTGTAAATTGCAGGGCATTATCCTTTAAGATTTTAAAATGTTTTTTGCCACAGATTCACAGATTTAAAAAATAGATTAGCACAATAATTGACACTGATTTTAAAATTAATCCTTTTAAAACTTCAAAAAAAACACTCAAAATCTGTGAATCTGTGGCATTATTTTTTTAAAGCGAATGCCTTGTTTAAATTGATTTGTTTTTACTTCCAATTATAAAATTCCCTATTTTTGCCATAAAATTTTTGAGTTATGCCAATTAAGAAATACAAAATAGCTGTTATCCAATTGAATCTGAATGATGTTGCAGAAAACAACCTAAAAAAATGTTTGGGTTGGGTTCGAGATGCAGCTACACAAGGAGCAGAAGTAATTTCGCTACCCGAATTATACAGTAGTCATTATTTTTGTCAAAGTGAAGATGTTGCTAATTTTGCATTAGCAGAACCTTTGTATAGTACTTCATTTGTGGCTTTTAGTGCTTTGGCAAAAGAATTGGGAGTGGTTATTATTGTTCCTTTTTTCGAAAAAAGAATGGCAGGAATCTATCATAATAGTGCTTATATTATAGATACCGATGGTTCCGAAGCGGGATTGTATCGAAAAATGCACATTCCAGACGACCCTCATTTTTATGAAAAATTTTATTTTACTCCAGGAGATTTAGGATTCAAAGCGTTTCCTACCCAAAAAGGAAAAATAGGTACTCTTATTTGTTGGGATCAGTGGTTTCCTGAAGCAGCTCGATTAACGGCTTTACAAGGAGCCGAAGTATTGTTTTATCCCACTGCAATCGGTTGGCATCCACTAGAGAAAGAGCAATATGGCGAGAATCAACATGGAGCTTGGATGAATGTGATGAAAGGGCATGCTGTGGCAAATGGTGTTTATGTTGCCGCTGCAAATAGAATTGGACTGGAACAATATATCGAAGGAACGGCTGGAATTCAGTTTTGGGGTTCTTCGTTTATCGCTGGACCACAAGGTGAGATTTTAGCTCAGGCCTCTCACGATAAAGAAGAAATTCTAATCGCCGAAGTCGACTTGGATTTGCAAGAAAACGTACGTCAGAACTGGCCTTTTTTCAGAGATCGAAGAATAGATGCTTTTGGAGATATTACTAAAAGAGCGATTGACTAGATTATGAGTAACTCAACTAATAGACGATTCCCAGCAGAATGGGAAAAACAATCAGGCATTTTATTGTGTTTTCCTCATAACGGGAGCGACTGGCCTGGAAAATATGAAGCGATTCAATGGGCTTTTGTAGAATTTATCAAAAAAATTACTACATATGAAACCGTTTTTTTAGTAGTTTCAGACGAGAAACTAAAAAGCAAAGTTTCTGAAATGTTCAAAATTGCTCATGTTCCACTGAATAAAGTTTCTTATATTATTCACAAAACCAATAGAAGTTGGATGCGAGATTCGGGTCCGATTATTGTCAAAAACGGAACTAAAAGAGAAGCGTTAAATTTTAATTTCAATGGTTGGGCCAAATATAAAAACATCCTTTTAGACAAACAGGTTCCTGCAAAAGTTAGCGAATTTCTTAATCTTCCGCTTACTCAAGTTACATACAATGGAAAAGCTGTTGTTGTAGAAGGTGGTGCTATTGAAACCAATGGACGTGGCACATTACTAACTTCTGAAGAGTGTTTATTACATCCTACTATTCAGGTTCGAAATCCCGGTTTTACCAAAGCAGATTACGAAGCGATTTTTAAAGAATATCTAGGAATAACGAATGTAATTTGGCTAGGTGATGGAATTGTTGGGGATGACACCCACGGACATATTGACGATTTATGCCGATTTGTGAATGAAGATACTATTGTTACCATTGTTGAATCGGACAGTCAGAACCCTAATTACAAACCTTTGAAGGATAATTTAAACCGACTTAAAATGGCTAAATTAGAAAACGGCAAATCGCCTAAAATAGTTGAATTACCCATGCCAAAACCCATTGAATTTGACAATTTGATATTACCCGCCAGTTATGCCAATTTCTTGATTTTGAATCATTGTGTTTTAGTCCCCACTTTCAATGATCCTAATGACCGCAAGGCATTAAACATTTTATCGGATTGTTTTCCCTCACGAGAAATAATAGGTATTAATGCCATAGATTTAATTTGGGGTTTTGGTACTTTGCATTGTTTAAGCCAACAAATTCCAGAATAAAAGTAAAAAACCAGCAAATTCTGCTGGTTTTTTACTTTTATAGTGAAGTCTTATTTTTCCCTTGAAAATGGTATTTTTCGACCATCTTTCAAAATCATAGTAAACCCAGTTTTTGTTTCGTAAAATTCAAATCGAAGACCTGCTTCTTTCGATTCGAAAATGTCTTTTTCAAGTAGTTCTACTTTAAACATTGGATAATCCGTAATTTCAACAAATAGTATTCCTCGTTTCTTTAAAAAAACAATTTTTGCAGGACTATTTTTATTTGAAAATGTTCCTAAATATCCTCCCAAAGCAATGTCCTTTTCGATGTTACCCGTTGAGGAATTCCAACTATTATTGCTTTCATTACAATCTGGAAAAACATGATCTGGATCTAACACAATGGTATCAATTTCTTCGGTTGTAGTGACTTTAAATGTCCAATCAATATTTTTCTGCCAAATTTCAACAGGTAATTTAACACGTGAAACTAATCCATTTTTTGTTTTAATTTCGACAATCACTGGCATTACCATTTTTTCATAATTTTTAATAGTAATATATGCTCCTAATTTTGGATCATTATCAACGTATTTTATCGAATTTATACCTTGATCCAATCTCCAATTATTGACAAATAATCCTCGCCAAAACCAACCTAAATCCTCGCCTGCAACATTTTCTATAGTTCTAAAAAAGTCATCTGGTTGCGGGTGTTTGTAGGCCCATCGTTCTATATATGTTCGAAAAGCCAAATCAAAACGCTCTACTCCCAGTATCTGCTCTCTCAAAATAACTAAAGCTGCACTTGGTTTGAAATACAATAAAGTCCCCATATTGGCTTCTTTCATGTTATCAGGGGTGCTCATTACAGGTTCTAAGGTTTCTCTTGTGAATGTTTCAGCATCTTCATGATAATCTGTAGTTTCCGATTTATATTCTCCGTTGTTGAAATCGACTGAACTTAGCGAATTAATAAATTCATTAAAACCCTCATCCATCCATCCGAACAAGCGCTCATTTGAACCCACAATCATTGGGAACCAAGCATGGCCAAACTCATGATCGGTAACGCCCCACAAGGATTTTCCTTTGCTTTTAGAACTACAAAAAATGATACCTGGATATTCCATCCCACCAACAATACTAGCAACATTAATTGCTGCTGGATACGGATATTCGAACCATCTTTTAGAATAATTTTCGATAACCGCTTTGGTGTATTCAGTAGAACGCCCCCAAGCCTCATTTCCATCACTTTCGATAGGATAAGCGGAAATGGCTAATGATTTTTTCCCACTTGGTAAATTAATTCTCGCTGCGTCTAAAATAAATGAAGCCGATGAAGCCCATGAAACATCCCGAGCGTTTTTCATTTTAAAACGCCACGTTTTAGTGGATAGGACTGGCAATTGAACTGCTTTTAACACTTCTTCTTTTGACCGAATAATAACTGTTTTATCGCTAAGTTTTGCTTGCGCCCAACGTTTTTGCTGTTCTACAGTATAGACTTCTAACGGATTTAACAACTCACCTGAACACATAACAAAATGATTTGAAGGTGCCGTTATAGCAATATCAAAATCACCATATTCCAAATAAAATTCTGAGGCTCCGATGTAAGGGTTTACATTCCATCCTTGAACATCATCGTAAACACACATTCTAGGGTACCACTGTGCAACAGAAAAAGCTTTTCCGTTTTTGGTTTCTAAAACTCCCATTCTGTCCGAACCCTCGTTGGGAGAAATGAATGAAAAATCAATTTTAATTTTAACAACTCCTCCTCTAGATTTTAACTCTTGCGGAAGAAAAACTTGCATTCTAGTATCGTTAATACTATATTTAGCTTCTTTTTCTGTAGAAACTCCTTTGGTTGTAGTAATAATTTTTACTGATTTTATTTTGTGACCGCCATCAAAAATTTGCTCCTGTGCACCGTTTCTACTTCCAGCAATTGGAATAATAGCATTTCCTCTTGAATCTGACTTGAATAAATTTTGATCTAAACTCATCCAGACAAAGGTCATTTTATCAGGACTATTATTGGTATAGGTTACTATTCCTGAACCTGTAATTTCATTTTTATCCTCATCTAATTTAGCAGTCAGTTGATAATCAGCTCTATTTTGCCAATATTCGGAACCTGGTTGACCACTTGCTGAACGTGTACTTGTTCCATTTTTTGTATAAAAAAAAGGTTCAAAAGCATCGTGATAATTGTATTTTGATTCTTTATTTGTTGTATTCAAAGATTCGGTTTGAGACCAAAGCGAGAAGGTACATGTCAAGATGAAGGTCTGAAGTATTAAGTATACTCTATTTGTCATAATTTCTATATTTTAAAGCAAATTAACAAAAAAATCGGAATTTTAATTTAAAAATCCTTTAAAGTTTTCGCTTTTTCTAAACTCGTTTTTCTTTATTTCGTTTGTAACTTTGTCTTTCTGAAAAAATACACATGAAATTCCAAGTTGTATCCGATTATCAGCCCAAAGGCGACCAACCACAGGCCATTGCAAAATTAGCTCATGGAATTGTAGCTGGTGAGCGGTTTCAAACTTTATTGGGCGTAACGGGTTCAGGAAAAACATTTACGGTGGCTAATGTCATTCAGGAAGTACAAAAACCAACTTTAGTTTTAGCTCACAACAAAACCTTAGCGGCACAATTGTATTCAGAATTCAAACAATTTTTTCCGAATAATGCCGTAGAATATTTTGTTTCCTACTATGATTACTACCAACCAGAAGCCTTTATGCCAGTATCTGGCGTTTTTATAGAAAAGGATTTGTCTATTAACGAAGAGTTGGAAAAAATGCGTTTGAGTACCACTTCTTCCCTACTTTCTGGACGAAGAGATATTATAGTTGTAGCCTCAGTTTCTTGTATTTACGGTATTGGAAATCCTGTCGAATTTCAGAAAAATGTTATCGCTATTGAAAAAAATCAGGTGATTTCAAGAACCAAATTATTGCAGAATTTGGTTCAAAGTCTATATTCTAGAACGGAAGCCGACTTTAATCCAGGTAATTTTAGAATAAAAGGAGACACGCTCGAGGTGTTTCCCAGTTATGCAGATGATGCTTTTAGAATTCATTTTTTTGGAGATGAAATTGAAGAAATTGAAATGTTTGATGTAAAAACATCAAAAGTTTTAGAGCGAATGGAGCAACTTACCATTTATCCTGCCAATATGTTTGTGACTTCGCCCGATGTTTTGCAAAATGCCATTTGGGAAATTCAGCAAGATTTGGTTAAACAAATCGATTATTTCAAAGAAATCGGCAAACATCTTGAAGCAAAAAGACTCGAAGAGCGCACCAATTTCGATTTAGAAATGATTCGGGAGTTGGGCTATTGTTCCGGAATCGAAAACTATTCGCGGTATCTTGACGGAAGAGATGCAGGAACAAGACCGTTTTGTTTGTTAGATTATTTTCCAAAGGATTTTTTGATGGTAGTCGACGAAAGTCATGTAACTCTTTCGCAAGTGCACGCTATGTATGGTGGTGATCGCAGTAGAAAAGAAAACTTAGTAGAATATGGTTTTCGACTTCCTGCTGCGATGGACAATCGCCCGTTAAAATTCGAGGAATTTGAAGCTATGCAAAATCAGGTTATTTATGTTTCGGCAACTCCTGCTGATTATGAATTACAAAAAACAGAAGGTGTTTATGTAGAACAAGTTATACGTCCAACTGGTTTATTAGATCCCATCATTGAAATTCGTCCAAGTTTGAATCAAATTGATGATTTGATAGAAGAAATTCAAGCACGAGCTGAAATTGACGAACGTGTTTTGGTTACCACTTTAACCAAAAGAATGGCAGAAGAATTAGCTAAATATTTGACAAAAGTTTCTATTCGATGTCGCTATATTCATTCGGATGTAGATACGCTGGAACGCATAGAAATTATGCAGGATTTACGAAAAGGAATTTTCGACGTATTAATTGGGGTCAATTTACTCCGAGAAGGATTAGATTTACCCGAAGTTTCGCTTGTTGCCATTCTTGATGCGGACAAAGAAGGTTTTTTACGAAGTCATCGTTCACTAACTCAAACCATTGGTCGTGCTGCAAGAAATTTGAATGGAAAGGCGATTATGTATGCTGATAAAATTACTGCTAGCATGCAAAAGACCATTGACGAAACTAATTATCGAAGAACAAAACAAATCAATTTCAATACAGAGAATAATTTGGTTCCAATGGCATTGAACAAAAAAATAGAAAGTGCCTTTACCAAAAATCCTTTGGTGGATTATGAATTAGGTTACAATAATTTAAATGTTGCTGCCGAACCTGAAACCGAATATTTAAGCAAACCTGAGATTGAAAAAAGGATTCGCGAAAAACGAAAAGCGATGGAAAAAGCAGCAAAAGATTTGGATTTTATGCAAGCAGCAAAGTTAAGAGATGCTATTAAAGCTTTACAAGACAAAATTTAAAACACTCTATTTTAGGTATTTATTTTTAAAAAAAATCTTAGTTTTAATTTATTAAGTTTAGAATATAATTTCTTAGTAATTTTGGTTCAAACTTTTCAAAACATTCACATAAAAATCTGGATTTACTTCCAATTTTAAATCTTTAGATTTTAATGGATAAACAGACCATTCCGTTTTAGGTTTTAACCATTTTACTTTTCCGTTCAAAATCACTTTTATTGGTATAGTAAAGTTTGACACACAATTTGTCCAACGATAGGAAAGACTGTTATCCTTAAATTTATATTCTAACACTGCAATTCTTGTATCTCTTAAATATTGATTGAAAAACGAGGTTAAATCAACGCCAACTGATTGTGTTAAATATTCTTCGATTTGTTTGGTGGTAACGGTTTGATGATAAAAAGTACTATTTAAACCTCGTAAAATCGTTCTCCATTTCTTGTCGTTATTTACGATTTGGCGCAAGGTATGAATCATATTAGCCCCTTTGTAATACATATCACTAGAACCCTCGCTGTTAACATTATAAGTCCCAATTAGTGGTCTGTCATTATCGATTCCTTTTCTTAAACCACGAACATAGTCATGACCTGCTTTTTTGCCATAGTAATATTCGACAAAAAGATTTTCAGAATAACAAGTAAAACTCTCGTGAATCCACATATCAGCCATATCCTTGTAAGTGATGTTATTGGCAAACCACTCATGACCTGATTCATGGACAATTATATAATCAAACTTTAAGCCCCAACCTGTTTCGCTGAGATCTCTACCTAAATATCCTTTGCCATATTTATTCCCATAAGTTATGCTACTTTGATGTTCCATACCTAGATATGGAGCTTCAACTAACTTATAACTATCTTCATAAAACGGATAAGGTCCAAACCAATGCTCAAAAGCTTTCAACATTCGTGGTACATCTTTGAAATGGATTTTAGCTTTTTCTAAATTGTCTCTCAATACATAATAATCGCAATCTAGCGTTCCTTTTTCACCTTTGAATTCTTCTGAAAAAGAAACATAATCCCCAATATTTATATTCACACCATAATTGTTAATTGGGTTAGAAACATACCAATTAAAAGTTCTGGTGCCGTCTTTCATATCAACAACGCTTTGTAAACGTCCATTGGAAACATCGGTTAAATCTTCGGGAACATTTACACTAATGAGCATACTGTTGACTTCGTCGTACATGTGATCTTTATTGGGCCACCAAACACTAGCGCCAAGACCTTGACAAGTGGAAGCAATAAAATGTTTGCCGTTTGAATCGGTTGTCCAAGTAATCCCACCGTCCCAAGGTGGTTTAATTGCAATTTTCGGTTTACCGCCATAAAAAACCGTAAGTTCTTTTGATTCTCCAATGATTTGTGGTGAAACTAAATCCAAATAAAAAACATTTCCATCTCTAATGAAATTTAGTTCTTTACCATCCTGAGTGACTTTGTAAATTTCCATTGGATTTTGCAAATCGACTTGCATCCGATTGTAAGATTCTAGAACGGTATATCGAATGGTATTTGAACCTGAAATAGTTTTAGCTTCAGGGTTAACTTTAATGTCAAGATGATAATATGTTACATCCCACCATGATCTTTCTTTAGTAATACTGCCTCTCAAAGTATCTTGTTTGGTAAAAATAGCTTTCTTATCATCAAGTATTTGAGCAGATACTCCATTTAGAAATAAGAACAAAAAACAAATAGAAAATATTTTTTTCATGATTACTATGGGCTAAAACTTTAGAAATAAATTCGATTTGAAAAGTAATTATAAATTCTCAATAACTTTAGTCAAAAGATGCACTCCATACCCTGTAGCGTGTTTGCTTTTTGCAAATTCACCATCTCCAAAAGCCACGCCAGCAATATCAATATGTGCCCAAGACTTATGTTCTTCTGTAAAAAATTCTAAAAACTTGGCTGCACTTATTGCTCCTGCAACGGGTTTTCCGCTATAGTTTTTCACATCAGCAATATCACTTTCGATATCTTGTTTGTAACAATCCCAAAGTGGCAATTGCCATAAACGTTCTCCAATTTCATCGCCAGATTCTTGTAATTTCTTTGAAAGTTCATCATTATTGGTAAACAAACCAGCGCACTCATAACCAAAAGTACCAACACAACTTCCTGTTAGAGTGGCGATATCTATAATATATTCGGGATTGAAATTTTTAATTAAATAGGATAAACCATCAGCCAAAACCAATCTTCCTTCAGCATCAGTGTCAATAATTTCGATGGAATGTCCGCTATAACTTTGAATAACATCACTCGGCAAAAAAGATTTAGCATCAACTGAATTTTCTGCACAAGGAACAATAGCAGTAACTTTGACGGGTAATTTTAAATCGGCTATTAATTGCATAGCTCCAAAAACAGCAGCACCTCCAGCCATATCGCATTTCATTTGAACCATTGCCGAAGTTTTAATATTGAGTCCTCCTGTATCAAATGTGATTCCTTTGCCCACTAAACCAACGTGTTTGGTTTTATCATTGCTGTTTTCAGGAACATAATTCATGATAACAAATTGTGGTTCGTTTTGACTTCCTTTTCCAACGGCTAAAAACGAACCTAATCCCGCTTTTTTAGCAGCTTCAAAGCCAAGAACTTCAACATCAAAACCATACGTATTTCCTGTTTCCGTAGCCCAATTTGCTAGATATTTTGGAGTAATTTTGTTGGGTGGCAAATCAACCAAACTCAAAATTCCGAGTTGGGCATTCGCAATTTTCAACGCTTTCGAAACCGTTTTGTCATAATCTATTTTCGAAAATAATTGCAATTCAAAATTGGGATTTAGAAAAGGGTGTATCTGTTTTTCACTTTTGAAATGACCTAAATCATAAGTTCCTAAGTACATTCCCGAAATTGCAGCTTCAACTTGCTCATTTGTAAATTGTTCTGGAATAACTATAGCAACATCGGTATGATACAATCCTTTATGTTGCGATACAATTCTCCTAAAAATAGTTTTTAACGACTTATAATCAGGATTTTTTCCTAAGCCTATAAAAATGTGAGTAGTGTTGTATTTTTCGAAAATATAATGAGTGTCTTTTTTTCCATAAAACACTTTGGAAGAAACTGAAACTCCATGAAAATCTATAGGAATTAAACTCTTTTCGTAGGTTTCAAAAACAGGAATTAAAATTGTTCCCGAAAAATTATCTAATTTTTTTATACTATTTATCTTCATTAATTAACTCGCTTTTGTATTAAAATAAAGCCATTCAATTGCTTTAGGAAACTCATCACTCCAGTAGGATTCATTTTGCTTTCCTTGCATATTAATACTTAAATTAATTTTCATTTTATCCTTTACAAATTCATTGGCAATCAAATTTTCTTCAAAATTTTTGACTTGTTCAATTAAATTGTCTCTTTCGTCGCCTCCAGCATACAAATAGATTTTTGTATCCTCGTTATTTTCATTATCCCCATCAATTGTCAATTTTGGCGAAACCCAAAGTGAAGGTGAAAATGCCATCAATTTGCCATACATTTTTGGATACATTAATCCACAAAAAATACTGAGTAAACCGCCCAAAGAACTACCTCCTATTCCAGTAAATTCTCGTTCAGGTTTGGTTCTAAACTGATTATCAACAAAAGGTTTTAATGTTTCCGAAATAAATTTAATGTATTTTTTTCCTTGCCCTTTGCCTAAAACGGTTTTGCCAACATTGTATTCTTTTTCTCTTTCTTCATCACCATGTTCAATGGCAATAATTATAATTTTTCCAATTTTATACTCGGCCATAACGGCTAACTTTTTATCTATTTCCCAATTGCCGCAAGGAGAATCTTCATTAAATAAATTCTGAGCATCGTGAAGATACATTACTGGATATCTTTCGGTCGAATTATCGTAATCATGAGGAAGCAAAGCCCATATTTTTCGGGTTTTGTTGAGTTGTGGAATTTCAAATTCATCCGAAATAAGTAAGACTTGAGGTAAATACGATTGCTTAAAAGGCAACCAATTTTTTCTCCATTTAGGAACATATTCATTTTGAACTCCCGAAAATTGAGTAATAGAACGATTTTCAGTAGGATTGCCCTCTGTATCAATTTCTACATCACTCCAGTCTCCCTTTGTAAATTTATATACTAATTCTTCGGGAAAAACAAAATCGTTTTTAAATTCATAATGGTATAGATTTTCTTTCATTCTATCCATCATAAAATCCTTGTCTTGTGTTCTCCAATTATTGAAATTACCAGAAATATAAATTGGACGGGAATCATCTTCTTCCGTTTCTAAAACAATTATTAATTTTGATGTGGTATTTTTATTTAGTACTTCTTTTGAAAGAGTTGTATTCTCTATGTTCATATGCTGCATTACTGGATTATAAATTTGAATGTAAATGGTAAAAATAATGGATTATTTCTAAAAATAAAAGGCTAATAAAGTCAAAAATAGTTGGTAATTATCCTATTTAATCCATATTATCCCACTAATCGTTTTATTTTTGACGATTTTTCAAAACGTCAACCACATCATTCAACTTAAATCCTTTAGCTTGTAATAATATTAAGTAATGAAAAAGTAAATCAGCACTTTCGTCCAAAAATAAATCATCATTATTATCTTTAGCTTCAATAACAACTTCTATAGCTTCTTCTCCTACTTTTTGAGCTATTTTATTGATTCCTTTTTCAAATAACGAAGCCACATAACTCTTTTCAGAATCTGCATTTTCTCTGCGTATTTGAATCGTTTCTTCTAAAGTTGAAATAAACCCATAGCTTTGATTATTAGATTCTTGCCAGCAATTATCTGAACCCGTATGACAAGTTGGTCCATTGGGTTTTGCTTGTATTAAAAGTGCATCTGCATCACAATCATTTTTGACAGAAACAAGATTCAAAAAGTTACCACTCTCCTCCCCTTTTGTCCAAAGTCTTTGTTTCGAACGGCTATAAAAAGTTACTCTTTGAGTTTCAAGTGTTTTTTGATACGCCTCATCATTCATATAACCCATCATCAAAACGTTTTTTGTTTCACTATCTTGAATTATCGCTGGAATCAATCCGTGTGCGAGTTTTGAAAAATCTATGTTCATATTTTATTTTTTTAATGGAAGATGGAGAAGGAAGTATGGAGATGGGAGCTGGAAGCTGAAAGATTGGAGAATGGAAGTTGGAACATTCTTTCTAACTATTAATTTCTTAATTTAAACTTCTAACTTCCCTCTTCCTACTTCTCGCTTCCTACTTCACACTTCTAATCTCAATATTATTATTTTTAAGTTCTCGTTTCAATGTTTTAATTTCAATTTCCTTAAAATGAAATACGCTGGCTGCCAAGGCCGCATCTGCTTTTCCTTCGACAAAGGTATCTACAAAATGTTGGATATTTCCTGCTCCACCCGAAGCAATTATGGGAATATTTACTAACTGTGAAAGTGTTGCCAAAGCTTCGTTGGCAAAACCGTTTTTTGTACCGTCATGATTCATCGAAGTGAAAAGAATTTCTCCTGCGCCACGTTGTTCCACTTCTTTTGCCCAATCGAATAATCTAATTTCTGTTGGCACTTTTCCTCCTACCAAATGCACCATCCATTCACCATCAATTTGTTTAGCATCAATGGCTACCACCACACATTGACTCCCGAATTTCTGTGCCAAATCATTAATCAATTGTGGATTTTTGACTGCTGAGGAGTTTATAGAAACCTTGTCTGCTCCATTTTGTAGCAAACTTTCTACGTCCTCAACCGATGAAATTCCACCACCCACGGTAAACGGAATATTAATAGTAGAAGCTACTTTTCGAACCAAATCTATCAAGGTGCTTCTTCGTTCTTCAGTTGCTGAAATATCTAGAAAAACCAATTCATCTGCACCTTCATCCGAATAGATTTTCGCCAGTTCCACAGGATCTCCTGCATCCCGCAAATCTACGAAATTTACACCTTTCACGGTTCGTCCGTTTTTGATGTCCAGACAAGGGATTATTCTTTTTGTTAACATTATTTTTGTTTTGTTTCGCCGTAGAGACGTTGCATTGTAACGTCTCTATTATTTTTGTTAAACGTTGTATTGCTTATATATAAATTATTTGGTTTGAGACGTTGCATTGCAACGTCTCAATTATTTTTGTTAAACGTTATATTGTTTATATATAAATTATTTGGTGTGAGACGTTGCAGTGCAACGTCTCTACATTTTTAAAATATATTGTTCCAATTGTTTCAATGAAATCCGTCCTTCATAAATCGCTTTACCAATTATGGTTCCTTCACAACCCAATTCGGCTAATTTTGGCAATTCGTCAAATGTAGAAATTCCGCCTGATGCAATTAATTTTATTCCTTTGGATTCTGCTAAAATCTTAGCATACAAATCAAAACTTGGACCTTCGAGCATTCCGTCTTTGGCAATATCGGTGCAAATTACGTATTGAATTCCTTTATTTTGATACTCTTGAATAAAGGGAACTAAATCCTCATCAGAATCTTCTAACCAGCCTGAAACGGCTACTTTTTCGTTATTTGCATCTGCTCCCAAAATAATTTTGTCTGAACCGTATTCAGCAATCCACTTTTCGAAAATAGCTCTGTTTTTTACAGCAATACTTCCTCCTGTAATTTGATTAGCCCCTGATTCAAAAGCAATTTTCAAATCGGCATCGGATTTCAATCCACCACCAAAATCAATTTTCAGTTTGGTTTGAGAAGCAATTTGTTCTAATATTTTATAATTGACAATTTTGCTTGATTTTGCTCCATCCAAATCTACCAAATGCAAATATTCAATTCCGTGGGCTTCGAATGATTTCGCAACTTCAAGCGGGTTTTCGTTGTATATAATTTTGGTGTTGTAGTCGCCTTTCGATAAGCGAACACATTTTCCGTCGATGATGTCTATTGCGGGAATAATTCTCATTGTAAAGTTAGAAGTTAGAAGTTAGAAGTAGGAAGTTATTTAAAATTTGCTCCCCAACATCCCCACTTTTTTCGGGGTGAAATTGAGTCCCATAGAAATTTTCGTTTTCCAATGCCGATGAATATTCCAGTTCATAATTGGTTGTTGCAATCGTTTCAGCACAAAGAGGAGCATAAAAACTGTGAACTAAATACATATATTCATTTTCTGCAATGCCGCTGAATAAATCCGATTTTAGATTGTAAATTTTATTCCAGCCCATTTGTGGTACTTTAACTTTTGAAGTGAATTTTACCACATCCACATCAAAAATCTCCAATCCTTTGGTATCCCCTTCTTCAGAATAGTTACACATCAATTGCATTCCCAAACAAATTCCCAAAACAGGTTGTTTCAATGTCGGAATCAAAGTATCCAAACCACTTTCCTTTAGCATTTTCATGGCATAACTAGCTTCTCCCACTCCAGGAAAAATCACTTTATCTGCTGCTTTTATTTCTTCAGGATTGTTGCTCAAAACCGCCTTGTAGCCCAATCTTTCGATTGCAAACATAATGCTTTGAATGTTTCCTGCTCCGTAATTTATGATAACAATCCCCCCAGCCCCCGAAGGGGGAGTTGGTGAAGTTTGTATTATATTGTGATTCATAACCTATTGTGTTTGAATTATTTTCTAATTCCCCCTTTGGGGGCTAGGGGGATTACAGCATTCCTTTCGTGCTTGGTAAAATCATTTTCTCCGTATCCCGTTTTACGGCTACTTTTATTGCTTTGGCGAAAGCCTTGAAAATAGCTTCTATTTTGTGGTGTTCGTTATCACCTTCGGCTTTGATGTTGATGTTGGCTTTTGCTCCATCCGAAAAGGATTTGAAAAAGTGTAAAAACATTTCTGTTGGCATTTTGCCCACCATTTCCCGTTTGAATTCGGTTTCCCAAAC
>JAYVIN010000069.1:0-11112 GCA_043770135.1 Flavobacterium sp. | reverse complement strand
GTTATCCTATAACCAAGATTTAATTGTATGTACTCAGGGTTGTTTGTTTTGTCTAAATTTCCAAACAAAAAGAGTGAACTCCCAACAAACCACTTTCTATAAGTACTATCTTGCTTGACATCTTGTTTAATATCTTGTGCATTCACTTGTAAACTACTTGCCATCACTAAGGAGAAGGCAAACCATAAAATTTTCTTTTGCATATCTTTTTTTTTATTGTTAATTGATAATGCAAAAGTAGATTGGCAATAGAGTTCAAATCGTTCACTTAAGTTAAGAAGTGAAATTACTCTTTGCTTTTTTCCAAAATTCTGGCTCTTATTCTACTCAATGATTGTGGTTTTATACCTAAAAAGCTTGCTAATTGTTGTTGTGGTACACGTTGAATAAGATCTGGTCTTTTTTGTAGTAAGTTTATGTATCGTTGTTCAGGAGAAGAAGTCTTAAACTCATCAAAGTCTATTCTTTGTTTAGCTAAAAGTTCTTCGGATAATATTCTACACATTTTTTCAAACTTTGGAAATTTATTATTTATTTCTAATTCCATATCAGAATTGGAAACTAAAAGTATACTGTCTTCAATACAACTTATATAATATTCAGATGGAGTTTTGCTTATTATACAAGGGGGTGTCAAAGCTTCCATTTCTGTATAGAAAGCAGTGGTTTTTTCTTCACCGTCTATAATGTAATATGTCCGAATACAGCCTTTAAGTACAAAGTAACCATCATTAGACTTTTGTCCTTCTTTGAGTAAAATAGTCCCCTTTTTAACAGAGTGAAATATATCTAACGAAAGTATTGCGTTCTTCTCATCTTCTGTCAGTGAAATGTATTTTGATATAAAATCAAAAAGTAAATTTTGCATAGTATTTAAGTGTTGTTATATTATTACCTTCTTCAAAAAAGACAACTGTTTCCAGTTGTCTTTAATAAAAAAAATAAAAAAAAATAAAATTATGCGATTTTAGCTAATATAGTATTGAATGTTTCACTTGGACGCATTGCTGCACTTGTTAATTCAGGAATTGGATGGTAGTGTCCCCCAATTTTTTGTGGATTACCTTGTGCTCCAATTAATTCAGAATTGATTTTTGCAATATTTTGATTCAGTTCTAAAGCAATAGGAGCAAAAATAGATTTTAAAGAGGCATCTTTAGTTTGAGCTGCCAAAGCTTCCGCCCAATACATCGCCAAATAAAAATGAGAACCACGATTGTCAATTTCGCCCAATTTGCGTGCAGGAGATTTATCATTTGCTAAGAATTTCTCAGTAGCTACATCAAGTGTCTCTGCTAAAATAAGCGCTTTCGAATTTTTTAAAGTTTGTCCTAAATGCTCTAAAGAAGCACCCAGAGCTAAAAATTCTCCTAAGGAATCCCAACGCAAATAACCTTCTGTCGAAAATTGCTCTACGTGTTTTGGAGCCGATCCACCTGCACCAGTTTCAAATAAACCACCACCATTCATCAATGGAACAATAGATAACATTTTTGCCGAGGTTCCAACTTCTAAAATAGGGAATAAATCGGTTAGATAATCTCTTAAAACATTACCAGTAACCGATATCGTATCAAGACCTTGTATAATTCTTTCCAAAGTAAAATTTGTTGCTTCAATTGGAGAAAGAATTCTGATGTCTAAAGCTGTCGTGTCATACTCTTTTAAATAAGTAGTCACTTTTTTGATTAGTTCTCTATCATGCGCTCTATTTTCATCCAACCAAAAAACCGCTGGAGTGTTGGACAAACGTGCTCTGTTTACAGCCAGTTTTACCCAATCTTGAATAGGAGCGTCTTTAGCCTGACACATTCTAAAAATATCATTTTTTTCAACGGCTTGCTCCATGAGAATAGCACCTTTAGTATCAATCACTCTTACAGTTCCAGAAGCTTTCATTTGAAAAGTTTTATCGTGTGAACCGTATTCTTCTGCTTTTTGTGCCATCAAACCAACGTTTGGTACGCTACCCATAGTTTTAGGGTCGAAAGCTCCATTTTTTTTACAAAAATCAATGGTTGCCGTATAAACTCCAGCATAACTTCTATCTGGAATGACAGCAAAAGTGTCTTGTAATTTTCCAAGTTTATTATACATCTGACCCGAAGTACGAATCATTGCTGGCATCGATGCGTCCACAATAACATCTGAGGGAACTTGTAAATTAGTAATTCCTTTTTCAGAATTTACCATGGCTAAAGCTGGTCCATTTTCTATGGCTTGATCTATTGCATCAATCACTTCTGCTTGTAATGGATGACCTGCAATCTTTGCATATACATCGCCCAAACCATTTCGGGTATCAATGTTTAATTCTTCAAATATGGAGGCATATTTTTCGAAAACAGTGGCAAAATAAACTTCTACAATGGCTCCAAAAATAATGGGATCCGATACTTTCATCATGGTCGCTTTCAAGTGAACTGAAAGCAATACATTTTTTTCTCTTGCTTCTTTGATTGTTTTGGCTACAAAAGTTTTCAAAGAAGTAATATTCAATACTGCACTGTCAATGATTTCACCAACTTTTAAGGGAGTACTTGCTTTTAAAACAATAGTTGTTCCATCGTTTCCTACAAACTCAATTTTTACATCGGTCGCTTCGGTAATAGTTAAAGATTTTTCACTTCCGTAAAAGTCACCACTTTCCATTGAAGCAACTTTTGTTTTTGAATCTGATGCCCAAGCTCCCATTGAATGGGGATTTGCTTTTGCATAATTTTTAACCGCTTTTGGCGCTCTTCGATCGGAGTTTCCTTCACGTAAAACAGGATTTACTGCTGAACCAAGTATTTTTGAATATTGATTTTTTATTGTTTTTTCCTCTTCATTTGCTGGTTCTTCAGGAAAGTTTGGAACGGCATATCCGTGAGCTTGTAATTCTGCAATTGCTGCCTTTAATTGTGGCACTGAAGCAGAAACATTAGGTAATTTTATAATATTTGCTTCTGGTGTAGTAGCTAGCTTTCCAAGTTCTAATAAAGCATCACCAACTTTTTGCTCTTCCTTTAAAAAATCAGGAAAATTAGCTAAAATTCTTGCTGTTAGTGAAATATCTCTAGTCTCAATTTCGATATCCGAAGTTGATGTAAATGCCTGAACAATTGGCAAAAAAGAATAAGTAGCTAATAATGGAGCTTCGTCAGTTAGCGTGTAAAAAATCTTCGATTTATTTGACATTTTATAAGAATTATTTTGAAATTTATTTTGGGGTACAAATGTAATAAAAACGATTTCGTAAATAGGAATACTTCATAATTAAGTTTGTTTTTTGATTAAACAATTGTGAAATTATTAGTATTTAAATACCTAAAAAGGGAATATTTAAAATAACGTTCATTTTTTATAGAATTAAAAATAATAGTTTCATTTTTGGAGCTTACGGTTTTTAATTCTTAAAAAATACAGCAAAAAAAAGTCCCGAAAAATATCGGGACTTGATTGTAAAGAAACAGTTTGACTATCTTCTTTTATCTTTAATTTTAGCTTTTTTACCAGTAAGTTCTCTGAAGTAAAAAATTCTTGCTCTACGAACAGCACCTTTTTTGTTAATCTCTACTTTTTGTAAAGCTGGTAAGTTTACCGGAAAGATACGCTCTACTCCAATTGCACCTGACATTTTACGGATAGTAAAAGTTTCTGTGTTTCCAGAACCTCTTCTTTGAATAACAACTCCTTTAAAAAACTGAGTTCTTGTTTTTTCACCCTCTTTAATTTCGTAGAAAACAGTAATAGTGTCTCCAGCTCCAAATTCTGGGAAATCTTTTTTTGCAACTAATTCGTTCTGAACGAATTTCATTAAATCTGACATAATATTTCTTTAATTATGGTTTAAAAAAAGAGCAACATTCACGGATTTCGCCAGAGGTTGGTCTAATGTGGGCGCAAATGTAGAAAAAAAAGTTTAAATTGTTTAAAAAAAGTTTAAATTGTTTAAAGTTGTTCGAGACTTAAACAATTTAAACCAAATTAAACTATTCTCCAAGTAAGTCTGGTCGTCTATTTTTAGTATGTTCGAACGCCATATCCTCTCGCCATTTGTCGATTTTGGCAAAATTTCCACTAGTCAAAACTTCCGGAACTTTCCATCCTTTATAGTCAGCAGGTCTTGTATATATAGGACCAGACAATAATCCATCTTGAAAACTATCTGTCAATGCCGATGTTTCATCACTCAAAACTCCGGGTATTAATCGGATTAAGGAATCACATAAAACTAACGCCCCTAATTCGCCGCCACTTAGCACATAATCACCAATGGAGATTTCCTTGGTTATAAAATGATCCCGAACCCGCTGATCGACTCCTTTATAATGACCACATAAAATGATGATGTTTTCATACATCGACATCGTGTTTGCCATTTTTTGGTTTAAAGTTTCCCCATCAGGTGACATATAAATAATTTCATCGTAAGTTCTTTCATTTTTTAGATGAGATATACAGTCATCAATAGGTTG
Source organism: Flavobacterium sp. (assembly GCA_043770135.1). Classification (GTDB taxonomy): domain Bacteria; phylum Bacteroidota; class Bacteroidia; order Flavobacteriales; family Flavobacteriaceae; genus Flavobacterium. The sequence goes on along the minus strand of JAYVIN010000069.1, from coordinate 6,652 downwards.
TATATTCATTACCATACCAGCACCGCCGCCAAAAGGGTAATCGTCTACACTTTTCTGTTTGTTTGTGGTAAAATCCCTCAGGTTATGAAAATGTACTTCGACAATTCCTTTGTCGATAGCACGTTTCATCATTGAAGCCTCAAAAGGACTTCTGAGCAATTCAGGAAGAACAGTGATTATATCTATGCGCATAAATTATTTTCTAGTTTGCAAAGGTACAAAGTTTATATAAGAGCTTTAGATTTTGTTCGCTTGCTTCGGTATAATTTAGTTTATTTTAAAAAATAAAAGCAAAATCATTGAAAATGAATTGTATACTGATTATCTTTCAAAAAAATGAGATATTCTTTTCTTTTGCTAAATATTGAATTTATATTCTTATTTTTGGTCAAATTTTTTAAATTCGATTATGAAAAAAGTATTTTTAGCAGCTCTAATCGCTATGTTTTTAGGTTGCTCAAAGGAAGATTCTCCTGCAACTTCTAAAGTATTAACTGATTTAGACGGAAACACTTATACTGCCATAACTATCGGGAAACAAACTTGGTACAAAGAAAATCTAAACGTTTCAAAATATAGCGATGGAACACCAATTCCAGAAGTCAATGACCCATCAGAATGGTCAACTTTGACAACAGGAGCATGGTGCTACTTCGACAATGACTCAAGTAATGGAGAAATCGTAGGTAAATTATATAATTGGTATGCTGTTGCTGGAATATTTAATGAAGCTTCCCTAAACAATTCATCAATAAGAAAAAAATTAGCTCCCCAAGGTTGCCACATCCCTAATGATTCTGAGTGGACGGATTTGACTAACTTTTTGGCTTCAAATGCTGGCGGAAAAATTAAAGAAGAAGGAAGTGATTTTTGGGTTGATACCAATGAAAATGTAAGTAATAGCACTGGTTTTACAGCACGCCCAGGAGGGATTTGCATTGAAAACGGTAGCTACCACTTTTGGAGATTTCACGGTTACTGGTGGACTTCTTCCTCTAATAATATTAATAATGCTTGGAATAGAAGTTTAAATTACAATTCAAATATTGTTTGTAGAAGTTACGATGATAAAAATTATGGGGTATCTGTTCGATTTATTAAAGATTAAATATAAACCATTGAATTTTAAAATTTTAAACTGTCATTTTTTTAATACGTTAACCACATTATGAAATCAATTAAGTTAATATTTATACTATTTTTTATTATTTCAATAAAAGTATTTTCTCAAAATCCTGTTATACAAGATGTTAATTTTTGTGCTGGAAGCTCAATAAGTAGTGTTATAGTTGTTGAAAACCCTTCTTTAACAGCAGCCTATACTTGGCAAGTTAAGACTCCAACTATCGATTGGACTTCAATTACAAGCACTAACGCAGGCGTTATATATAAAGACTACAATACAGCAATATTAAATATTACTAGATCAAATTCACTGCCTGTTACGTTAACAAAATACAGAGTAATTGCTAATGATGGTTCAGGTGATTTAATTTCCGACGAAGCAGTATTAACAGTAAATCCCTTGCCAGTTGCAAAAACAATTACCGGAGCTTCTGCTGTTTGCATTGGCGGGGATAAAACATTAACATATGGTACGGATTCAGTTGGAGATATTCAATGGCAGTATTCGACTACTTCAGGTACTGAAGATTTTAACGATATTGATTTAGAAAATGAATTAATTTACAAAGCCACCGACATTCAAGATACTACTTGGTATAGGGTTATGAACACGAGTGGGTCATGTAACCCCACATATTCTAAAGCTGTGCAAGTAATTGTTAACTCTTTACCAGTAGCAGGAGATATTGAAGGTGGAGATGTTAGTGTATGCAAAACTTCAAATTTCACTGAAATGTCCTTATACAATGCTGAGGGAAAAATTTCATGGCAAAAATCATCAAACATTGAAGGTCCGTACACTGATATAAATTCCGCAACCTCAACTATTTACAATGCCTCATCTTTGATGTCTACCACTTATTTTAGAGTAGCTCTCACTAACGGAGTTTGTCCTACTGAGTATACTGAGCCTAAATATATTAATGTAGACCCGACTCCAACCGTAAAATCGATAACAGGAATTTCACGAATATGTTCAGGAAGTAATACTGTGCTAACATATGAATCAGGATCTGTTGGAGATATTGAATGGCAAACTTCAAATAGCCCGATTAGTGATGATTTTAATGAGGGAACTGGTGAAACAAGTTTAACTTTAAACATAAATAATTTAGTAGAAACAACTTGGTTTAGGGTCATGAACACAAGTGGAGAATGCAACCCTGTATACAGTCCAGTATTTAAGGTAACTGTAGATGAATTACCATATGAAGGATTTATTGCAACTGCTGATGATGTTATTACAGTATGCAGAACAAATAACTCAACCGTTTTAAATTTATATAACTCCGAAGGAAGTATTCAATGGCAAAGAGCAACTGATATATCAGGTGTTCCTAGTACTTTTAGCAATATCCCATCAGCCACAAAAGATATTTTTACCGCATTATCATTGACAGAAACAACCCATTTTAGAGTTGTGTTATCAAGTGGTGTTTGCCTAACAGCAATTACAGATCCTGTTAAAATTTTAGTAAACCAACCAGCAGTTGTAAAATCGATTACCGGAGCTACTCCTGTCTGCTCCGATGGCAGTAAAGTACTCGTTTATAAATCTGGTTCATTTGGCGAAATTCAATGGCAGTTATCCACAACCTCTGGTTCTGCAGATTTTGAAGATATAGGTGGAGAAAATCTAGAAATTTATACTGTTTCTAACTTACTAGAAACCTCTTGGTTTAGAGTATCAAATACAAATGGAGTTTGTAAAGCCTACAGTCAAGCAGTTACAGTTTTAGTAAATCCGCTTCCAGTGTCAGGAACTATAACTGTAGTAGTTGGAAACAATACGGTGTTAGAAAATTTAAACAATACTGAATTATCTTTAATCAATTATAAAGGAAGTATTCAATGGCAGAAGTCGAAATCTTTGTCAGATGATTTTATTGATATTCCTAATGCAACGTCATCTAGTTTTCAAACTTCAGGATTAAAAGATTCTACCTATTTTAGAACTGTAGTTTCAAGCGGGAATTGCTCAAAGGCAGTTTCTGAACCTATTAATATAGAAGCAAATTTGGATTTTGATGTAACTTTATTCCCCAATCCTTTTGACAATGAATTTAATATCCATTTGACATCTTTAAGTCTTGATCCGATTGAATTTGAAGTCTACGACTTGTTGGGTAGAACAATTGATAATCAAAAAATCAAACCAACTGAAATCAATTCAAAAAAAATAGGAACTAATTATTTACCCGGTTTTTATACCCTATTTATCAAACAAGGAAATCAAAACCAATCTATCAAGATGATAAAAAAATAATTTCAAATTATTTTAACTTACATTGATTGAAAAATTCTGCTTATTATAATGTAATAATTTAAATGAAATATCTTTTTACCCTATTATTATTTCACTTCTATTTGCTGTTTAGTGCACAAATTACTTATACAAAAATACCTCTAGATTTACAATTAGTTGCTAGAGACAAAGTGACCAATTTAGGAAATGTGACTATTGAAGGAATCGTTGATATAACAAGTAATTTTGAATCTCTTAGAGTTGAAACCTATCGAAATGATTTGTTATTAAATACTAATGATAAGTCATTAAACTATATCGATTCAAAAGCTATATTTTCATTTAACATTTCAATTCTAGCGGAATTAGCCAATTATTCTTTTAAAATTTATGGATATAACTTATCTGATAATCAGTACATACTAGATAAGACGGTATTAAATATAGTGGCAGGAGATGCAATTATTATTCAAGGTCAATCTAACGCTGTAGCCCCAATGAAAAACTTAAGTAGTGCGAATGCCAATAAGAGTGAATATATTAGAGTTTACGCTAGTGGTCATACTAATTCGACTTCACTTCAAAACAATAATAGTTGGTATATTGGAGATGGAGATGTAAGTATTTATACTAATGGAAATACTGGGCAATGGGGTTTAAAATTAGCTCGATTGTTGGTTGAAAATCTTAAAATTCCTATTGCAGTTTTTAATGGGGCTGTGGGTGGAGTGCCTGTTTCATATTTTAAAGCACCGTCAAATTATAAAACATCTTTAAGCTCTAACTATGGACGTTTGTATTATAGATTAATTCAATCAGGACTAATCAATAACGTTAGAGCCGTATTTTGGTCACAAGGCGAGGCTAATGCATTTTATAATTATACATCGATTGCTAATTACAAAAAAACATTTGAAACTATAAAAAAATCTTGGTTATCGGATTACCCAAATACAGAAAAAATTTATATTTTTCAAACAAAAGATTGTGACTGCCAAACTACATCAGAAGGAAAAATGTTTGTAAAAGAGGCGCAAAGGCAATTAGCATTAGAAAATGATGAAATCGAAATTATGCCTACTTCATCACTTTTTCTTTCAAGCGATGATTGTCATTTTATATTTGAAAAAGGGTATGAGGGATTTGCAAATAGAATTTACAAACAGGTACTCCACGATATTTACGGAAAAATATATACAGAGGAAATTAAAGCGCCAATGATTCAAAGTGCCGATTTTATTGCTCCTAATACCTTGATTTTAGAAACAGATGCTTATAGATTAGAATTTTCTTCAACTGACAAGCAAACGATTCTTTCTAGAATTAAAGAAGATTTTACACTTAAAAACGTTCAAGATGTAGTTATTACAGATGTAGCTTTGTTAAACAATAAGATTTATTTTACTCTTTCTAAAAATCCAGGATCAAATGGAAATATATCATTCGTTGGTCTTAATGCAAATATTGGCTACACAATTACAAATTCATCTCAAATAGAGTTAATTAGTTTTCGAAACTTCCCTATTGCAAACCCTACTTATATTGGAGGGGGAAGTCAGGAAAATCCTATTATTGAAAATGCTAATATGTGTAATTATATTGGAGCTAATGCCAGTTTTGCTGTTGATTCAAGTCTTCAAAATGCAAATTATACTTGGCAATTAAAAGAGCCTAATCAAGATTGGACTACAATTGATAGTACGAATGCAATTGCGGTTTATTCCACATACACTACACCAATACTGAATATAAAAAAATCGTCTATTTCACCTGTTTTAGGAACAATTTACAGAGTGATTATAAGTAATGAGATTATAGGAAATTTAACTTCAAATGAAGCTACACTAACTTTTGATAAAGAACCCGTTTCCATGTCGATATCTGGAATTAGAGCAATTTGTTTAGAAGAAACCGTTGCGCTTAATTATTCAGAAAATTCCGTTGGAACAATTCAATGGCAATATTCTAATACTTCTGCTTATGAAGATTTTATAGATCTTAAAGATGAAAATGGATTAACTTATACATCTCCTAATTTAAAAAAAACAACTTGGTTTAGAGTAAAAAACAGTTCAGGTATTTGCTCCTCTACTAATAGTAATACATTTGAAGTGATAGTTCATCCAAAGCTAGTCGCGGGATTTGTTTCAGGAGGAAATGTCAGGGTTTGCAGGACTACTAACTCGACTGTTTTGACCTTAAACAACTATGTAGGAAAAATTCAATGGCAAAGAGCAACAACTTTAACCGGCGTTTATTCGAATATATCCAATGCCACTTCTGCTTCATACACCGCTTCAGGTTTAACAACTACTACTTATTTTAGAGCGGTGTTGTCTAGCGGTGTTTGTGCACCACAAATTACCGAACCTGTGGTAATACAAGTTGAATCAGTAGCAGTCTCAAAAACAATTTCTGGGGCTTCGGCAGTATGCTCTGGAGAAAGCAAAACATTGACTTATGCAACAGGCTCTATAGGCACTATTCAATGGCAGTTTTCAACTCAATCAAGTACTATTGGTTTTGTAAATATTGAAGGCGAGAATGGATTAATTTATAACACTAATAATTTACAGCAAACCACTTGGTTTCGAGTTATGAACACTATTGGTTCATGTTCCATTGTTTATAGTCCAGCCGTTCAGATTATTGTTAATCCAAAAGCAGTTGCAGGGTTTATAACTGGTGGAAAAGTAAATGTATGTAAATCTTCTAATACTACTGTTTTAAGTCTAAATAATTCAGTTGGAAATATACAATGGCAAAAAGCTGCGTCGCTAACTGGAATTTATTCTAATATATTATCCGCTACTTCTGCTTCATACACCGCTTCAGGTTTAACAACTACTACTTATTTTAGAGCGGTTTTATCAAGCAGTTTTTGCACACCACAAATTACTGAACCTATATTTATAGATGTAGACGAGCTGTCTATTGCCAAAACAATTGCAGGAGCTTCAGCGGTTTGCTATGGCGATAGTAAAACATTAGTATACGAAACTGGTTCAGTAGGAACGATTCAATGGGAGTATTCAAATACATCAAATGCAACAGGTTTCATTGAAATTAATAACGAAAATGGACCAACATTAACTACACATAGTCTACAATCAAACACTTGGTTCAGAGTAAAAAACACAAATGGTTCTTGTCCCAATGTTTTTAGCACAAGTGTACAAGTTATAGTAAATCAAAAGCCTATTTCTGGCGATATTACTGGTGGTAATCTAACTGTTTGCAAGACCTCAAATTCTACTGTTTTGATGCTACAAAATTATGTTG
>JAYVIN010000068.1:0-31802 GCA_043770135.1 Flavobacterium sp. | reverse complement strand
TACTAGAGAATACGGAAGAGCTAATTTATCTTATATCAAAGAAGAAGAAATTTTCTTCGAAGGCGTTTCTGAAAATAGCCAAGTTTGGATGAGTCATAGTGATAGTATCAAAGGGTTGCCAACAAATGGTGTAAAGCTAGCGAGCACTCACGATGTTGAATTTGCAGCTTATAAAATCGAAGGCGAAACAACCTATGCAATTCAATACCATCCTGAAGTTTTTCACTCTACTGATGGTGCAAAAATGTTGGAGAATTTCTTGGTTAAAATTGCACATGTTCCTCAAAATTTCACACCAGGTGCTTTCGTTGAAGAAATCGTGGCAGAGATGAAGGAAAAATTACAAGACGACAAAGTAGTCCTTGGACTTTCAGGAGGAGTAGATTCGACAGTGGCAGCAGTTTTATTGCATAAAGCCATTGGAAAAAACCTGTATTGTATTTTTGTAAATAACGGTTTGCTTCGAAAAGATGAATTCCAAAGTGTTTTAGACCAATACGAAGGTATGGGATTGAACGTAAGAGGAGTAGATGCATCTCAACGTTTTTACGATGCATTGGCTGGTGTTTCTGATCCAGAGTTAAAAAGAAAAGCCATAGGAAAAGCGTTTATCGAAGTTTTTGATGTTGAATCACACCGAATAGAAGATTTAAAATGGTTGGCACAAGGAACGATTTATCCTGATGTTATCGAATCGGTTTCGGTAAAAGGACCATCGGCAACTATAAAATCGCATCACAATGTGGGTGGTTTACCGGATTATATGAAGTTAAAAGTGGTAGAACCTTTGCGCATGCTTTTCAAAGACGAAGTGCGTAGGGTGGGAGCATCACTAGGAATTGATCCAGAATTATTAGGAAGACATCCTTTTCCAGGACCTGGATTATCGATTCGTATTTTAGGCGATATAACTCTAGAGAAAGTACGTATTCTTCAAGAAGTAGATAAAGTTTTTATCGACGGATTGAAATCTTGGGGATTGTATGACCAAGTGTGGCAAGCTGGAGCGATTTTGCTTCCTGTAAATAGCGTTGGTGTAATGGGCGATGAGCGTACTTACGAAAAAGTAGTAGCGCTTCGTGCAGTTCAATCTACAGACGGTATGACTGCCGATTGGGTTCATTTGCCCTATGAATTCTTAATGAAAGTGTCTAATGATATTATCAATAAAGTGAAAGGTGTAAATAGAGTGGTTTATGATATAAGCTCTAAACCGCCTGCAACTATCGAGTGGGAATAAAAAATAGTAATTAAAATTTCAAAAATCAATTTCAATAGCAATAATGAAATTGATTTTTGTATTTTTAGAGACTTTTAAAAATTGATTTTTACGTTAGTAACAGTTCTCAAATAACGTCGCCAAAATTTGAACACGTTATTTAAAAATGGTTACTTATTTTTATTATACTATTTGAATTATGAAGAAGAGCTTATTTTATTTTTTTGTTTTTATGGTTGTGGGTTCGCTCTATGGACAAAATCAGGATAAGTCTAAAACGGATACAATTGTAAAAAAGCAGAAGCCTTATGTAACTCTTTTCAAAAAAAGCAATGCTATAAACAGAAAGAAATTAGTCCTTCTTTTGCCTTTTAATTTAGCATCAATCGAAGCCGACACCATCAATACCTTGAATACTAGATTGAAAAAGGATCGATTTCTAAACATGACTTTAGATTTTTATTCGGGAGCTTTGATGGCAATAGATTCAGCAAAAACAATAGGTCTTCCGGTAGATGTTTCGATATTTGATTCACAAGAAACTAAAACTACTTCCGCTGTTTTGAATGTTATTTTAGAAAATCAACTTCAAGATTTCGATGCCGTTATTGGTCCTTTTTACCAAAATAATATAGAGAAAGCAGCCGATTTTCTGTTGGGACAAAATGTGCCGATTTTGTCTCCTTTGTCAAAAGATACAGGAAATACTTTTCCAAATTTGTATAAAACTATTCCTTCTAGTGAAACTTTAAGATTAGCGATGTTTGATTTTATGTCGAAAAAACGTGCCAATATTATTGCTGTTGTCGATAAGAAGAGAGAATCGGTACGACAGTATATTCAGACCCAACATAAAGAAGTTCGTTTTGCAGCACTCAATGAAAACGGGAGTTTGTCAGTCGAAAGTTTAAAAAGTTTGTTTGTGAAAGATAAAATCAACTATGTGATTTTAGAAACAACCAATACAAGTATGATAAAATGGACTATCCAGACCATGCTCACTGCTAGGATAAACTATAAAGTACAATTGGTACTATTAGAATCCAATGAAACCTTAGATACAGACGAAATAAATTTTGAAAATTTGGCAAAATTAAATTTAATGTATCCTTCAATTACCAGAGAAAATGACTCGTATGAAGCTCAAATTTTTGAAAAAGAATATCGAAAAACAAATAAAATCGTACCCAATTTGTATGCAACACGTGGTTTTGATTTGACTTTTGATACCTTAATGCGTTTAGTACAAGGCATGAGTTATCAGGAAACAATTGAAACGATAGCTACCGAACAAGTTGACAATCGATTTGAATATTATAAAACCGAAAGTAGCGGTTATGTCAATAAAGGGGTTTATATTCTGTATTATGACACTGATTTAAAAATAAAACAAGCGAAGTAGTTTTCAAAAAACAAATTCAAAATTCAAAATTCAAATTCAAAATTCAAAATTCAAAATTCAAAATTCAAATTCAAAATCAAAAAACAAAATCAAAAAACAAATTCAAAAAACAAATTCAAAATTTAAAGCTCAAATTCTAAAAACATGACCTCAAAAGTAACTTATTTAGGCGATTTAAGAACTTCTTCAATACACTTGCAATCGGGAACGGAAATAATTTCAGACGCACCTTTAGACAATAATGGCAAAGGCGAGGCTTTCTCTCCTACTGATACTGTAGCTAATGCTCTAGCAAGTTGCATGATGACCGTAATGGGAATCAAAGCACGTGATTTGAATGTCGATTTTGTAGGTTCTACGGCAGCTGTTACAAAAATCATGCAAGCTGAACCAAGACGGATAAACGCTATCGAAATTGTTTTTGATATGAATGTTACTACCGACGAAAAAACGAAAACCTTACTCGAAAGAACAGCAATGACTTGTCCTGTTTTCTTGAGTTTGAATACCGATATCGAGAAACGGATTAGCTTTAATTGGAAGTAGAAAGTAGAAAATAGAAAAAAAGGATAGAGAATAGAGCTTCCAAAATCTATTTTCTATTTTCTTTAATCTTTTAAAAAATGAATCCAGACCAACAAAAACTCATCAAATTAGCCCATACTAAAATGCCTTTTGGTAAATACGAGGGCAGATATATTATTGATTTACCTGAATATTATGTGGTTTGGTATAATAACAAAGGTTTTCCTAAAGGGGAACTTGGGGAACAATTGCAGCTTGTTTATGAATTAAAATTGAATGGACTCGAAGAGTTGATCCGGAATATTAAAAAAAAATATCCAAAGCCTTAATTGGAATCAAAACACAAAAATAAAAACCCTTAAATCACTAATAATAAGTGTTTAAGGGTTTTTTTGTGACCGCGGCTGGATTCAAACCAGCAACCTCTTGAGCCGTAATCAAGTGCGCTATTCAGTTGCGCCACGTGGCCTTTTTGTGGGTGCAAATATAAGGAATTTTTGCAATCGTGCAAATCGAAAATCAATTTTAAATCAATTTTTTCAAAATCTAAAATCTAAAATCTAAAATCTGCATTCATCAGTCTAAGGCTCTTTTAGTTACATAGTAGCGATACCCAATAATTGCCATTTGCCATTTTTTAGCTTTGGTAATATCCAATCTTTTTTTGGTAAAACTAGGAAGGAAAAATTTGTTGATTTTGGCTAGTATTTTAAACATATAGTCTTTTGTTTCGACAAATATAAAAAACTTTGTAGCAAACTAACTTTTACTCTATTTTTACGCCATGAAATTTTTCAATTTACATACACATCAATATACCAATCAATCAGAGGTTCTGGAACTTGTCAATCAATATCCACAAGAATTTGATGCTGCAATCCCTTTTTATTCCATGGGAATTCATCCTTTGTTTATTGATGAAAGTCGATTGGAGTCTGATTTCGAGATTGTCAATCAAAAATTAGCTTTGCCCGAATGTTTGGCTCTTGGCGAATGTGGTTTAGACAAAAGAAGTGCAACAACATTTGCGGTACAAGAAGCTATTTTTGAAAAACAGTTACTACTTGCTGAGAAATACAAAAAACCGGTTGTTATTCATTGTGTGGCAGCTTTTCAAGAATTGATTGCCATCAAAAAAAAGAGGCAAATTTCAGTTCCAATGATTATTCACGGATTTTCAAAAAACGAACAATTAGCCAAACAATTAGTAGAAAATGGATTTTATATTTCGTTTGGCAAATATTTACTTCGAAATCAAGAATTAGAATCGGTTTTTAAAAGTATTCCAAACAATAGATTTTTTCTGGAAACTGATACAATCGAAGAAGGGATTCAAAATGTTTATGCTTTGGCTTCAAAATATAAAAAAATTAGAATAGAAGAATTACAGCAACTAATAGAGCTGAATTATAAAACAGTTTTTGATTTAAGATTGTAGATTAACGATTTTAGCCCCGAATTCTCGGGGTCAGATTTTTAGAAACTTGAAACTTGAAACTTGAAACAAAATAACTATGGCAGAATGGACAGAAAGAGCGGCACTTTTATTTAAAGCCGAAGGATTACAAAAATTAGAAAACGCCAATATTTTGGTAGTAGGGCTAGGAGGTGTAGGTTCCTTTGCTGCCGAATTTTTGGCAAGAGCTGGAGTAGGAAGTCTAACCATTGTAGATGGCGATGTAGTCGATATTACTAATATTAACCGACAATTACCAGCGCTACATTCCACAGTGGGACAGTCAAAAGTGACGGTTGTTGGCGATAGATTAATGGATATTAATCCCGAGTTGAAACTAATTCGAATCAAAGAATTTCTGTCTCCAGAACGTGCTTTCGAAATAGTTAGCGATGAATTCGATTATGTTTTAGATTGTATCGATAGTGTCACGCCTAAACTGAACTTGATTATTGCTGCTAAACGAAAAAGAGTCAAAATAATCAGTAGTATGGGAGCAGGAGGGAAGATGGAAGCAGCAAAAGTTCACGTTTCTTGTATCTCAAAAGCGAGTAATTGCATGTTGGCAAAAGCCATTAGAAAGCGATTGAAAGCCGAAAAAATAGATAAGCTAAAAGTAGTTTCATCATCAGAAATTCAAGATGAATCCAGTTTGAAAATGACTGACGGATCTAATTATAAAAAATCATTTTATGGAACAAATAGTTACATGCCAGGATTATTTGGTTTGTATGCTGCCGAAACCGTGATTCGGTATTTGCTCAACAAATAGTTTTGAAAAATGGAACTTAAATTCCATATACCCCAACCCATAACCCATAACCCATAACCCATAACCCATAACTCTTTATAATGATCCAAACCGTAATTTTTGACATGGATGGTGTAATTGTCGATACAGAACCAGTACATCATTATGCTTATTTTAAGCTTTTTAAAGAATTAAATATTGAAGTAACAGAAGAAATTTACACTTCTTTTACTGGGAATTCTACCCGAAATACCTTTCAGAAATTAAAAAATCTATTTCCTATCGAGGAAGAAGTCGAGGATTTAATTCAGCGAAAGCGTTCTCTATTTAATGATGCTTTTGATACCAAAAAAGATTTATATTTACTAGAAGGTGTCGAAGAATTGATAAAAGATTTACATGCGAATGGAATGCAACTGATTTTAGCTTCTTCGGCTTCAAAAGTAACGATTGATCGTGTTTTTAAACGCTTTAATTTATATCCTTATTTTTCGCATATCGTAAGTGGCGAAGATTTTCCGAATTCAAAACCACATCCTGCGATATTTGAATATGCTGCTTCTTTATCTGTCGCTCCAAAAGAGAATTGTATTGTGATTGAAGACAGTACCAATGGAGTTTTGGCAGCAAAAAGTGCAGGAATTTTTTGTGTGGGCTATCTCAGCAAAAACTCCAAATTACAGGATTTATCCTTAGCTGATTTTGTAGTCAGTCATTTTGATGAATTAAATTTCGAAAAAATTGAAGGGCTATAATTTAACATCATTTTTTTCGTTTCAACTGTTTGAATTTGTAAATTTGAAATTACCAAAATAAAAAAAAGATATGAAAAAAGTACTATTTGTTTTAGCCATGATGTTGGCTAATTATTTTACAGAAGCACAAATTAAGACTCCTGCACCAAGTCCAAAAGCAACTTTGACACAAACGGTGGGTTTGACTGAGGTGGTAATTAATTATTCTAGACCCAGTGCAAAAGGCAGAACTGTTTTTGGCGATTTAGTTCCTTTTGGAAAATTATGGCGAACAGGAGCTAACGAGAATTCAACTATTTCTTTTAGCGAAGATGTTACTATTAACGGGAAAGTATTAGTCAAAGGAAAGTATGCTATTTTTACTACTCCTAAAGCTGATAATTGGGAGATTGTTTTTTATTCTGTAACTGATAATTGGGGAACACCAGAGGTTTGGGATGAGACTAAAGTGGCTTTGAAAGCCAATGCTGTAGCTGAAATGACGGATAGAAATGTGGAAAGTTTTACTATTGGAATTAACAACTTAGATCTTAATTTTGCAGCATTAGAATTGTCTTGGGAAAGAACCTATGTGGCTCTAAAGTTTGAAGTTCCTACCCAAAAATCGGCTATAGCGAATATCGAAAAAGTATTGGCAGGTCCTACTGCAGGTGATTATTTTTCTTCAGCTCAGTATTTATTTCAGTCTAATGTTGATGTAGCGAAAGCTTTGGTATATGTAAACAAAGCATTGGATATGAAACAAGAAAAGCCTTTTTGGCACTTGCGTTTAAAATCGTTAATACAAGCCAAAACTGGTGATAAAAAAGGCGCAATCGAAACAGCAAAACTATCATTGAGTGCTGCAGAAATAGCAAAAAATCAAGATTATATTAAGATGAACAAAGAAAGTATAGAAGAATGGAGTAAGAAATAATCGTACTGTAATTCTAAAAAAGTCCCGTTTTAAATTTTTAAAACGGGACTTTTTTTTTTGATTTAAATGGATTCCTTTTTTCTGTAAAATCCGAATTGCATGAGTAACGATAACAGAATAGTGAGCAAGGCTCCAATAAAGTTAAGCCACAAATAGCCTAATTTTTCTTGACCACTATCGAAGATGAAAATGGCAAAATAATAAATGATAAAAATCGTAATTTGACTTATTACTGCACTGCAAAAAACAGCTTTGGCTTGAACGCTTTTGATATAAAAACCGACTAGGAAAATCCCTAAAACGGTACCGTAAAATATAGAGCCTATAATATTAACTAATTGAATAAGGTTTTCGAATAAAGTACCTATACTCGCAAAAAGTATCGCTATAATTCCCCAAAATAAAGTGAAAAATTGAGTGGCCATAACATAATGCTTCTCTGTCTTTTCTTCTTTTAAATTTCGTTTGTAAATGTCAATGGCAGTGGTAGATGCCAATGCGTTAAGGCCTGAAGCAGTAGATGACATAGCTGCGGAGATTATTACAGCAAGCAACAAACCTATGAGTCCTTTGGGCAAATAATGCAGAATAAAGTGAAAGAATACATAATCTTTATCATTGGTTTCACTGTTTTTGTCCGCTTTTAAAATGATTTCTTTGGCTCGATCTCTCAAATCTTTTTCCTTACCCGAAATGCCTATTAGTTCTTTGCGAAGAATAGGATTGTCATAATCCTGATTGAGTTGATCGATATACAAAAGATTAATCACTTTTTTGTCTTCAGAAAGAGCGGTTAGTTTTTTTTCTAAGGCGTGATAATCCTTTTTATAAACCGATTTTTCAATTATAATTTTGTTGTTGGGGTTAAAATTCAAAGGCACTGGATTGAATTGAAAAAACACAAAAACCATTACTCCTGTAAGTAAAATCATGAATTGCATAGGTACTTTTAAAAGTCCATTCATAATCAAGCCCATTTGACTTTCGCGAACCGATTTACCAGACAAGTATCGTCCAACTTGTGATTGGTCTGTACCAAAATAGGCTAATGCAAGGAAAAAACCACCTGTAATGCCGCTCCAAAAAGTGTATTTTTCTTCGGGATTAAAAGAGAAATCAACAATATTCATTTTGTCATTGGCTCCTGCAATATGCAGTGCATTGTCAAAAGTCATGTCATTAGGCAAATAATATAAAATGAGAAAGAACGTGATAAACATTCCCAACATAATTACAAACATTTGCTGTTTTTGAGTCACATTTACGGCCTTAGTTCCCCCAGAAAAAGTATATATAATTACCAGCACACCAATAATAATATTCATAATGGTAAGATTCCAACCCAGTAATGCCGATAAAATAATAGAGGGCGCATAAATGGTAAGCCCGGTTCCCAAACCTCTTTGGACTAAAAAAAGGATTGCTGCCAAAGACCGTGTTTTCAAATCGAAACGTTTTTCGAGATATTCGTAAGCAGTATATATTTTGTATTTATGGTAAATAGGAATAAAGGTAACGCAGATGACTACCATGGCTATGGGTAAACCAAAATAGAATTGTAAAAATCCCATCCCGTCGTGATAGGCTTGACCTGGGGTAGAAAGAAAGGTAATGGCACTCGCTTGCGTTGCCATAACCGAAAGCCCTACGGTATGCCATGGAGTTTCATTGCTGCCTAGAATATAATCCTGAACATTTTTACTGCCTTTTGTTTTCCATGCTCCGTAAATCACAATAAACAATAGGGTTACAATTAGAATAATCCAATCAAATAGTTGCATAATCTAGGAGTATAATTTCATTAATAGACAAAATATAAAAATATAAATGCCATTTGCAACAACAACCCAAGTGTAGCTTTTTTTCCAAGTTTCTGTTTTTTTCATATTCATAATTTAAGGCTTTTGGTTTTGTGAAGTTTCCGAATTATTTTTTAGGGAAATGATGTTGGCTAATAATCGATACGCCCCAGAAACTCCTTCGGGTAGTTCTCTAAAAAAACTTAATCCAGTGTAAATATAATAGCCTTTACCATAGGGAGCTACTAGCAAAGCTCCGTTTTTAGGAGTTTCGCCTTTGTCATTAGACGAAATAATAGGAGTGAAGGCTGGATCAAATTCATTTGGATAATACAAACCTTGTTCTTGTTTCCAGTTTTCAAAATCTTTCGAGCTGATTTTGTTTGGAAAATGTAAAACAGGATGATCTTGAGCCAAGAATCGGACAACAGCATTTTCTTCAGTAACACGGTCATTAGAAATTTTTAATGGAAATGGTGCAATGTTAGTCGTTACAATATCACTTGAAGTGTTGTATTGCACAATCATAGTTTTGCCTTTTTTTACAAAATCAAAAAGAATTTCTTGTTTATTAGCTAAAATTGGTAATACATTATAAGCTCTTATTCCGGTGACGATAACATCAAAAGGCAATAATTTTTCGGTTGTAATTTCTTCGGGTTTAAGTAACGAAACAGCGTATCCCATTTGTTTTAAGCTATTAGGTACTTCGTCTCCAGCTCCCATGATATAACCAATTTTTTCGTTAGTTATTTTTAAATCCAAACGTACGAACTTCGATTCGGCTGGTTTTAGCACTTGTTGTTTTGTGATATGGGGATAATTTATAGTAATTTGTTCTTTGTTGTATGTTTTGTTATCAATGATAGCAACGCTTGTAGCAATAGTTTCCTCAGTTTGATTTGGAGGCGTTACGCTAAAATATACAATTTGTTCGGTATCTTTTTTGTCTAAGCTAAAAGGAATCGATTTTGGTGATACCAGCCATTTTTCGGGTAATTCTAACTTTACATCACCTTTTATGTTGTCTTTTCCAGCTTTGATTTTTACTGCTACAGCTTCAGGGGAATTAGTGTTAAAAAGAGTTACTTTATTAAGTATAGTCGGGGTTACTTCGGGAATAATGTCTAAAAAACTGTAAATCTCTCCTTTTACATCGTCATTGTATTTGTACACTACAATTCGTTCAAAGGGAATTTCTACTCCATTGATTACTAAATTTAAAACTAACTTTACCTCTCTAATAACATCAGGTATTCCAATTTTTAATGGGTCGGAAACGGTGTACATTCCTAAGCTTCCTTTTTCTTTTAACCAATAAGGTTGGGTATATTCAATAATTGAAGGTAATTGTAAATCTATATTGATATTGTGAAGTGTATTGTTTTTCAAATCGAGATTTTGAATTAAGGTGTTTTTGTTAGGTAAAGTAGTGTAGCTTTTTAATTGCATTGGAATAGTACTTCTATTGATGATTTCAAGTTTTAATTTTAACAAACTTGAGGGTGTTGCTTCTTGATCTTGAGACACTGCTTCGAGGAATAATCCAGAACAAGCGACTATGCAATTTTTTAGTTCTTCTGATTTTATACTTTTCCAATGGTTTTCTTCCAATGATTGAATCATAGAATACGCTTTTACCAGGTTGGGAATGCTAGCGGCAGGATGGTTAAAATCAAATTCAGCACTAATTTTGCTTAGTAAATCTCCAATCATTTTCCCGCCTTTTACTCGATTCCAGCTTGTGTCAATTCCATCGAAAACAGATAACTTGTCTACTGGTTTTTCTCCATTGATGAGTTCTAAGTATTCGATATCCTCACCACGACTTCCTGTACTACCAAATCCTTGTGATTGATGACAACTTCGACTCAAAGCGGCAATTTCTTGATTTGATTTTCCAATCGATTGATAATACACGCCAGTTTGTATGGGAATAAAATTCGATTTATCGGCGGCGGCAAACTTTTCTTTGCTTCCGTAAAAATACCAGGATGGATTAAAAAACTGTCGTTTGACTTGCCAAGGTTTCACAAATTCTAATTGCTCAGGAAATAAATTTGGATTGTTGGTTCGGTTGAAACTTTCGAAACTAAGTGAAGCCGAAGCTGTGTGATGTCCATGAGTAGTTCCTGAAGTTCTGTGGTCAAAGCGATTGATAATGATGTCGGGTTGAAATAATCTAATTGCCCATACCATATCGGACAATACTTTTTCTTTGTCCCAAATCTGTACTGTTTCTTCAGGATTTTTAGAAAATCCAAAATCGTTGGCACGAGTAAACAATTGTTCTCCACCATCAATTTTTCGAGCTTCAATAAGTTCTTGAGTTCTTATAACACCGAGCAATTCTCGAAGTTGTGCGCCAATTAAATTTTGACCTCCATCACCACGAGTTAACGATAAATAGGCTGTCCTTGCTTTAGTTTCATTAGATAAATACGAAATCAAACGGGTATTTTCGTCATCGGGATGTGCCGCAATATAAAGTACCGAACCTAAAAAATTAAGTTTCTGAATTTGATTGTATATTTCAACCGAATTGAGTTTTTGCGGTTGTTGAGCATTTATTATTTGTAAAGTGAAAAGTGAAATAATAAAAGGCAATAAATAAGCTTTTTGCATTTTTTGAAAATTTAATTTGCAATAGAATCAAATGTAGTAATTAAACTTCTTTTGATGAGTTGATTATAAGGATTATTGACTAGGTCTTATTCCTAAGAGGAGCTAAGTTGAATTTTTTATTTAACAAAAAGCAAGCCACAATAAATCGTTGAAAATTCTTTGTCTTTATTCCAAATTATTTAAATAGTCATACACTTTGTCAGTAGGCAATCCCATAACATTAGCATAAGAGCCTTCAATTTTTGAAACCCCCACGAAACCAATCCACTCTTGAATACCATAGGCACCCGCTTTGTCAAAGGGTTTGTAGTTTTCAATATAATATAGAATTGCTTTTTCACTTAACTCATTAAAACTTACTTTTGTTATTTCATGTAATAATTTAGTTTGAGTATTTGTTTTAAAACACACAGAGGTAATTACCTCATGTGTTGAATTTGATAAAGAGTGTAAAATATCGAAAGCCTCTTGAGCGTCTTTTGGCTTGCCTAAAGCTTTGTTATTGTGCCAAACGATAGTGTCGCTTGTGATTAGGATTTCATTAGCTTGTAATTCGGCTTCAAAAGCATTAGCTTTTAATTCGGCTAAATAATTGGTTATTTGTTCTCGTTTTAGTTCGTTAGGGTAAATCTCTTCAATTTCTTTCAATCTAATTTCGAAATCTAGATCTAAATCTTTGAAAAACTGTTGACGTCTTGGTGATCCTGAAGCTAGAATCAAACGGTATTTTTGTAATTTATCTTTAAGCACGGTATTTATGTTTGGGAATTAAAATCATATTGCAAATATATCAAAATGGTTGGTATGAGTTTGTAGTAATGTAACGCTATAGATTTTTGAAAATATAACCGCCCAATATAAAAACTACTGTTAGTATGCCTACAATAAAAAAGGATTTGGTGTTGTTTTTATGTTTGAAAAGGGTGTTAAAAATCATCATTCCAGCAAAAAGCAATACCATATAAACCGCTGGATACATAAAGAAAGCTCCTATTAGATTGCCTTTGAATAACAAAACAATGGCTCGTTGTAAACCACAGCCCAAACAGTCTATTCCAAATAGGGATTTAAAAAAGCAAGGAATCAAGAAGTCTTCTAAGTTCAAAATTGGGTTTGTGATTTTAGGTAGTACGAGATAATGACATATAATTTAGTTGAAAGTTTAATAGCTAAAGGTATAAAAAAGATATTTTAATTTTATATTTTTAGATGCTATAACAAGTTAATTTTTTAAAAAGTAAATCAATGGTTTTCATCAAAGGAGATAAAGTTAGTGTTTTGGACGAGGCAATAAATGGTGTTGTGATTTCGGTCAATGGCAAAGAGGTTAGTGTCGAAACGGAAGATGGTTTTTTGATGACTTTTTTTGTCAATGAATTAATTAAAGTGCACAATACCAATAATTTATTAAACTCAATTAAAAGTATTAATGCAGATTTAATTAATAAAGAAAAAGCCATTCCAAAACCAAGAAGTTTTGTTAAAGAACGCAAAGACAAACACGAAATTTCTGCTCCTGAGTTTGATTTACATATCGAAAAATTAGTTAAGAATCATCGCGGAATGTCTAATTATGATATTTTGACATTGCAAACTGAAACCGCAAAACGGCATATTGATTTTGCTATTCGAAACAGAATACCTAAGATTGTTTTTATTCACGGAGTTGGCGAAGGGATCCTAAAAGCTGAATTGGATTTTTTATTGGGTCGCTATGATACTATAGCTTTTCAAGATGCTAATTATCAAAAATACGGATTGGGTGCCACAGAAGTATATTTCAAACAAAATAGTAGGTAATAACTGTTTTTTATACTTTAATTGCTCTAACCGCCCTGTTTATTGAACTAATTACACCCCAGTCAATTTTCACGTTCGTTTAAATTTGTTTAAAAGCCTTTGTTTTGCATTTTTAAATGAAAAAAAGAATCTTATTTTTTGTAGTGTTGTTAATTAGCTGTGTTGGATTTTCGCAAGAAACCAATAAAAAAGTTAAAGATTCTGTCGCTTCCGAGCCTATATTGACAGCAGCAATTGACGTAGTTTATCCGTATTTGTGGCGTGGAATTCGATATTATGGTAATAAAGTTGCTTTTCAGCCTTATGTTGAATATGCTTTTACCGATAAATTGAGCTTTGAATTATGGGCAACAACTAATTTTTCGAATGCTAAAGACGCCTATAACGAGTTTGATTGGACTATTTATTATCAAATAACTCCAGTTGTAAATATATCGCTGAGTGATTATTATTGGCCAGCTACAGCTAAAAATATGGATTGGGAAAAAAGTAATTATTTTGACTACTCAGTAGGTTCAGCCCAGACCCTAGATTTGTCTATTTCACTTGACTTCACTGAAAATGGAGTACCAATTGATTTTCTATGGAGTACGCTTATTGGAGGGAATGATTATAATTATGATGGTGATGGAAATGCAACTACTAGAGCATTCTCAAGTTATGCGGAAGTTGGATACACCCATACTTTAAAAAAATCAGAAATCGATATTAGACCTTTTGTTGGGGCTGCAATAATAAACGGAGGGTATTATGGAAATAAAACCGATGGTAGCGCAGGATTTTCATTTACAAATGTAGGTGTCGATATTACTAAAGAATTTACTATTTCTAAAAATTACGGCTTACCTATTTTTATTAGATACACTAATAATAACTATGGTGTTCAGGAGTTTGATAGCGAGGATAATTTAACTAGAACAGTTCGAAATTTCTTTTCATTCGGATTAACTTTTACTTTATTAAAGTAGTTTTAAGTTGCTTATTTGCAATACTTTAATTGCTTTCTGTTTTGTGTTCTACAAATACGTGTTTGTCTTCTTCTCCCGTTGCTATTAATCCGTACGCTTTTTTGAATCCAACTAATTTTACTTTAATGTTTTCTTCTTTAGCTCTGATTTTTTTAAATTCTTTGATCAAATCTAAAACATCATGAGCAATATATACGGTATCAGTAGCATTGATTTCTACTTTAGAATTTTCAGGAATTGATGCTAAAGTCGATTTGATAGCGGCTTTATTCAAAAAAGAAACTTCTTGTGCCAATTCAATATGGATTACATCGCCATCATGATATTCTTCTTTTCTGAATTTGTAGGCCCTTTGCATGTTTCCTTTCAAAATAAAAATGATGCTTATTATCATTCCAAGTGCAACTCCTTTTAATAAATCAGTAAATACAACCGCTAATAGAGTAGCAACAAAGGGAATGAATTGGTATTTTCCTTTTTCCCAAAAATGAATAATGGTTTTAGGATTTGCCAATTTATATCCAACTAACAATAATACCGCTGCAAGAGTCGCCAAGGGTATTTTATTCAAAAGGCTGGGAATAGCTAAAACACTTATCAATAATAAAACGCCATGTATTATGGTAGACAATTTTGATTTGGCACCTGCGTTGTTATTTGCCGAGGTTCTCACTACAACTGATGTCATCGGTAATCCGCCCAACAAAGCACTTAGAATATTCCCTATTCCTTGCGCTTTTAATTCAACATTGGTATCAGTATATCTTCTTTGAACATCCATTCTGTCAGCAGCTTCAATACATAATAAAGTTTCTATCGAAGCAACGACTGCAATAGTAATAGCAACAATCCAAACTTTTGAATTGGTAATAGCTGTAAAATCAGGGAAAATAAAAATATTTTTAAATTCTTCAAAAGTACTAGGGACGGGTAAGCCTACTAAATGCTCACTTTTGATGGATAAATTGCTTCCTGATAGAATGAAAAATTCGTTCGCAAGAATACTCACAATTACAGCAACAAGTGCTGCAGGCACTAACTTGAATTGTTTGAATAACTCAACTTTTGTCCAAGAAATTAATATCAATAACGAAATCAAGGTGATGATGAAAGATCCTAATTGGATGTGTCCAATAATTTGAAATAATTCTGAAAAGGTATTTCTACCATCATTTTGAAGAAAGGCTAAATCACCTTCGTAATCCTTGTCATAACCAAACGCATGAGGAATTTGTTTCAAGAAAATGATTACTCCAATTCCGGCCAACATTCCTTCGATAACATTGGTTGGGAAATAGTTTGAAATGGTTCCCGCTTTAATGAATCCTAGTAAAAGCTGTAGTATTCCTGCTAATAAAACGGCTAATAAAAAAGAATTAAAAGTTCCCAAATCCGAAATGGCTGTTAGTACAATCGCCGTTAAACCCGCAGCAGGACCTGAGACGCTAAGGTGAGATTTGCTTAATAATCCTACAGCAATACCGCCAATTATTCCGGAAATAATACCTGAAAATAAAGGCGCTCCACTCGCAAGTGCAATTCCTAAACACAATGGTAAAGCTACTAAAAAAACTACTAAACCAGAAGCAAAATCTGATTTAAGGTTAGCAAAAGGATTGGTTTTTTTTGTCATAATATAAATAAGATGAAGTTGGCTTTCGGTAAAGTTTCTATACAAGCAAAAGTAGAATTTAACAAATGAAAACAGGGTTATTTGTACTAAAATTTAAAATAAAATTAACACCTAAACTATTCTTTTCAAGATTCTGTTTTTTTTTAATAGAATCAAACTTTATTCTTATCTAATTAATAATACCAAACAATATTATATCTAAGCTAATCCTACGTTACCTTTTGTCAAGTTTATCCTGTAAGCACCTAAAGCGTCTCTACTCTCGTGCGTTGCGACTCCTAGGACTAACAAATAGCCTTGTGTTTGTTGGATTATTTTATTGGTCTCAAAAAGAGTTTAAAGCTATGCACTTTTAGTGCATCTCCCTTTCAGGTTCTAAAAATTTAAACACGAATTTCACAAATTCTCACGAATTAATTTGTGAAAATTAGTGAAATTCGTGTTGAGCTTATTGCACCTGGCAGGCTTTCGGTCTGCAAAACCAAACTATGGACTTTCAGTCCATAATGGTTTATTTGCGTTTTTTGGTATAATAAATATTAATGACAACTTATTGAGTTGCGGAGAGGATATAATTTTCAGAAAAACTAAAAATCAATTTATAAATATATCAAACTTAAATTGGGAATTGCATTTTTTTTTATTGTCAATTTTTAGATATTGACAATTCTGCTAGAAAAATAATGGTTTGTCCGTTTAAGTTAAATAATAGTTAATAAATTTGTTAAAAACTATTATTTAAGACAAAAAAATCGAGTTGTCAAAAGAACTAATTTTGATTTTGATTAACCTAAATTATAGAAATGAATTTAGAAATCAATAACCCAATTAATAATTAAACTAAATTAAACATGAAAAAAGTAATTACTATTTTAGCCTTAGCGCTAACAACTACGGTGACATTTGCTCAAGACACACCACTAGAAATTTCAGGTTCTGCTGATTTGTACTACAAGTATGATTTTTCTGGAAACCCTAACTTAGGAACAAGTTTTGCAACAGATCAAAACTCTGTATCTTTAGGTATGATTGATATTGCGTTGAAGAAAAAAACAGGAAAAGCGTCTTTCGTAGGAGAAGTTTCTTTTGGACCAAGAGGTCAAGGTCAATCTATTCTAAATTCAGCTGGAGGAACTGATGAAATAAATAACTCATTCAATATTCAAAATTTGTATGCCGCTTATGCAGTTTCTGACAAGTTTACTTTGACAGCTGGTTACATGGGAACTTTTATTGGATATGAAGTAATTTCACCTTTAGCTAATTTCCATTATTCTACTTCGTATTTGTTTACAAACGGACCATTCCAAAATGCAGGTGTTAAAGGAACGTATGCTTTTTCAAGCAAAGTATCTTTGATGGCTGGTTTGTTTAATAATGACTGGAATCTTTATCAAGCAGATGCTGATTTAGGTTTGAATAATGTTGGAGTACAATTAGCTTTAACTCCTATTGAAGGTCTTTCTGCATATATCAATTTCTTAGATGGCTCAGCAAAAGGAACAATTATTGATTTGACTGCGGCTTATCAAATTACAGAAAAATTCAAATTAGGTTTGAATGTAGCTGATTTTTCTGGAACTGCTGATGATACTGGATATACCGGTTTTGCTTTATATCCATCTTATGCAGTTAACAAAAACTTTAGTTTAGGTTTACGTGCTGAGAATTTCAAAGCTAAAAAGTTTTCAACATTTAGTGCAAATGGTTTCTCTGATGGTGTAGTAGGAGACGAATCAGTTACGGCTTTCACTTTATCGGCTAACCTAAAATCTGGAGGTTTAACTTTTATTCCTGAGTTTAGAATGGATAGTGGTTCAGAAAATATGTTTTCTGATTCAGATTTTGCAACAACAGGTAATACTGCAGCAACAAAATCAGCTTCTCAAGTTACATTGTCTGTTGTTTACGGTTTCTAAGAATCCAAAACACTTTTATACTAAGAGTCCCCGCCGTAGCGGGGACTTTTTTTTTTTACTGGACTAAAGTCCAGCTTTACAATATGTTCCGAGCCTAAGGCTCTGATTCAAAATGTAATAGTTCCGTAGGAACAATTTTTTATTGTAGCAACGTCCCGAGCTTTCGGGATTAATCCGCTGAAAATAAATAAAATAAATTCAAAATTGAAAAGATAAATTATTGCCTTTTCGATAAGTTATAAATCGCGTTGATTGTTTTTTGATCTAAAATAGCATCCACTTCGGTTTGAATGAAGTGCAGTTTAAAAGCGGTAATAGCAGCAGTGAAGTTTTGTGTGTTGTAGCCAATAATTCGCAAGCCTTGTTCTACGTTAAAGGTTTCGGGAGCGTTTTCTAATACTTCGTCAGGCCAAACACCAAATCCCATTGTACCCAATGTTTTCCATGGAAAGAAGGCGCTTGGGTCTTTTTTTCGGGTAGGTGCAATGTCCGAATGTCCAATAAAGTTTTCAGCAGGAATGTTATAGTCTTTTTTTAATTTGGTCAACAATGCTAGAAGACTATTGATTTGCAAATCCGAAAATGGTTCCCTTCCATTATTGTCTAATTCTATTCCAATAGAAGCAGAATTAATATCGTAATTTTTGCCCCAAGAGGAAATTCCAGCATGCCATGCACGAAGATAATCGTTTAGCATGTGCACTATTTTGCCATCTTTGGCAATGATATAATGTGCGCTTACTTTGCTTTCTGTTTTTGTAAATGTTTTGATGGTTTGTTGCAACGAATCTTGTGCGGTATGGTGAATGATAATGAAATTGGGTTTTCTAAGATTGAAATTTACTGTCCCAATCCATTCCGTACTGATTCCATCTTGCAATGGAATACCGCCAGTTTTTGATATAGAATCTTTATAAATCAATAATTGTTTAAAATATAAAGAATCAATATTGTTTTTTGGAATTTCCATTTTTTGTAAAGACGTAACCTCTTTCTCCGAAATGGTTTCTTTTATAACACTTAATTTTTCGTCATATACTTTCTCGCTTTTTTTATAAGGATTGGTTGAGCAAGAAATTACAATTAAATGGAGTGATAAAACGCAACAAATCTTTTTTAATAAAGTCATAAGCTTTGAGTTTTAAACTTTTTAAATTAAAAAATTATTTCTTTTTCTTTTTAGATTTCGATTTTTGAACGTTTTTTGTTTCTTTAAAAATAAAGTAGTTGGCTTTTTGATCTTTATTTAAAAATGCTACTATTTTTCTATCAGTAACTTCAGAAAGAGCTTGAAAATTTTTTATTTGGTCTTCTTGACTAAAGTTTTGTTTTAATAATATTCCTTGTTCTCTAATACTTTCTTTCAAAACATTTGAAATAGCAATTACTTGAAGCTCATCAAGATTGATAGCAGGTTTCAATCTTTCTATGATGTCTGCTACCGTCTTTTCGATAGGTATTTCCTCGGGTTTATCCTCTGGAATTCCTTGATTTATTTGGTTCATACCATTGTTTCTTCTGTCCATTCCATTTCCAAAACCACTGTTTCCAAACTGGGCATTCATAGAATTAATTGAAAATAAAACAAATAAACAAACTATTATATTTAAATCTTTTTTCATTACTATTAATTTAAATAGGTTCGGCAAATAAATCAAATTCGGTAGCATCTGTTACTTGTATCATTACAAATTCACCTGTTTTTACATAGTGTTTCGATGCGTCAATCAAAACTTCATTGTCTACATCTGGGCTATCAAATTCAGTTCTTCCAACAAAATGCGCTCCTTCTTTTCTATCAATGATACAACGAAATGTTTTGCCAATTTTCTCTTGGTTCAAATCCCATGAAATCTGCGATTGAATTTCCATAATTTCGTTGGCACGTGCTTGTTTCACATCTTCTGGTACATCATCAACTAAGGTGTAAGCACTAGTATTTTCTTCGTGTGAATAGGTAAAGCAACCTAATCGTTCGAATTTCATTTCTTGAACCCAATCTCTCATGATTTCAAAATCGGCTTGTGTTTCGCCAGGATAACCTACAATTAAGGTGGTTCTAATTGTTATTCCTGGAACTGCTGTGCGAAATTCGTTCAGTAGTTTAGTTGTTTTTGCTTTTGTAGTGCCCCGTTTCATCGATTTTAAAATCGAATCCGAAATGTGTTGTAGCGGAATGTCAATATAGTTACAAATCTTAGGTTCCCGCTTCATGATTTCCAACACATCCATCGGAAAACCGGTAGGGAAGGCGTAATGCAAACGAATCCATTCGATGCCTTCAACTTTAACTAAAGCTTCGAGTAATTCGCCTAGATTTCTCTTTTTGTAAATATCTAAGCCGTAGTAGGTCAAATCTTGCGCTATTAATATCAGTTCTTTTACGCCATTTTTAGCCAAACCTTCTGCTTCTTTTACCAATTTTTCTATAGTTTGCGAAACATGTTTTCCTCTCATGATTGGAATGGCACAAAAACTACACGGTCTGTCACAACCTTCGGCAATTTTCAGGTAAGCATAATTTTTTGGAGTAGTTGTGATTCGTTCTCCCAATAATTCATGTTTATAGTCGGCTCCCAATGCTTTTAATAAAGCGGGTAATTCAGTGGTGCCAAAGTATTGGTCAACATTTGGAATTTCTTTTTCTAAATCCGGACGGTATCTTTCGGATAAACAGCCTGTAACAAATACTTTATCTACTAATCCTTTCTCTTTTTTATCAGCATATTCTAAAATCATATTTACCGATTCGGCCTTAGCGTTATCAATAAAACCGCAGGTGTTAATTACTACAATATTGCCTTCTTGCTCGTGAACTACATCTTTTCCGCTGGCACGAAGTTGACCCATTAACACTTCGCTATCGTATACGTTTTTGGAACACCCTAGAGTGATAACGTTTATTTTATTCTTCTTTAAAGATTTGGTTCTCATAGATTTATAATCCCTATAAATTGGGAATTTTTGCAAAATTACGATTTTTATTCTAAGGAGCATAAACCTTTGTTTATTTATGAACTTTTTGTCCCGCTATTCGCTACAATCCACGCCAAAAAGCGTGGGATTTCCACTTCAAACGAAGTTCACTGAACTCCGATGAAAATAAAAGCATTGTGAAGTAATCGGGGCTATTTTGAACTTTCGGTGTTTTTTATAGCGTTCTAAAAACAGGAAACCACTTTTGATAATTTACTCAAAAGTGGCTTATTATTTCATAAAATAACAATATCCGGTTATGTCTCCCTCTCCTTTGGAGAGGGTTGGGGAGAGGATATTATAATTCAAATAATAAAGTTAGCGATACATTACTATTAATAGAATTTATTCTTGCACTATCTGTAAATCCTTGAGAGAAAAAACGTTGATTGGATTCTCTTTTTGAAGTTGAATACGATAAGTCTAATTTTGTTGAACCAAAATTATAGCCCAATCCACCAGAATAGCCAGTTAAATCTCCAACAGTTGTGCCATTTTTGTAAGGACTTTGTTCAAAACGATAACCGCCTCTAAAGCTCCATTTTTCTATTTTGTATTCGCCACCCAGACGCAATTCGCCTGTTTGACCCAAGCTATTCGACATTGTAGTATTGACAGAAGTGAACTCGTTTTGGGGTTTAAATTGGGTGTTCGAATAATCTTTTATAGCATAATCGAGGCTTATTAAACCAGTTTTGCCAAAAATATAGGCAAAACTCCCCGTAATTTTGCCGGGTGTTTGTAGTTTGTAAGGCGCATAAACATTTGGAAATTGAGGCTCAACAACATCCGTTGGAAGCTCTTCAGTTGTATTTTCACTTACTACAAGAAGTTTTTGCGATAATTCATCATTCAAATTATAATAGGTTGGTGATTCATAAGCAAGACCCAAACGGATTTCTTTAGTCGCTTTTACAATCGCACCCAATTGAAACGAAAATCCATTTCCGTAAGTGTATAATTCATTTTCAAAACGCAATCGTGATACAGTATATCCTGAAGTCAAAGGAGCACTGTTGTCTTCGTAAAAACTAGATGTTTGCCTGTAATCTGTAAAATGAGCGTTTAGGTTTATCCCTAAATACAATTTATCTTGGTAGGAAGTTGCAGCATTAAAGGAAAGTTTACCATTATATCCTGTAGAAGTGATTTCGTTTTCTTGAAAGTAATTTCCGCCTCCAGGCACCAGAGAAACATAATTTCGATTTGTAGCTTCATTATAATCGGAAGCTTTATTAATTATATATCCTTGTCCAAAATACCCTAAAAATGCTTGTTGGGCACCAAAACCTTCATTCAAACCCAAATAATCATAAAGTTCTGTGTCGGTTTCTCCGTTTTGTAATTCTAAATTAGAGGAAGTTACACCGCCGTCTCTATTTGCATAATAAAGGAAATACTGGTCTATAGAATTATTCGGATTAGTTCCAGCCGAAAACAAGCGATTGTTGAGGTTGTTGGTATTCTCGTAGTTTACTGCCAATGAAATCTTTTTCCAATCACTTTTTGGGTCATTGTTTTTAAAAACGAAAACACCACCTGCTTGATTCAAATCAAAAGAATTATTTTTTTCGGTAGTCTTGTTTCCAAAATAAGTAGAATTATTTTGTGTATTGTAGTTGCTAAGAGTTGCACTTACTTGATTGTTTGAGAATATTGCTGAACCAGCAGGGTTTACATTTATAGCGGACATATCGCCCCCCAAAGCTCCAAAAGCACCTCCCATAGCTCTAAAACGCGCCGTTCCGTTAAGGTTGTCTTGAGCGTAACGCAAGGCGTCAGTAACATCTTGCGCTTGTGTAAAGCTAAATGCGAAGCCTGCAAACAATAAGAAAAGTTGTTTTTTCATTTCAATTTAAATAAGGGTTGTTTCTTTATTTTTATGAAGTCAATATTATCTTCTTCCACCGCTACCAGATGATCTTCCACCGCCGCCGCCAAAAGATCCACCACCATTGTTAGATGATCGGCTACCGCCGTCAAACGAACCCGAACTTCTCGAATTGTTTGATGAATTATTAGAACTAGGCGTGTAGGATCTAGTTGGAGTAGTGCTTTCGGAACGAGTAGTATTGGTATCTGAATTGGTTCTAGTACGATTCGTCGTAGTGGAATTATTTTGAGTTTGTGATTCGTTTCTTCTTATAACGGTTCTGTTTAAACCATTATTAGTGGCGTTTCTACTCGAAATGTTATAATTTGATCTGCTATTTACAGTGTTGTTTTGAGAATTGCTTCTGTTTACATTACTAACATTAGTATTTGCAGATCCACGTCTGCCAACAGCATAAGAATATTGGTTGTTAGAGTAATATTGGTTTCCCCAATTATTCCATCCCCAACCGTTGTTCCATCCCCAACCAAAATTCCCTCCCCATCCATTGTTCCAATTATTCCATCCCCAACCGCCGTACCAGTTATTCATTCCCCATCCGTTGTTCCATCCCCAACCATCATACCAATTGTTCATTCCCCAACCAGAATTCCAGTTGTTCCATCCGTTATCATTTACGTAAATAATAGTGGTATTCGGGTTGTTGTATTCACGATTTGCATCAGCATTGTTTGAATTGACAATACTATCATTTTGTACATCGTTAAATAATCCACTAGATAAATTTTCGTTTTGCAAAGAACTGAAATAGTCTTTGTATTTATTATTCGAAGTATTTTGGGTTACATTTTCAGTAGTTCTTTTTTCGGTGTTTCTAACCTCGGTATTTCCATAAATACCGTCAGTATCATAATAGGAACTGTTTTGGTAAGAGCTGCAAGATGAAATTAAAATACTCAATACACCAATATAGGAATAAAGTGCTGTTTTTGCGGAAAAAGTAATAGTAGTTTTCATATCTGCGTTTTTTTATTGTTGCACATTACAAAAATAGTTAGTTTTGCGAAACTATTAAGTTAAAAAAAATAAAACAAAATTTGTGCCAAACTATTCAATATGAGCAAGAACCTTACTACACGAGCAGAAGATTATTCAAAATGGTATAACGAGCTGGTGGTTAAAGCCGATTTAGCGGAAAATTCAGGAGTTAGAGGCTGCATGGTTATCAAGCCTTATGGATATGCAATTTGGGAAAAGATGCAAGCCGAACTCGATAGAATGTTTAAAGAAACAGGACATCAAAACGCCTATTTTCCTTTGTTTGTTCCTAAAAGTATGTTCGAGGCCGAGGAAAAAAATGCCGAAGGATTTGCCAAAGAATGTGCGATTGTTACTCATTATAGGTTAAAAAACGATCCAGATAATCCAGGAAAGTTAATGGTAGATCCCAACGCCAAACTCGAAGAGGAATTGATTGTTCGCCCTACGAGTGAAGCAATTATATGGTCAACCTACAAAGGTTGGGTGCAATCTTACAGAGATTTACCTTTGCTAATCAACCAATGGGCTAATGTGGTTCGTTGGGAAATGCGTACTCGATTGTTTTTGCGAACAGCAGAATTTTTATGGCAAGAAGGACATACTGCTCATGCAACAAAAATCGAAGCAATCGAAGAATCTGAAAAAATGATGCAGGTTTATGCTGATTTTGCTCAAAATTTTATGGCAATTCCTGTTATAAAAGGATTAAAGACAGAAACAGAACGTTTTGCAGGAGCTGAAGAGACCTATTGTATCGAGGCGTTGATGCAAGACGGAAAAGCATTACAAGCAGGAACTTCGCACTTTTTGGGACAAAATTTCGCTAAAGCTTTTGATGTAAAATTTGCCAATGCCGAAGGAAAACAAGAGTATGTTTGGGGAACCTCTTGGGGAGTCTCAACTCGATTGATGGGCGCTTTGGTCATGACACATTCCGATGATCAGGGATTAGTTTTGCCACCTAATTTAGCACCAATTCAAGTTGTAATCGTTCCTATATATAAAAGTGATGAACAATTGGAAGCAATTTCAAATGAAGTAGCTGTTTTGGTAAATGAATTCAAAAAACTAAACATATCAGTAAAATACGATAACAGAACTACCCAAAAACCAGGTTTTAAATTTGCTGAATGGGAATTAAAAGGAGTTCCTGTTCGAATTGCAGTTGGTCCAAAAGATCTTGAAAACGGAACTTTTGAAGTGGCTAGAAGAGATAATCTTTCAAAAGAGACCGTAAGTAAAGATGGAATTGCTTTTTATATAAAAAATCTGTTAGAACAAATTCAATCCGATTTATTCAATAAAGCATTAAACTATAGAGATACTCATATTACGGAAGTGAATAGTTTTGAGGAGTTTAAAGAGGTTTTGGAAACCAAAGGCGGATTTTTGTCAGCTCATTGGGACGGAACCGCTGAAACGGAAGAAAAGATTAAAAATTTGACTAAAGCAACCATAAGATGCAAACCATTAGATGGTTTAAAACAAGCTGGAGTCTGTGTTTTTACTGGTAATCCATCTGTCGAAAGGGTGTTATTTGCGAAAGCATATTAAAAAAAAATATTTTTTTTACTTATGCTATTGTGCGTTTCAAAAATAGTTGTATTTTTGCATCCGCATTAGAGAAACAAGGTCCCTTCGTCTATCGGTTAGGACGCCAGGTTTTCATCCTGGTAAGAGGGGTTCGATTCCCCTAGGGACTACAAAAAAATATAATTTAAGAAAAATCATTTAAGAAAATGGCAAATCACAAGTCAGCTTTAAAGAGAATTAGAAGCAACGATAAAAAAAGAGTTTTAAACAGATACCAACATAAAACTACTCGTAATGCCATTAAAGCATTAAGAATAGCAACTGATAAAGCTGATGCTGTATCTAAATTATCAAATGTAATTTCGATGATAGATAAATTAGCTAAAAAGAATATCATTCATGATAACAAAGCATCTAATTTAAAATCTAAATTAACAAAACACGTTGCTAAATTGTAATCATTACAGTACATGAGCATAAAAAAAGTCTCCGCCACAGGCGGGGACTTTTTTTATAATCCATATTTAGATTTTAATTTTTAGATATTCTAACATTTCTTTTGAAATGGGTTTTGATAAAAAATCAATGACCATTGGATATTTTTTCGATTTTTCAAGATCATCTGGGTCAATTGTTGAGGAAAGAATTATCGTTTTTATGGAATTGAAATCAGAATATTCTTCTGTGCTAAAACAATCTAAAAATTCCCAACCACCCATAACGGGCATGTTTAAATCTAAAAAAATCATTTGAGGTGTTTTTTCTGAGCTATTATTTTTAAGCATTTTAAAGTAATTAAGCGCTTCTTCTCCGTTAGTTACTGTTGCTATTTCACTCGAAAAGGAGTTTTTGACAATAACCATTTTGCATAACATTAGAGTTATGGCATCATCGTCAACACATAAAATTTTATCAAGCATTTTTCTATTTGTTATTAAATGTGATTCTAAAAGTTGTTCCGTTGTCCACTTCGCTTTCGATAGTAATTGTACCGCCCATTGTTTCGACTTGCGATTTTACTAAATACAATCCTAATCCTTTACCTTCAGTGTGGCTATGAAATCGTTGATACAAACCAAAGATTTTATCTTTATTTCTGATTAAATCAATTCCAATTCCATTGTCCTTGAATACAAGAACGACATTGTCATTATCCCAATCGGAAGTAATGCTTATTTTTAATGGATGTTTGTCTGATCTATATTTTAAGGAGTTGGTTAATAGATTTAATATGATACTTTCTAAATACGATTTGTTTGTATTGAAAACAAGTGCTTTGTCGAAATTTATTTTTAAAATGGGTTTGTGGATACCAATTAGAAAATCCAATTGACTAAAAACATTTTCAAAAACTTCTTTTATGTCTATAGCTTCTTTTTGTACAGCTGGATTTTCTTTTATTATAATTACCTTTACTAAATCACTAATGGTGTCATTTAATAAATGAGTAGATTTACTAAAACCGTCTAAGATTTCTTTTAGTTCAGGATTATCAATGGTAATATCTTTAAGCAAATTCAACAAGCCAGTAAGATTTGATAAAGGAGCTCTAAGATTGTGTGATGTAATATAAGAGAATTGCTGTAAATCTTTGTTGTTACGTGTTAATTCTCGAATTAATTGTTCTTTTTCGATCTCTAGTTTTTTGTCTTCGGTAATGTCTCTTTGAATAGAAATCCAGTGTGTTAGTTCTTCATCTTCGTTAAATACAGGCAACATAGAGAAGTTTATCCAATATTCCTCTTTTGTTTTTTTATAGCTAATGGTTTCTACTTCGCACTCTTTTCTAGTTTGTATGGATGTAATTAGTTTTTCGTACTGAACTTTGTTAGAATTTGGACCTTTAAAAAGGCTAGGTGACTTGCCAATAATCTCTTCCGTTGAATAACCCGTCATTGTATAAAATGCAGGATTGGCATAAAGCAACTTAGGTATATTCTCGTCAAACGAAATAGGTTCAGTAATAATTATAGAATTTCGCGTGTTAGTAATAACGGTTTCTAATAATTTTAGTCGTTGCTCTTCTTCTTTTTGTTTTGTAATATCCTGAATAGCACCAATCATTCTTACGGATTTACCGTTCTCATCTTTTACAATAAAACCTCTATCGAATACATATTTATAAGTGCCATCAGCACATTTTAGTCGATATTGATCTTGCCATCTTTCTGTTTTCTGTTCTAAAAACGAATACAGTCGTATAGACATTTTAATACTATCTTCGGGATGAATATTATCAAACCACCAAGAAGAGCTGTTTCCTACTTGATTTTTAGTATATCCAAATACATCCTCAATTCCTTTATTCCAAATAATATAATCTTCTCCAATCCTCCAATCCCAAATAGTATCACTTGTAGCTTTAGAAACGATATCATAACGTTCTTTTGATTCTCTAATTTTTGCATTAGAATCGATGAGTTTTTTGAAAACTGTATTGTGACGAATTTCTTGGTTGTGTAAAATTAAATAAACAACTATACCAGTAATTATAATAAATATAATGTCTTTGACTAAATGATATTTAAGTTCAATAGGGTGTTTTTGAAGTATAAAATCACAAAAAAAGATCCCTAAAAGAGCGATAAGGGTATAAATTAGTGCGATTTTTAGATTCCTGTTTTTCATCATCCAAATATAAAAAAAATATTTGCATATTATTGTTAGAATTATAAAGTTGTGTGATTAAAAAGTTATAATTACGCAAGGTTATTAAACTGTAACTATTAAAAATCGAATAGTTTTTTATATAAAAATAAAGTGTACCTTTGCAACCTCAAAAAAAACAGATGGAAGCTATTAGAAACATTGCAATTATTGCCCACGTCGATCACGGAAAAACTACTTTGGTTGATAAAATCATGTACCACTGCCAGTTATTTCGCGATAACGAAAACACTGGAGATTTAATATTAGATAATAACGATTTAGAGCGTGAAAGAGGTATTACAATTACTTCTAAGAATGTTTCTGTTGTTTATAAAGGAACAAAAATCAATATTATTGATACTCCTGGTCACGCGGATTTTGGTGGGGAAGTTGAGAGAGTACTTAATATGGCTGACGGTGTTTGTCTGCTTGTAGATGCTTTTGAAGGTCCAATGCCTCAAACACGTTTTGTATTGCAAAAAGCACTTGACCTTGGTTTGAAGCCTTGTGTTGTAATAAATAAAGTAGATAAAGAAAACTGTACTCCTGAGGAAGTACATGAAAAGGTTTTCGACTTGATGTTTGAATTGGGTGCTGAGGAATGGCAATTGGATTTTCCAACTGTATATGGTTCGGCTAAAAATAATTGGATGTCAGACCATTGGGAAAATGTAACGGATAACGTAGAAGCCTTATTAGATATGGTTATCGAAAATGTACCCGCTCCAAAAGTCTCTGAAGGAACGCCACAAATGTTGATTACGTCTTTAGATTTTTCGGCTTTTACAGGTCGTATCGCTATTGGTCGTTTAGAAAGAGGTGTGTTGAGAGAAGGGATGCCGATCTCTTTGTGTAAAAGAGAAGGCGTTATTGTTAAATCAAGAATTAAAGAATTACATACATTTGAAGGTCTTGGTCGTAAAAAAGTTCAAGAAGTAATTGCGGGAGATATTTGTGCCATAGTTGGGGTTGAAGGTTTTGAAATTGGTGATACTATTGCTGATTTTGAAAATCCAGAAGCGTTGCAAACCATCGCTATTGATGAACCTACGATGAGTATGTTGTTTACAATTAACGATTCTCCATTTTTTGGTAAAGAAGGAAAATTTGTTACTTCTCGACATATTAGAGATAGATTGACAAAAGAGTTAGAAAAAAACTTAGCAATGAAATTGGGCGAAACCGATTCAGCTGATAAATTTATGGTTTTTGGACGAGGCGTACTTCACTTATCTGTTCTTATTGAAACAATGAGAAGAGAAGGATATGAAATGCAAATTGGTCAACCGCAAGTTATTATTAAAGAAGTTGATGGTAAAAAATGCGAACCAATTGAGGAATTAACAATCGATTTACCAGAGTCACTTTCCGGCCGTGCTGTTGAGTTCGTTACTTTGCGTAAAGGCGAAATGTTGAGTATGGAAACTAAAGGGGAACGTATGATTATTATGTTCAACATTCCTTCACGTGGAATTATCGGATTGCGTAATCAATTGCTTACTGCTACTGCTGGTGAGGCTATTATGGCACACCGTTTTATAGGATATGAGCCTTACAAAGGAGAAATTTCTGGACGTAATAAAGGTTCATTAATTTCTATGGAAAAAGGGAAAGCGATTCCTTATTCTATCGATAAATTACAAGATCGTGGTAAATTCTTCGTTGAACCAAATGCCGAAATTTACGAAGGTCAAGTTATTGGAGAAAATTCTCGTGGAGATGATATGTGTGTGAATGTAACTAAAGAGAAAAAACAATCGAATGTTCGTTCGTCTGGAAATGATGAAAAAGCAAGAATCATTCCTCCAATTATTTTCTCATTAGAAGAAGCATTGGAATACATTCAAAAAGATGAATATGTTGAGGTAACTCCAAAATCTATTCGTTTAAGAAAAATTTATTTGACTGAAACAGATAGAAAAAGATTTAAAATCTAAACTTTTTAAATAAACAAAAAACAAATCCCAAAATCCGATACTGGAATTTGGGATTTTTTTTGTTTTGTAAAATTTCACATATTTTTTTTATAAATGAAAAAATTATGGGATTAGTATATGCAGATATAGAATTAGTTAATGCTGAGTATTTAACTCTGGCCAAAAATCATATTATTTGACTAGAGGATGTTAAACATATGACTGTAAATATCCTTGTAGATTCTGGAGTATATAATCTGTGCATAAACGAATCAATTCAAGAACAACAAGACTAACCATTTGTCAAAAAAACAAAAGGAATACTTGACAATAGAAGTATCGAATAATACGATGTTGTTAGTCCTGTGCAGGTAAAATTAAAAATAGAAAAACCATTTGTTACGCAATGGTTTTACCAGGAACTAATAAGGCATTATTGGGTGCTATCCCAATGGAGGATATGGATGTTTTAATACATTCCGTGCGACAAGAACTGATTGTAAACTCAGACCATCCATATTACTCCCAAATATCAATGAAAGGAATGAGAAAATGAAGGTTACAGTTTTGAATGAAGAAATCCCAAAATCCAATATTTTTTGTATTGTTTTTTTTTACTATTAATTATCTTTTTAATGTATGATGTCCTTTTATTATTTTTTCGTCACCAAAGTTTAAATTGAACCAATAATCGTCTGATAGCAATTCATTTTTATGAGATGATTTTGTTAAACTATACGATATTAACGTAAATTTGTAATAAAAGTATTCAAAATGAATGAACCTTTAATGATATTCAAGAAGCCAACCTATCCTTTGAATAATTTGTTTTTAGATTATTTGGAACGATTTGATCGTATATCTAAAGTTTCTATCTTTTATGATGATTTATTACGTTTTTCAGGTTCTATAAATGTCTTTGATAAAACGGATTTAGATACCTTATGGATTCGGGTTTACTATAGCGAATTTGAAAGAAATGATATAGATCTTAATTTAAAAAAGATTTATTCATACCTGCACTCTGATGGAAACTTGGAGAATATAAAATATTTGAATGTGGATTCAATTGACTACTGTACTTTTGGGAATTCTAAACCTTTTCGAGTAAAAATCAGAAATATATTAAACGACAATTACACTCATTTTTATGTAAAAAAAGCAGATGCTTCTAGAGTTTATGGACTAGAATTAGAGCACATTTTATCTCCGGATAAGATCAATTTTTTAGTATATAAAGATACTCTAATAGAAGAACATATCATGGGAATACCAGGAGATGTTTTTATGGATACACTGCTAGAAAATTGCTCTGAGACTGAAAAATCACAAATTGCCAAAGAATTCGTCAAGTTTAATGAAAGGTCTATGATTAGGCTTCTAGGAGATATGAGAGCTTATAATTATGTTATTGTTCCTATTCATGATTTTGACCAAGTCGTTTACAGAATTCGTGCAATAGATTTTGATCAACAATGTTACGAAGGCAATTTGAAAGTGTATCGTCCCCAGTATTTCAAAGAAAATTATCCAATGGTAAAATTAGTTAAGGATAAACTACAACATACTTCGATTGAACAATATAAAAAAGAAGAACGATCCGTTTTAGCTAAAAGAATTTTTTCAGCTGAAAACAGAATCAAAAAATTATTGCACATTATGGGTAATGATACGATTGCTCCTCAAGAAAATGTTGAACAATTAAAATTAGAATTATACCGGTTGACGCATGACATTAATTTTAAAAGAGCAAAATCGATGGGAAATGTTCTTAGTTCAGCTTTTGATTTTATTGCTAGGAATTATAAAAATACTGAATTACTCAGGTAACTCTTTGTTAAAAAAAAAATTAATAGATTTTCCTGGATATTGGTAGATTAATCGTAGTAATAGTTTTAAAATAAAGTATCCAAATTTTGACGAAGTTATTTTGCATTTTTTAACGCCGAAAAAGGGTGAAAGAACAAGACAAAATGGACGATTTATTTAAAAACTATTACTTAGCTGAACGAGCAAGTCGTTTTCTTATTATTGCTGGTTTTAATAATAAAAGACTTTTTATTAGTAGGAGTGTTAACATCTTGA
>JAYVIN010000067.1:0-11273 GCA_043770135.1 Flavobacterium sp. | reverse complement strand
TGTTGAATTCGATTACTTTGAATTCAGCAGTTTCGCCTTTTTTCAATTTCTTACCGTCTTCTTTTTCAAGGTGACGAGTAGGAATGAAAGCAACGATGTCTTCACCAAATTCTACAGTAGCTCCTTTGTCAACAATTTCGGAAATTTCACCAGAGTGGATAGTTCCAACTGCGAATGAATCTTCGTATTGATCCCAAGGATTAGCCGTAGTTTGTTTGTGACCTAAAGATAATTTACGTCCATCAACATCTAATTCTAATACAACTACATCTAGTTTTTCACCTACATTTACAAATTCAGATGGATGTTTGATTTTCTTAGTCCAAGAAAGGTCAGAAATATAAATCAATCCGTCAATTCCTTCTTCTAGTTCTACGAAAATTCCAAAGTTTGTAAAGTTTCTAACGATACCTGTATGTTTAGAACCTACTGGATATTTAGCAGTGATATCTGTCCAAGGATCTTGAGTCAATTGCTTGATACCCATTGACATTTTACGATCATCTCTGTCAAGAGTTAAGATAACAGCTTCAACAACATCACCAACTTTTACGAAATCTTGAGCAGAACGTAAATGAGTTGACCAAGACATTTCAGAAACGTGAATTAAACCTTCAACACCTTCAGCAACTTCGATGAAAGCACCGTAATCAGCGATTACAACCACTTTGCCTTTTACTTTATCTCCAACTGCTAATTTAGCATCAAGAGCATCCCAAGGGTGAGCGTTCAATTGTTTCAATCCTAATTGGATTCTTGTTTTCTCGTCATCAAAATCAAGGATTACCACGTTAAGAACTTGATCTAACTCAAGAACTTCAGATGGATGGTTGATTCTTGACCAAGAAAGGTCAGTAATGTGGATTAATCCATCAACACCACCAAGATCAATAAAGACACCATAAGAAGTAATGTTTTTAACAACACCTTCTAATACTTGTCCTTTTTGTAATTTTCCGATGATTTCTTTTTTCTGTACTTCAATATCCGCTTCGATAAGAGCTTTATGAGATACAACAACATTTTTGAATTCGTGGTTGATTTTTACCACTTTGAATTCCATGTTTTTATTTACATATACATCGTAGTCTCTAATTGGCTTAACATCAATTTGAGAACCTGGAAGGAAAGCTTCAATTCCGAAAACGTCCACGATCATACCGCCTTTAGTTCTGCATTTTACAAAACCAGTAACGATTTCACCTGTTTCGTTAGCCGAAATAACTCTATCCCATGATTTGATAGTACGTGCTTTACGGTGAGAAAGAACCAATTGACCTGTTTTATCCTCACGGATGTCAATTAATACTTCAACAGTATCACCTACTTTTAATGCTGGATTGTAACGGAATTCGTTTAATGAAATAACCCCTTCCGATTTTGCATTGATATCAACGATAACGTCTCTATCTGTGATTCTAACAACTATTCCATCTACTACTTCTTCTTGATCGGTAGCGATGAACGTTTTTGAAACTAGTTCTTCGAATTCTAATAAGTTTTTTTCGTCAACTGCATCAATACCTTCTTCGAAATTGTGCCAATTGAATTCTGCTAAAAACTGCTCTTGTAATTTTAATGTTTCAGACATGCCTGATAAATAATTTGTATTCTGCATTTTCTTGAGTTTCATAACGTGCTAGAAAACAACAGAAGTTGTTTGTATAAATTAGTTTAATCCTAAAGGAAACTCTTATTCACCAAAAGGACTGCAAAAGTAATCCTTTTATCTTTACAACCAAAATATTTTTCTAGCGATAATCGATTGATTATTAGGAGCAGCACTTTTTGTGTTTTTAAGGACGAATGCTCCCGCTTTACGCCTTTATCTCTTCACTGCGTTACGAGGATATCGGCTGCAATCGGGGCTAGTTATGACTTTTGGAGTTTCAAAACAAAGACATCCTCTAAATCAAACTATTAGCTAAAAATAAAAAAACAATCTTTTCCAGCTCCGCAAAGTCTCCGACTTTGAGGATGCGTTTATCAGTCTGTGACTGACCTAAATTTAACCCAAAATAAAGTCAGTTGAAAACCGAAAATCACTACTTCAAAGTCGGAGACTTTGTGGAGCAGGAATGCCATGCTGGCTTTAAACTCAATTTTAAATATATCAAAAAAACCATTCGCCTCAGCGAATGGTTTTTAGACTAAAAAACAAACTAATCAATGAAAAATTATTCTTAAAAACAGGTTAAGTTTAAAGTAGATTGTGGGGCAAACTCATTTAAAACAAATAACTATTTAATATCATTGTAAATGTAATTTAAAATATCGTTTAAAAACAATTATTATCGATAAAATACACAAATTATATTAAATAGTGCTATTTTAATTACAAATTAAGGCGACAATCTATCAATTGTCCAATTGTAATCTTCTTTAAGCTGATAGCGAATTCTATCATGCAAACGATTGGGTCTTCCTTGCCAAAATTCAACTTCTATGGGTCGGATCAAAAAACCACCCCAAAATTCGGGTCTTGGAATTTCCTTATATTCGAAATCCTTTTCTAATTGTTGTAACCTTTGTTCCAAAACAGCTCGAGATTCAATTATTTGACTTTGATTAGACACAATTGCACCCAGTTTACTTCCGTCGGGTCTGGAATCGAAATAGATATCGGATACTTGCCCGGGAGTTTTTTCGGCAATTCCTTTTATTATTACTTGACGTTCCATAGTATGCCAAAAAAAAGAAATGCAAACATTAGGATTGTTTGAAATTGCCCTCCCCTTTTCGGAATTGTAATTGGTATAAAAAATAAAACCTTCTTCGGAATATTGCTTCAAAAGTACCACTCTCGATTTAGGAAAACCATCTAAACCGATAGTCGAAACCGTCATTGCATTCACCTCGTCTATTCCACCAAAATCCTTGACTTCATGAAACCATCGGTTAAATAAATTGATTGGGTCTTCAGGAATAGCACTTTCCAAAAGTTCGCTTTTCTCGTATGATTTTCTGTAATTACTTAGGTCTTCCATCTTTTTTTATACTATAGTTTTGCAAATTTAAACAAACTTAATTGTATTTATATGACTATTCATAACTTAGATCAATACTTATTTTCAGCCACAGATTTCATAGATTATCACAGATTTTTTTCTATTTTCAGTTTTCTTTTTAGAATCTGCGAGAATCTGGGGCATTTTTTTCTTTAGATAGTAGTAATAGCTAGTAATCTAATTCAAAACTCGAACGATTTTCCGTCATCTCCCAAAAGAATATTCGGAAAAACAGTTTCGGCTTCCGTTTTAAAAGTCTCAATGCTTTCATAACGAGTCGAATAATGTCCCAAAATTAATTGTTTTACGTTGGCTTTCAAAGCAATTTTAGCGGCTTGTTTTGCAGTTGAATGCATAGTTTTTTCGGCTAATTTTTCTTCCGATTCCAGAAAAGTAGATTCGTGGTACAAAACATCAACTTCATTGATAATCGGAATTATACTTTCGTCAAAAATTGTATCCGAACAAAAAGCATAACTCATGGGCGGAAATGGGTCGAAAGTCAATTTGTGATTTTCTATTACTCGTCCATCGTCTAATGTAATATCTTTGCCATTCTTGATGTTTTGGTAATAACATTTGTCAATTTCGTAGTTTTGAACTGCGTTTACATCCAATTTTCGTTCTCTTATTTTTTCTTGAAATAAAAAACCATTGGTATAAACGCGATGC
Organism: Flavobacterium sp.; assembly: GCA_043770135.1. Lineage (GTDB taxonomy): Bacteria > Bacteroidota > Bacteroidia > Flavobacteriales > Flavobacteriaceae > Flavobacterium. The sequence goes on along the minus strand of JAYVIN010000067.1, from coordinate 7,593 downwards.
TTTAGGGGAATTGTTTTAACGATAACTTTTTCGTCCTCAAAAATTATTTCACTTTCCTTGGACTCTAGTTCATGAAAAAAAAGACCATAACTTGTCCACGAATTCGATAGTTTCAATTGCAAACAAATGATTTCCTTAATTCCTTTTGGACCATAAATATGCAAGTCGGTGGTTCTATTTAGCAATGAAAATGTAGAAATCAAACCTACTAAACCAAAAAAATGATCTCCGTGCAAATGGGAAATAAAAACACTGTTGATTTTCGAAAACTTAATCTTGTTTTTACGCAACTGCACTTGTGTTCCTTCGCCACAATCGATAAGAAATAATCGATTTCTGATTTCTAAAACCTGCGAAGTAGGATTGGTAAAAGTTCTTGGCGTTGCTGCATAACAGCCGAGGATGGTTAGATTCATTTAATTTTAGAGTTTAGATTTCTGATTTCAGAGTTATCAGATTTAATCTAATATCTAAAATTTTAAATCTTAAATTAGAAGCCCAAATCTCTTTCAATTTCTTCCATTTCAATAATATCGTGAGCTTCAATCAAGGAACGAACCACTGCAAGTTTATCCGAGACTGCATTATAATCGAGATCAGAAGTAACAATAACAAATGATTTTTTGGCTTTTCTGTGAATTTTAGACAGTGGCGTAAAGCTATTAATCGCTGACGGGGAAAGATTTTTGTGCTTTCTGATATCAATAATTATATTGCTTTTTTCAAAACTTTTGTATTCATGAGTTACTTTCATTAAAAAAGACATCAAATCGCCTTGAGTATCCTTAATACAAACAGTATGTCCCTTTTGATCAACTTTCATGGTAAAAAATATTGTCTTGCTAATTTAAACAAATATTTATGTGAATGCAATTAATTAGGTAAGAAAAACTATTAAATTTTTGAAGCTAACAAATAAATAACAGCCATTCGAATTGCAACTCCGTTTTCGACTTGATTCAAAATCACTGATTGCTTTGAGTCGGCAACATCTGAAGTGATTTCAACCCCACGATTAATTGGTCCTGGGTGCATAATTACGATTTCTTTATTCAAAGAATCTAGCAATGTTTTATCTAGTCCGTATTGCTGTGCATATTCCCGTGTCGAAGGGAAAAAGTTTACATCCATTCTTTCGTTTTGCACTCGAAGCATATTCGCTACATCGCACCATTCTAATGCTTTACGTAAATTTGATTCTACGGTTACTCCAAGTGATTCGATGTGCTTTGGGATAAGTGTTTTTGGACCACATACTTTAATTTCAGCACCTAACTTTTGTAAAGCTGCTATATTTGAAAGCGCGACTCTTGAGTGTAAAATGTCGCCCACAATTACTACTTTTTTCCCACTAACATCTACTAATTTTTCTCTAATGGAATAACAGTCTAATAAAGCTTGTGTAGGATGTTCGTGTGCGCCATCTCCAGCATTTATGATACTTGCTTTTACGTTTTGAGATAAGAAATGTGTTGCTCCAGGACTAGAATGCCGCATCACAACCATATCTACTTTCATAGAAAGAATATTATTTACGGTGTCTATCAAAGTTTCCCCTTTTTTTACAGAAGATTGTGCTGCCGAAAAACTAATAACATCGGCAGATAATCTTTTTTGGGCTAATTCAAAGGAAAGTTTGGTTCTTGTACTGTTTTCGAAAAAGATGTTGGCAATGGTAATATCTCTAAGTGAAGGTACTTTTTTTATAGGTCGATTGATAACTTCTTTAAAATGATCGGCAGTTTCAAAAATAAGGTTTATATCTTTTTCGTTGATATATTTTATTCCTAATAAATGATTTACACTAAGCTCGCTCATTTTTATTACTTATTATTAATTAAATAAATGGCATCTTCGCCATCTTGTTCTTCCCAGCATACTTTAACTTTTTCGTCATTGATGGCATCTACTTGTCGACCTCGATAATCGGGTTGAATTGGCAAGTGTCGACTAAAACGTCGATCAATGAGAACCAATAATTCAATTTCTGATGGTCTCCCAAACGATTGAATGGCAGTCAAAGCGGATCGAATACTTCTTCCTGTAAATAAAACATCGTCTATAAAAACTACTTTTTTGTTCTCTACTATAAAATCTATTTGTGTTTTGTTAGCTTCCAAAGGTTTATCAGTTCTTCTAAAATCATCTCTAAAAAAGGTAATATCAAGATAACCTAATGCTATTTTAGAAATTTTATATTCCTTCTCTAACAAAATTTTAAGTCGTTCTGCTAAAAAAGTACCCCGAGGCTGAATGCCTATTAAAATAGTTTCCGAAAAATCAAGATGTCTTTCGATTAACTGACAAGCCAAACGATGCAGAATAATATTTACTTCCTTTGAAGTGAGCAAAATTTTTTGACTCATAATGAAGGGTGGTTTGGGCCGTAAAGATATACTATTTTTTGAAATTTCTAATTTCCTCAACATATAAAAATAGATTAGTCATTCAATTCGCTAACACGAGTTCATTTTTTAAAACCATACTTTTGTTTGAGATAAACTAATTTTGGGTGCTTTTAATTTATCTAAACAGCATCTAAATTATTTTTTGATTAAATAACTGGATCAACTTCTTGACTAAAAATAATATCCCTATTTTTGTGGAGATTAAAATGCACTATACTTTAAAGAACATAAACACAATACCAACAATGAACTTTATATCTATACAAAACATAGACTCTATTGAAGAATGGGTGGAACAAGCGATTAAAATTAAAAAATACCCCTTAAAGAACAAAAAGTTAGGTAAAAACAAAACTTTAGGAATGTTGTTTTTCAATCCAAGTTTGAGAACGCGTTTGAGTACTCAAAAAGCAGCTTTCAATCTAGGAATGAATGTAATGGTAATGAATTTTACCAACGAAGGTTGGACTCTAGAATTTGAAGATGGTGCTATTATGAACAAAGGAGCATCTGAACACATCAAAGAAGCCGCGGCAGTTATTTCGCAATATTGTGACATTATTGCCATAAGAGCTTTTGCTGGGTTAAGTGACAAAGAAAAAGACAATGCCGAAACGGTTTTATCTGGTTTCTTAAAATATGCAACAGTTCCAATTGTAAATATGGAAGGTTGCACGGGACATCCGTTACAATCCCTTGCTGATGCTATTACAATGGAAGAATTCAAAACAGTACACAGACCAAAAGTCGTCCTCACTTGGGCACCGCATCCTAGAGCTTTACCTCAAGCTGTTGCCAATTCTTTTGTAGAAATGATGCAAAAACAAGAAAACATGGATTTCGTAATTACACATCCAAAAGGATATGAATTAAATCCAGAAATCACTAAAGATTCTAAAATCGAATACGACCAAAATAAGGCTTTTAAAAATGCGGATTTTATTTATGCCAAAAATTGGAGTAACTATAATGAATACGGACAAATTACAAATTCTGATACGGAATGGACTGTTTCTGCAAAAAAAATGAAACTAACAAATAATGCGAAATTCATGCATTGTTTACCTGTTCGTAGAAATATGATTGTGACAGACGAAGTAATTGATAGCGAAAATTCGATTGTTATCGAACAAGCAAATAACAGAACCTATTCGGCTCAATTAGTTTTGCAAAAAATATTGAAGAATGTTAACTAAAAAATCACTGTCAATCATAAAAATTGGTGGAAATATTATTGATGATTCAACAGAATTGTCCCAGTTTTTAATTGATTTTTCTAAAATTAATGGCGACAAAATTCTAGTTCACGGCGGTGGAAAATCGGCTACAAAAATGGCAAAAAGTATCGGTCTAGAACCTGTTATGATTGATGGGCGACGAATTACAGATGCTGCAATGCTCGATGTAGTGGTAATGATTTATGCTGGTGAAATAAACAAAAAAATTGTGGCGCAATTGCAAGCCAATACTACGAATGCAATGGGTTTTTCTGGTGCTGATGGAAATTTAATTCAATCTACTAAAAGAAATCATCCATCGATTGATTATGGTTTTGTGGGTGATGTTGAAAAGGTAAATACAACTTTATTAGAAACTTTGATTTCAAACGGTATTGTTCCTGTATTTTGTGCGATTACCCATGACGGAAAAGGACAATTATTGAATACTAATGCGGATACAATAGCCAGTGAATTGGCGATAGCTTTATCGGAAGTTTTTGAGGTAACCTTGAATTATTGCTTCGAAAAAGCAGGAGTCTTAACAGATGTGGGTGATGAAAATTCAGTGATTCGACAAATAAATTCAGCTCTTTATTCAAAATTAAAAGAAGAAGGTGCCATTCATTCCGGAATGATTCCTAAATTAGATAATTGTTTTAATAGTTTGTCAAAAGGCGTTCAGAAAATAAAAATTGGACATCACCGCATGTTGAAAGATGAAAGTGCAATTTGTACGAGCATAGAATTATAAAAAAGTTAAACATAAATTTCACAAATTTACACAAATTTTATATTTCAATTTAATTTAAAAAATTAGTGAATTCGTGGCAAATATTATATGAAAAGCATAAAAACACTTACTCAAGAAGCCATTACGTTATTAAAATCTCTTATTAAAACCCCTTCCTTTTCAAGCGAAGAAGATCAAACGGCGGTTTTAATCGAAAATTGGTTTACTCAAAACAACATTCCTTTCGAAAGAGAAAATAATAACATTTGGGCATACAACAAGAATTTTGATAAATCAAAACCTACCCTTTTACTCAATTCGCATCACGATACCGTAAAACCAAATCAAGGATACACCAAAAATCCATTCGAAGCGATTGTTGAAGATGATAAACTGTTTGGATTAGGAAGCAATGATGCTGGAGGAGCTTTGGTTTCACTAATAGCAACTTTTACTCATTTTTATGCTATTGAAAATCTGCCTTACAATATTGTAATGGTTGCTTCGGCAGAAGAAGAAAGTAGCGGAAAACTAGGTTTAAACAGTGTGTTAAAACATTTACCAGATCTGGAATGCGCTATCATTGGGGAACCAACCTTAATGCAATTGGCGGTAGCCGAAAAGGGATTGTTGGTATTGGATATTGTAGTAAAAGGAACAGCTAGTCACGCTGCACACCACAATCCAGACAATCCTATTTACAATGCAATGTCTGTAATTGAATGGTTCAAAACCTATCAATTCGAAAAAATATCCGAGGTTTTAGGTCCCGTAAAAATGACTGTAACCCAAGTTACCGCAGGAAAACAACACAATGTAGTTCCCGCCGAATGTCATTTGGTTGTAGATATTAGAGTAAATGATTTTTATAACAATACCGAAATATTAGAAACAGTAAGGGCAAACATGAATGCCGAAGTTACACCTCGATCCATGCACTTAAATGCCTCTTCCATTCCAATTTCCCACGGATTGGTTCAAGCGGGAATCGCATTGGGAAGAACAACCTATGGCTCGCCTACCCTTTCGGATCAATCGGTTTTATATTGCAAATCATTAAAATTAGGTCCGGGGGAAAGTTTGCGATCTCACTCGGCAGACGAATTTATATACTTATATGAAATTGAAGAAGGAATTGAATTGTATATTAAAATACTAACTGATTTTTTCAAAATTAATTAGTAGTGACAAGTCGCGACTTGTCACTACATACAAAAAATAATAAATATGAAACTTTGGGAAAAAGGAATACCAACTGATAAACAAATAGAACAATTTACCGTTGGAAACGACAGAGAATTAGACTTAGTTTTGGCAAAATATGATGCTTTGGGTTCAATTGCTCATGCGAAAATGTTGGGTGAAATTGGATTATTAACTACCTCCGAAACAGATTCTTTAGTTTTGGCTTTAGAAGACATAATAATTGATGTCGAAAAAGGAAATTTCGAAATTGAAGACAGCTTTGAAGATGTACACTCTAAAATCGAATACCTATTAACCATAAAATTAGGCGATGCAGGAAAAAAAATCCACACCGCTCGTTCTCGTAACGACCAAGTTTTGGTAGACGTGAATTTGTATTTAAAAGATGTAGTTACTGAATTCAAATCGCAAGTGAAAACGCTTTTTGATTTGCTAATGGAATCGGCAGATAAACACCAAAATGTATTATTACCTGGCTATACGCATTTACAAATTGCAATGCCTTCGTCTTTCGGAATGTGGTTTTCCGCTTATGCTGAAACCTTGATTGACGATATTACAATGCTGAATGCCGCCTTGAAAATTGTGAATCAAAATCCGTTAGGTTCGGCTGCAGGTTACGGAAGCTCCTTCCCTATCGACAGAACTTTTACTACACAAGAATTGGGTTTTGAAACTTTAAAATACAATTCGGTTGCCGCACAAATGAGTCGTGGGAAATCAGAGAAAACGGTGGCTTTTGCGATGAGTAGCGTTGCCGCAACTTTATCGAAATTTTCGATGGACGTGTGTTTGTATATGAGTCAGAATTTTGATTTTATTAGTTTACCTGCTCACTTAACAACGGGTTCGAGCATTATGCCTCACAAAAAAAACCCAGATGTATTTGAATTGATTCGTGGAAAATGCAACAAAATTCAAGCTTTGCCTTATGAAATTACCTTAATCACAAACAACTTGCCAAGTGGCTATCACCGTGATTTACAACTGTTGAAAGAAGGATTATTTCCAGCGATTCAAAACCTGAAAGCTTGTTTGGATATTGCGATTTTTTCTATCAAAGATATTAAGGTTAAAGAAAATATCCTTGCCGATAAAAAATACGATTATCTGTTTACTGTAGATACATTAAACGAAATGGTAGTTGCAGGAATGCCTTTTAGAGACGCGTATAAAGCAGTTGCTGAACAATTAGAAAATGGCACTTTCCAATCGCCAAAAGAAACCAAACATACTCACGAAGGAAGTATTAACAATCTTTGTTTGGCGGAGATTAAGGAGAAAATGAATAAAACTTTTATTCTCTAAAATGACAAGGTTTACTTATTGAAAATGTTATAAAGATTTTTTGATAAATGTAATTTTCTTAAAAAGTTTTTGAATAGCATAACATTTAAGTTAAAAAAATATTTTTTTTACCTTAAATTATCTCTTTAAATGAACTTTAACGAATCTATTCTGCATAAATTTTATACTGCATTTGCAAACGCTAATGCAACTGAAATGTGTAATTACTATCATCCGAAAATTCAATTTAGCGACCCTGTTTTTGGTTTATTAAAAGGGAATGAAGTCTGCGATATGTGGCAAATGCTCATAGATAGAAGCAATGGAGATTTAAAAATTGATTTTTCAGAAATAAAAGCCGACGAATACGTTGGCTCGGCACAATGGATTGCAACTTATAATTTTAGTAAAACGAACCGCAAAGTAGTTAATAAAATTCATGCTAAATTTCAATTTCAAGACGGTTTAATTATAAAACATACTGATGATTTTGACATTTGGAAGTGGTCAATGCAAGCTTTGGGTTGGAAAGGGTATCTGATGGGTTGGACAGGTTTTTTTCAAAAGAAAATACAGAACAATGCAAAAAGTGCTTTAAAATCTTACAGTAAAGCTAATGAATAATTATTTTCTTTAATAAGATTTGTTATACCAATTGTAATTTTAAAATGGTCTAATCCTTTTTAAAATTTTACAATGGTTAATGCCGATAGACAATATATTGAGTACAATTTATTGGACT
>JAYVIN010000066.1:0-11328 GCA_043770135.1 Flavobacterium sp. | reverse complement strand
ACTCATAAATATACGCAACTCCAAAAGTTACAATATGTCTAATCGTTTGATTTTTAATTTTTTAAATCCGACAACACAAAAAAACGCAATGCGCTTTTTTGTGTTGTCGCTCTTAAGGTTTATTCGAATTGAATTGATCTAAATTCCTCTTTGTCGATAGTGCGTTTTGTTCTTTTTGAAACTCACTACTTTTTTGGTTCAAATACTTTTTGAAATCATCAATACTCATTCTGTAAGTCTCTTCAGAAATTTTAGTTTTAATTTCTCTAAAAGTTTTAACAGTGTCGAAGTTTTTATTTTTCTCGTCTGTATTATTTTTTTCCATATTCACTAATTCCAATCCCAAAAATAGGAAAATTTGTATTACAAATTATCTAACGGACTAATTATTTTTCGAATACTTTTGTCATTAACATGGGTATAAATTAATGTGGTTTTGATGTCATTGTGTCCCAAAAGTTCTTGAATAAATCGAATGTCGGTTCCTTGTTCTAATAAATGAGTTGCAAAACTATGTCTTAGGCTATGAATACTAACGGTTTTGTTAATTTTTGCTTTTTGTATTGCGTTTTTAAAGACTTGTTGTGCACTTCGGCTACTATATTCTCCGCCAAACTGTCCTTCGAATAAATATTTTTGGGGTTTGTATTCAATAAAATAAGTACGGAGTTGTGGTATAATACTTTCGGGTAAATTAACATATCGATCTTTTTTGCCTTTGGCTCGTTCTATAAAAACCTGCATCGAGCGACTATCAATATCGGTTATTTTTAGATTCACAATTTCCGAAACGCGCAATCCCAAACCGTAACAAAGTTTGAGCATCGTGTTGTGTTTTAAATTCGTTGTTACTTCAAACATTTTTTTAATGTCGGCAGGAGCAATCACTTTGGGGAGTTTTAGGGGTTTTTTAGGACGTGGAATTTCAACTAAAAATCGTTCTCTATTTAAAACTTGCTCATAATAAAATTTGATAGCGTTCATACGACTGTGAACCGTTGCTTCTGATAGTTGTAGTTCATTGATGCAATATAAAATATAGTTTCTAACATCTTCGGTGGTGCAACTCTCAGCAGAAATTTGCTTTAGGTAATTCAAAAAAATACCAAATTCATTGCGATACGTTTTTAAAGTAGAATTGCTGTAGCCTTTTAATTGTATTTCTTCGATATAACGTTTCAAAACCAGTTGATTGGTTTCTTGAATTTGAGACAAAGCCGATTTTCCCTCTGAGAGTGAAATCTTAAATCGTTCCCTGTTTTCATCCGTATCGGGTACATGCCAAACTCCTAGAGTTTGACTCCAACGTGAACCGTCCAGCCTCTTTATTCGAGCGATTAAATCAATATCTTTTTCGAAATAAACTGCGATTCTTTTCTCTTTTCGGTGGGTGATAACTTTGGCTTCCCATTTCATAATCAATACTTTTATTGTACTAATATAACAAATTGTTTTATATTTAGAACTTTGTGGACTTAGGCATTTGCTTTTAAAAAAGTTTGCTACGGATTTTTCACAGATTTTAATTCAATTTTTGACAAACCAAACAAAAAAACCGTGCTAATCTGTTAAATCAGTGTCATCTGTGGGCAAATTTTATACAGGCCAAATGTGTGGGTTTAAAAGCGAATGCCTTGGACTTAACTAAAAACTTAACGACCTTTGCGGTAAAAAAACTCATGAAAATAAATCCTAAAAACGGTATCGACAAACTCCTTTTTGGAATGAAACAAAAGGATGTTGTGGCGATTTACGGAAAACCCAATCGGGAGTACAAAGACGAAGATGACAATGTTATTTTAGTGTATAATGCGCTAAAGTTGCGGCTCACGTTCTACCAAGACGAAGACCTGAGATTGGGGTATATTATTGCTTCTAGCCCAGAATTAGTCTTGTTCGACACCACTATAATTGGAAAAAAGACTAATGAAGTGCTCAAGGAATTGGCACCAAAGGGAATTACCAAATTTGCCCAAGAAACATTCGATACTATAGAAAACTATTTCAACGAAGACCATTGGATTATCCTGCAAACCGAATTTGACGAGGTGGTCAAATTGGAAATAGGAGCGATCATCAATGATAAAGACGAATTCGATTGGAAGTTTAAGGCATAAAAAAAACACCGAAAACAATTGAATTCGGTGTTTTTTTGAAAAGCGAAAAAAAGATTTTATTTTTTCTCCTCTACTTTTATTTCTGGAGTTGTAGCGGGTTTTACCACTTCAGGTATTACCTCAATCATTTCTAATTCGAAAATAATATTCGAATTGGGAGGAATTACTCCGCCAGCGCCTCTTTCGCCATAAGCTAATTTTGATGGAATAAATACGATGGCTTTATCTCCATAGCTCATATTATCTAAACCTTCGATAAATCCAGGAATCATGCCTTCTTTTTTTCCTGCTTCAAACGGAAACGGACGGTAGCCATTTTGTTCTGCTCTTTGCGGATTAAAGGTGCCATATTCTTTGCAAACCGCTTCAATGCTACTGTCAAATAAAGTTCCGTCTTCAAAATAGCCAGCATAATTAAAATTGAATGTAGTTCCAGCTGCTGGTTTTATACCTGTTCCCTTTTGAGTTATTTTATAAGCCAAACCAGATTCGGTTGTAGTTGCAGTAGCTTTTGTAGCGTCTAAATAGGCTTTTTTCGCAGTAATAACACTTCCGAATTTTTCGAAATAAGCTTTTTTTGATGCTGCCATTAAGGAATCTTGCTTTTTCTTGCTCTCGGCTTCAACCAAAGCCTCTTTTTTATCATCCTCGCCTTTGTTGAAATAGTATTCCGAAAATATTTTTGATGCCTCAAACGCTTTGGCAGCAGCCCCTTTTCGAGTTATGATAACTTTAGTGATAAGATCATCTTGTGCAATCAAGTTTACCACATCCATTCCTTTCGTTACACGACCAAAAATGGTGTGTTTACCGTCTAACCAAGGGGTTTCTTTGTGGGTAATAAAAAACTGACTGCTGTTGGTTTTAGGACCAGAGTTAGCCATCGAAAGTATTCCAGGCCCGTTGTGTTTTAAATCGGTAAATTCATCCTTAAAAGCATAACCTGTACCTCCCGAACCATTGCCTTCTGGATCTCCTGCTTGAATCATAAAATCCTTAATCACTCTATGAAATTTTAAACCATCATAGTAGGGTTTTCCTATTAGTTTTTCAGTAACAAAAGCGTTTTTCCCTTCTGCTAAGGATATAAAATTCGCAACAGTAATAGGTGTTTTAACATATTCTAACTGCACCGTAATATCGCCTTTGGAGGTGCTAATGGTGGCAAAAATACCTTCATTTATAACTGGTTTTGCTAAGTTTTTCACTGTTGGTTTTGCAACAACTTTAGTGGTAGGTTTAGCTACGGATTTGGTAACTACTACTTTTTTTGGAGTAGTGACTGTTTTTTTGGTAGTTTGTGCTTGTATTTGAAGCACTGCCAAGAATAAGAATAATACAATTTTTGATTTCATAGTTGTCGAATTTAAAGTCTGATTTTAGTTTTAATAATTGTTTTTATAATATTTTTTTTTAAAATTTGTTACTAGTTTGAGGGCGTTTCTATTAGTTCTATTTCAAAAATAATGGTTGCGTTGGGCGGAATTACATTTCCAGCACCCGCTTCGCCATACCCAAGTTTTGAAGGTATAAAGATAACGGCTTTGTCTCCAAAAGACAGTTTTTCTATCCCTTCGATAAATCCTGGAATCATGCCTTGCTTGGTGCCCATCACATAAGGAATAGGCTGGTATCCGTTTTGTGCCGCTCGGTTAGCATCATATTTTCCAAAGGCTCTAGACACTTCCTCGATACTAGAATCAAAAAGGCTTCCATTTTCTAGAAATCCTGCATAATTAATGTTGACATTGGTTCCGTTTGCTGGTTTTTTACCACTTCCTTTTTTGGTAATTACATAGTTGAGCCCAGTAACCGATTTGATTGACTTGGCTTTTAATGTGGAAAAATAGTTGGCTTTTTCTTCTCGAATGACTTTGTATTGAGCATCTAAAAGACCTTCTTCTGCTTGCTTTTTCTTTTGATTTTCAGATTCTACCTTAAAATAATCTCTAAAAATTCCTGGAGCATCAAATTTTTTGGCAGCATCTCCATTTCTAATAATAGTTATTTTGCTGATAGCATCGTCTTGTGTTATCGAGTTAACCACTTCCATACCTTTTTCGACCACATGACCAAAAATGGTGTGTTTGCCATCGAGCCATGGCGTTTCGAGATGAGTGATAAAAAACTGACTGCTATTGGTAGCAGGACCACTATTAGCCATTGCCAAAACTCCGCCTTTGTCAAAACGCATTTCGTTTATTTCGTCTTTAAATTTGTATCCTGTATCTCCAGAGCCTGTACCAAGCGGGTCGCCAGTTTGTATCATAAAATCATTGATTACTCTATGAAATTTTAAACCATCATAAAAGGGTTTGTTTTTGAAATTTTCATCAGTAACAAATTCATTCTTCCCTTCGGCTAAACTCACGAAATTAGCCACAGTTATAGGGGCTTTTTCATACTCTAATTGAACAATGATACTGCCTTTGTTGGTTTCGATTTTGGCATACAATCCATCGGGCAAGTTGTTTTTTTCTTCTTTTTTACATCCCAATAATAAGGCGAGAGTAAGAAAGGCAAAGGCTATTTTTATTTTCATTTTTAATTAGTTTGTAACTGGGGTTAAAGTATCGTTTTCTTTCATCTGAATTTCTTTTTTGAAGGTTTCTTCGGGTACAAAATTATGAAGTTTAACTGTACAAATCAAGGGTTGATTTGTACCTATTTTTTTGTTATCGCCATGAAAGCCATAAGCGGCATGTGAGGGGAAAATAAAAATCACTTTTTCGTTTTTTTTCATCAGTTTGATACCTTCTCTTAATCCCGACATAATGTTTTGCTTGTCCACTAGATAAGTTTGAGATTTAAGTTCCGATTCGGAATAAATGATGTTTCCTTTCAAATCTTTTATTTCATAATTAAAAAACGCAACATCGCCTCTTTTTGGTGTCAGACTATCTATCGTGTTTTGTGTTTTATAAGTATACCAAAATCCGTTTTTCGAAGCCAAATATTTAATTTTAGGATTACTTTTGATAATCAAATCGATACGATCTTCCTCGCTCGACACAATTTTTTTGTTCCGCGCTATCGATTTTTTCATAAAACTACCAGAAGCTTGAGAAACTGGACGTCGGGCTTCTTGACTTTGTTTGCAATTTGAAAACAAAAACAAAAATGAACCAATAATTAATAATAGAATACTTTTTTTTACCATGATTACAGGTTGATTTTTGTTGCTAAATCAATAAATTTTTTCACCGTTGCTTCCAGCGATTCCTCCGATTTTCCTCCAGCAGCATTGCGATGCCCTCCGCCATTAAAATAATCTCTTGCAAACTGATTGACATCAAAATCGCCTTGGGAACGAAACGAAATTTTGATGATTTTATCTTCCTTGTTTTCTATAAAAATAGCCGAAAATTCAATCCCTTTGATGCTTAAGCCATAATTTACAATCCCTTCGGTATCGCCTTTTACAAAATTGAAGCGGTCTAATTCCACTTGTGTCAAGGTGGTGTAAGCCGTTTTATTGGCTGTTAAAAGTTGCATATTTTGTAACGCTCTACCTAGAATTTGCAAACTTCCAAACGAACTATTGTCAAAAAGCAAATTAGGAATTTCGGTATTTTCGACCCCTAAATCGATTAACTCTCCAACGATTCTATGGGTGGTTCCTGTCGTTTTCGGAAAACGAAACGAACCCGAATCGGTTAGAATTCCGGTGTAAATACAAGTACCAATCGTTTTGTCGATATCCGATTTTTTACCTAGAAACGAAATGAAATTATACAACATTTCGCAAGTAGAGCCAAACGCAACATCCGAGTAAGTAACTGCTGCATAATCGTCTGGCGCTTGGTGGTGATCAATCATTACAAACGGAACTTGGAGCGTGTTCAACACGTTTTCCATTTCGCCTACACGGTGCAAAGCATTAAAATCTAGGGTAAAAACGAGTTCGGCTTCCTGAAGGATTTTAGTGCAATTTTTTTTGTCTTTTTCATATATCAAAACGGTTTCTGAACCCGGCATCCAAGATAAAAACTCTGGAAATTCGTTAGGTGAAACCACCGTTGGAAAATGATTGTTTTTCAATAAAAAGTGATACAATCCAAGGGTAGAGCCCATAGCATCGCCGTCTGGACTTCGATGCGGAATAATGGCAATTTTTTTTGGAGTAGAGAACAACTCCTGTATCGCTTGTATTTCTTGTTCTTTCATGTGCAGATAATACTTTTTTTTATTGGAACACCTGTCTGCCGACAGGCTGATGGAATCGCCATTCTTCATTCTATTTGATGTTTTGAAGAATGGCGATTTCATAGGATGCGAAAATACATTTTTTTATGCTAATGATCGAAACATTTCAAGATTTAACAAACTTTTACAATACTAAAAATCGGTCAATTTTTTTATTTTAAACCGCTGATACAAATGGTATTTTGCTCCTTTTACATTTTGCGAATGATAAATGCCAATCGAACCTGATGCAAAATAGGCAATCAAGCAAGCAATGCCAATAAATAGGGCACTTTCAATACCAAATAATTCGATTCCCATTACGGTACACGCAATAGGAGTATGGGTTGCTCCCGAAAATACGGCTACAAATCCCATTCCTGCCAAAAGTGCCATTGGCAAAGGAACAACTAGCGACAAAGCACTTCCTAAAGTGGCACCAACAAAGAAAAGCGGGGTTACTTCTCCTCCTTTAAACCCTGCACCAAGAGTGAATCCTGTGAATAAAATTTTGATAAGGAAATCATACCAATTGTTTTGAAACGAGAAGGAATTAACAATTTCTGGAATTCCCAATCCTATATATTTGGTAGTTCCTATACAGTAGATTGCAATAGCCAAAACCAATCCTCCCACAAAAGGACGAATTGGGGCATAAGCAATAGTTTTCGAAAATAGTTGCCCCCATAAATGAGTAGTTTTCGAAAATACCATCGCCGCTAAACCAAATAAAACACCAACACTAATTAGCCAGAAAATAGTATTAAGACTAATTTCAGGAACAAAAGGAATTTTGTAAAGCGTGTGTTTGACTTGCCAAAACTCCACGGTGAAATAAGCGATGTATGCTACCAAAAAAGATAAAATAATACTTCTAAAATTGATTTTCGAAAAGTATAAAACTTCCAAAGCAAATAAGGCTCCAGCCAAAGGTGTGCCAAAAACAGAGGCAAAACCAGCACTAATTCCTAGAATAATTAGCGTTTTTCTGTCGGAATTATCCAATTTGAAAATCGTTGTAAATTGATCTGCAATCGCTCCACCCATTTGGACCGCTGTGCCTTCACGACCAGCCGATCCTCCAAAAAGATGTGTGATTAAAGTGCTAATAAACACCAGTGGTACCATTTTGAAAGGAATGGTTTTGCTCGGGTTTTCGTATTCTTCAAGCAGTAGATTATTTCCTTTTACTACTTCTTGACCTATATAATGATATAAATAGCCAATACAAAGTCCACCAAGAGGTAAAAACCAAATAATCCAATTATGATTTCCTCTAAATTGGGTAACCCATTCTAAAGCCACTAGGAAAAAAGCAGATGCCGAACCCGAAAACAATCCAATTAGGACACAAATGAAAATCCATTTTAGTGTAAGTAGGAGGTTTTTTTGTTGGGTCATTTAGCGTGGTTTTTGTCATTCCGAGGAAGGAGGAATCAAATTGGTTGCTGACATTATACGATTTACTTCGTCCGTATCCTATCATTCGAGCATTGTTATTCCGTAAGAATCTCTTGTTTGTTGAGATTCTTACGGAATGACAAAATTGTAAAAAATTACGCTGTTACAACAGCAGTAAATTCAATTTCGACCAAATACTCAGGAGCGACTAATTTGCTGATTTCATAAAAACCTGTTGCTGGTTTAATGTCCTTGAAAAATGCAGCGTGTGCTGTAGCTACAGCTTCAAAAGTAGTTACATCGGTTACAAATATTCGGGTACGAATTACGTCTTTCATACCTGCATTCAGGTCTTCGAGCACTTTTTCGATTCTTTCCAGAATGTTCAGCGTTTGTGCATGGGCATCGTCGGCTTTTACTTTATCGCCATCAATAATAGCAACAGTTCCTGAAACTTCGATGATATTGCCAATACGAACCGCACGACAATACCCCATTTTGTCTTCCCACGGAGACCCTGTTAAGATGTTTTCTCTTTTCATTTTTTGTTTTAGTGTTTAGTTTTTAAGGAGTTATGATTATACTCCGAAATTATTTTGAGTATGCAATTTATAAAAATAGGAATGTAATTTAAATTATTTTAATAAAAAGCTTCAACTATTTTTTGGTAAGTTCTCGTTGCCAAAAATGCGATGTTAAATTCGAAACCTAAAACTTAAATTTATTTTATGTTATTTTTGTGAATTAGGCCCAATTGTTTCTATTATTTTTGACTTTTAAAATATTGATTTATCGATATGAACAGCAAAATGAGCAGGATTCTTTTTTTTATATTTATCATTGGTTTAGGCTCGAAAGCCTTTGCTCAAGTCGACTTTAATTCCAAAACATTACGAATACCGCCACTAAAAGTAAAACCCAAGAAAGAAGTTGTACCACAAACTAAAGTGTCGAAATTTGATGTCCCCAAAATCGTAGCGCCTAATGTTTTCAAAGAAACTAATATTTTTGGCACCAAACCGAAGCCCAACAACTCTTTTCAAATGGGTATTCCCGAAAATCTTTTTTCGATGACGCCTAAAAAAATATTTACTCACCAATTGGGCGATGTTTATCTAGCCAAAATGACCAAGGATTTGGATAAAACGATGGTTCGGGAAGAATTAAAATTCGATAAAAGCCTACTGGATCGAGTCGATCGTTATTTAGGAGAATACAATACTAAATCTGAATTTTTTGTTTTAAAATATAGAGATTATATAGAGATTGATGGCGATTTGATAAATGTGTATATTAATGGTAAGTTATTGCGTTCGGGTTTGTATTTAAATTTTGAATTTGGAGAATTAAGAATTCCTTTGTCAGTTGGTATCAATAACATTGAATTAGTTGTGGCAAGCACAGGAACTTCTGGCGGAAACACTGCAGAAATACACTTTTTAGATGATAAAAAAAGCTCCATAATCCAAGAATATTGGAATAATTTAGCTTTAGGAGTCAAAATCAAGACGATTGTCGTAAGGAAGTAATTTCAATTTTTACAAAATACAATTTTCCAATACCAATTATAAAAAGTATTTTTGCCCCATGCAACACAACGTACTTATTTTAGATTTCGGATCGCAATACACACAGCTTATTGCCCGAAGAGTTCGCGAGTTAAATATATTCTGCGAAATTTTTCCTTACAATCATTTTCCGAGTGATTTATCCAGTTACAAAGCGGTAATTCTTGGTGGCAGCCCTTTTTCTGTTCGAGGAGAAGATGCTCCTCACCCTGATTTATCCCAAATTCGAGGTAAACTCCCTTTGCTAGCCGTTTGTTACGGAGCGCAATATTTGGCTCATTTTAGTGGTGGCGAAGTGGCGGCATCCAATACCAGAGAATACGGTAGAGCTAATTTGTCTTATATAAAAGAAAACGAAATCTTTTTTGATGGCGTTTCAGAAAACAGTCAAGTTTGGATGAGCCACAGCGATAGCATCAAAGCATTACCAACAAATGGTGTTAAATTAGCAAGTACCCACGATGTCGAATTTGCGGCTTATAAAATAGAAGGCGAAACGACCTATGCGATTCAGTACCATCCCGAAGTTTTTCACTCGACAGATGGATCCAAAATGCTAGAAAATTTCTTAGTAAAAATTGCCGATGTGCCTCAAAACTTTACACCAGGTGCTTTTGTCGAAGAAATGGTAGCGGAATTGAAAGAAAAAATAGGAAATGATAAAGTAGTTCTTGGACTTTCGGGTGGCGTCGATTCGACAGTAGCGGCGGTTTTATTGCACCAAGCAATTGGTAAAAACCTGTATTGTATTTTCGTAAATAATGGTTTATTGCGCAAAAATGAATTTCAATCAGTTTTAGACCAATACGAAGGAATGGGCTTGAACGTAAAAGGTGTAGATGCTTCGCAACGTTTTTATGATGCTTTGGCTGGAGTTACGGATCCAGAACTGAAACGAAAAGCGATAGGCAACGCCTTTATCGAAGTTTTTGATGTTGAATCACACCGCATCGAAGAAGTAACTTGGTTGGCTCAAGGCACTATTTATCCTGATGTAATCGAATCGGTTTCGGTCAAAGGCCCTTCGGCAACCATCAAATCGCACCATAATGTGGGTGGTTTACCGGATTATATGAAACTGAAAATTGTAGAACCTTTGCGCATGCTTTTCAAAGATGAGGTGCGTAGAGTAGGAGCAACTCTTGGAATAGATCCCGAGTTATTAGGAAGACATCCTTTTCCTGGTCCCGGATTATCGATTCGGATTTTAGGAGATATTACGCTCGAAAAAGTGCAAATCTTGCAAGATGTGGATAAAGTTTTTATTGATGGATTAAAATCTTGGGGATTGTACGACAAAGTATGGCAAGCTGGAGCTATTTTGCTTCCTGTAAATAGTGTAGGGGTAATGGGCGATGAGCGAACTTACGAAAAAGTAGTGGCACTTCGTGCGGTACAATCTACAGACGGAATGACTGCGGATTGGGTGCATTTACCTTATGAGTTCTTGATGAAAGTATCGAATGATATTATTAATAAAGTAAAAGGCGTAAATAGGGTTGTTTACGATATTAGTTCAAAACCACCAGCGACTATCGAGTGGGAATAAAAAACAATTAAAAGGTCAATTACAAAAATCAATTTCAATAGCAATAAAGAAATTGATTTTTTGTTTTTATATTGATTTTGAAAACACTATTTTTATTGACAAGGAAAATTTTTTTTTGTTATTGCCATTGAAATTGAATAATTTTTAAAGTATTTGAATTATGATAAATAGAGTCATTTTTATTTTTATAGTAGTAATTTCTTGCTCTGTATTTGGACAAAAATACGGCAAGCATAAAGTAGAAAGTGGAGAAACCATTGCGGAAATTGCTCAATTATATAAGGTAACCCCATTTGATATTTATCAATTAAATCCTGATGCTCAAAGTGGTTTAAAACCAAATAGTGTTTTGCTGATTCCTAAAAAAGGGAATGCCAAGAAAACAATTTCTAAAGTTATAACACATAAAGTGGAACCCAAAGAAACTTTATTTGGCATCGAAAAAAAATACGGAGTTTCAGATGAAGCGATAAAAAAAGCCAATCCGGATTTAGAAAAATTAGGGTTG
>JAYVIN010000065.1:0-3931 GCA_043770135.1 Flavobacterium sp. | reverse complement strand
AATTATTTCGGGCAATGTCATAGTAGAGCGATACATTCCTGCTGGATTTAGACAGTATCGTTTGTTGAGTCCTGCTACAACTGGAGGAACAATAAAAGTGAACTGGCAAGAAAATCAAGCCGATGGAGTTGATGGAAATTTAGGTTTTGGTACTCATATTACAGGTACGGGTGCTGCTGCCAATGGTTTTGATACCACAACTAGCAACGCATCCTCTCTATTTACTCACAGTAATGGGGCTTCAGCAGCTTGGATTGCCGTTACGAACACCAATGTAAACACACTTACTGCGGGTTCTCCTTTCTTAATTTACATTAGAGGGAGCCGCAAAGCGACTAATATTTCTAGTACTACAAACGATGCCACTACTTTGAGAACTACAGGAACATTAGCAACAGGAACACAATTTGTAAGTGGTTTGAATACCACCGCAAATGGATTTAGCTTAATAGGCAATCCATACCAAGCACAAGTAGATATGCAAGCAGTTTTAGCAACTTCAACAAATTTGGTTAAAGGTTTCTATTACGTTCTAAATCCAAATGGAGTGTATTCAACATTTGATTTTGGGTTGAATACTGGTACTTCTGGAAATGCCAATAAGTATTTACAACCAGGTCAAGCTTGTTTCGTGAAGACAGTTGCTGCACCTTCTGCCGCACCAACACTTTCTTTTTTAGAAACAAATAAATCAGAAGCTCTTACCCAAACCGCAGTATTTAGAACCAAACAATTGGCTAATACGCTTCGTTTGTCTTTGTACGACACAGCAAAACCAGCAGACGCTGTAGACGGTTTAATCGTAGCTTTTGATGGTGGTGAAACCAATGATGTAAACGAGAATGATGCCAATAAATTGACCAATTTCAACGAAAATATGGCTTCATCGAATGGCGGTAAACTATTGTCTATCGAGAAAAGAGCGATTCCAACTCCTACGGATGAAATCCCACTGAGCATCACTAAATACAAAGGAACATCGTATTCCTTAAAAGTACAAGGATCTGGCTTGACAGAAACCCCTTATTTAGTAGATGCATTTACAGGTACAACAACCGAAATTCCACAAGACGGAGCAGTTGATTATGCCTACACTGTCGATGCTGGAAATTCCGCCACTATTGCTGCTAGCCGTTTCAAACTGATTTATGCTAAAACGTTGAAAAACAAGGATAACGCTGTTTCTGTTTTTGCTTTGTATCCAAATCCATCCAAATCGAATTCGTTCAATGTGATAGTTCCACAAAGTATGTCTAAAGCATCACTTAGCGTTAGCAATATATCAGGTCAAATATTGTATTCACAAAATGATTTACAATCTGGAGCCACAGTACGAGTAAACGTTAGCAATGTAAAAACTGCTGGAGTGTATCTAGTGAGTTTAACATCTGAAGGAAAAACGACCACCACAAAATGGATTGTAGAGTAATTAAAAAAATAGAAAAATAAAAAAATTTTTAACTATAGCCTTGCAAAAATTACAGTATTTGTGTTTATGCTGTTCACTACAATAGTGGGTGCTCAAACTGATTTACCAGACGCACCAGTTGATGAACAGCAGCCCCAATCGACGATTATGTGTTGGTTTTGGCCTTTATAGGTTTGTTCTATGATTTCTTAAAAGTGAGAGCTTTTATTCAGCAAGGAAATCTCTCAAAATAATAACGTAAAATACGTATAGTTTTGTTTTATAAAACCCTGTTCCATTATAGGACAGGTTTTTTTTAATTTTTTAGTCAGTCAAATCTAACCTTTTGGATTGTTGCTTTATAATTAACTTAACAATTATAAATAAAAAAGAATGAAAAATATGGTTAGTGCCAAAAATAAAAATATTAAAATTAGCAGTTTAACTATATGCAATACAGGAGTAATTGTAGTCATTACGAAAAAAGAAAGCTTCAACATTTTGTTTACTGAAATTAAAAAAGTGTATATCAAAAAATCAAAATTAAGTTTTATACATAAAGCAGGAATTATATCCTTTTTATTGTTGGTATTTTTTAATTCCATTTTATTTTTACCAATAGAAATGGTTTTTATATCCATGCTTCTTTATGTACCAATATTGGCTTACATAAAAAACTATAAATTGTATAAATTGCACTTACTGCAAAAATCAAACGGCTTATATTTTCGAAATCTCAACAGGTTCAATAAACAAAAGTATATTAATCAAGTAAATTTAATTAGAAAAGAACTATTCTACATACGAGACAATTCGTCTATTACAACTAGAGAAGTTCCAAAATCAGCAGCTCGGATTCAGGTTGCAGACTATCCAATGCCTAGGTTAAATATCGTTTAATAAATACTGTTTTAGGTAGGTTAAATCGTTTTACTTGTTGTAAGTATCTTTCATTTTTTAAAAATAATTTTAATAAATTTTTGCCCTGTTTTGTCATTACTACATTATCATTTTATAATTTCTTAACTTTTTACTATGATTCAAAATCAAATTATGCGACCTCTTTCGAACTATTTCCTCTTCTTCTTTGTGTTTATTTCTGTTTTTAATACGCAAATAAACGCTAAAGAGAAAACGGGTTTACTGTATTCCAAGGAAACTGCGAGTACAAAATTTGTTGTAGATGAGATTAAAAACGCACTCAAAGAAAAAAGTATTCTTTATTACGATGAACCTATTGCTTCAAGTAGTAAGGTAAACCAACAAAAACAAAATATTATTTTTTTGAGTCTTGATAATACAGCTCATCTGAAAATAATTCAAAATAAACGAATAGCTAGAATCAGCGAATTAAAAAGTGAAGGTTTTATTATTCATAAATCATCCCCAAATTCTAAAACCATTTGGATCATCGGATTTGATGAAGCAGGCTTGATGTACGGAGGGCTAGAAGTGGCAGAAATCATCAAGGTAAAAGGGATAGCTGCGGTTCAGAACCAATTGCAAAATGCCTATATGAAGGTGCGTGGCACTAAATACAATATTCCACTCGATATGCGTAGTCCAACCTATACCGACCCCAGTGATGCCGCTCAAAAAAATATAGACGATGTTTGGGATTTTGAGTTTTGGAAAGAGTATATCGATAATTTGGCTCGTTACCGTTACAATCTCGTTTCGTTATGGAACATGCATCCGTTTCCTTCAATGGTCAAATTACCTGAATATCCCGATATCGCACTGAATGACGTCCGCAGAAGTACCGGAAATTGGAAAGAAAATTATTCACTAAACGGCTGGGGTTTTGATGCTCCCGAAGTTATGAAAAGTTTTGAGGTCGTCAAGAAAATGACCATCGACGAGAAAATCGATTTTTGGCGCAAAGTTATGGCTTATGGTAAACAAAGAAATGTGCGGTTTTATATGGTCACTTGGAATGTCTTTATTTACGGAATCGATGGCAAGTACGGTATTACGGATAAAGTTGAAAACCCTGTTACTACTGATTATTTCCGAAAAAGTGTAAAACAGATGGTACTTACTTATCCAGATCTTGCTGGAATTGGTCTTACTACCGGTGAAAACATGTATGATTATTCGGCTAATCAAAAGGAGGAATGGGCTTATGCAACTTATGGTCAAGGTGTTTTAGATGCATTAAAAGAACAACCGAATAGAAAAATCGATTTCATACACCGTCAGCATCAGTCTAAAGCTAGCGAAATCACTAAAATTTTTAAAAGTATAAGTGAAAATAAGAAAATCAATTTCATATTTAGTTTTAAATATGCTCAAGCGCATGTTTACAGTTCAGTAAATCAAACCTTTCATCAAGATTTTGTAAAAGATATTCAAAGTGAGAAAATGAAAACCTTATGGACACTTCGAAACGATGATGTTTTTTATTTTAGATGGGGAGCACCGGATTTTGTTAGAGATTTTATTAAAAATATCCCGCAAGAGGTTACCGAAGGCTACTATTATGGTTCAGATCAATACGTTTGGGGTAAAGACTTTTTAACT
>JAYVIN010000064.1:0-32438 GCA_043770135.1 Flavobacterium sp. | reverse complement strand
TTCCTCTTTTGTAACACTAAATATCAAACTAGAGTCATTTTTGTTTTCGTTTATAATTACTTTATCATGTTGAAATAATTCCTTTAGAAAATTCATTTCAAAACTTTCAATTTTTTGATTTAAAATCAATTCCGAATCTACTAAATCCAGACACCACTCGAGATATTTTACATTATTAACATGATTTACATTGTCTAAATCGGACAAAACTACTTTTCTTTCGAAAATAATTTCTTTATCATTATTGAGATTAATTTTTGAAAATGAATTTTGAGTAGCTTTTTTATCAGGAAACAATTCAAAATGCTCAAAAGGCAAAGCTAAGGCTTCTGGTCGTCTGATTTCGGTATTAAAAACTGCCCAATACGTTTCTGAACCTATTATTTTTTCACCATTTACATACATTTCTATAGCGCGAATGGATCTTGAATTTTCTAGGGTATTTATCCAAGTTTTTACCGTTACGACATCCCTCCATTTTGGTAATGCAGTGATTTCGACTCTCATTCTGCTCAACACCCAAGCTTGATTAAATTCTTGCATATCCGAAAAACTAATGCCACCCATTTTAGAATGTGCAGCGGCAGTCAGTTGAAAAACGTTGCACAATTCAGTATGTTTTAAATACCCATTGGGCATACATTGCGTAAAATTGATTTCCCAATCTTTAGAAAATATAGAGGTAAAGTCTGTTGAAATTGGCATATAAATAATTATGAATTATGAATTATTTTATTAATATGTTTTATTATTTCTTGTCTATCCGTCAAATAATCAAACCACTTTGTTGCTTCATTTTTTTTGAACCAAGTGAGTTGTCTTTTAGCAAATCGACGAGTGTTTTTTTTGATTTCTTCAATGGCAAATGCTAAGGAAATCTCGTCTTCAAAATACAGAAATAATTCTCTATAACCTACGGTTTTTAATGCATTCAAGTCTTTGTGAGAAAATAAATTTTCAGCTTCCGATAATAAACCTTCGAGTATCATATTGTCAACACGCTGATTGATTCGGTCATAAATCACGCTTCTTTCGGCTTCTAAACCTATAAGAATTGGAGTAAAGTTTCTACTATTTTTATTTTGGTTTAAAAAGGAAGAATAGGGTTTTCCAGTACCGATGCAAACTTCTACAAAGCGCATCATACGTTGAGGATTTTGTAAAGTTTGTGGATTTGTGTTCGTTAATTCTTGAAAATAGTTGAGATCTAACTGCTCTAATTGTTCTTGCAAATAGTGTACTCCAGATTTTTCATAATTAGTCGACACCAATTCTCGAATAGAACTATTGATTTCTGGGAACTCGTCAAAACCTTTCAAAACAGCATCGACATACAATCCAGATCCGCCTACAAGTATTGCAAAATCATTGTTTTGGTATAATTCGTCTAGTTTGGCAACAGCTTCTTTCTCGAAATCACCTACGGTATAATTTTCGAAAATGGATTTATTTTGGATGAAATGATGTTTGGCACCTGCTAATTCTTCGGTTGTGGGAACAGCAGTTCCAATTTGCATTTCTTTGAAAAATTGGCGGCTATCACACGAAATAACCTCGCAATTGAAATGTTGTGCTAAGGCTATGCTCAAAGCCGTTTTTCCTATGGCAGTTGGTCCAACAATTACAATGAGTTTTTTTTGTTTCAAAAAATTAAAATTTTATGATTTTCAAACTTTTACTTTTCCGAATATATGATTGAATAATATTACGAGTATCTCGATTATTTTGCATCGGTATTAGTATGTTTTTCAGGATTTCGACATTGGTAATTTGGTAATTCAAATCGTAAAAGGCATAGCCTTTGTAAATTCCGTTTTCTATCAAAATTGCGCTGTGTTCGCTACTATTTCTGCCTCTATCGATGAGTATAACACTGTTGTTTTCGAAGCTATTTTTAGTTATAAATTCCTTTACTCTTTCATTATACTCTTCAGCGGAAACTTCGCCAATACACGCGCCATCACATTCTTTTATTTTATATTGAAAACATTCTTTTTTTGTAATGTACAAACCAGTGTATTTTTGGCACAAATTATAATGAGCTGTAATTCTGAATAATGCGTTTTTTCCTTCTTGGACGGTTGCAAATGAGGTAATTTCTTTTTTTCGTCCATCTGCTTTCTGCAATAGTAAATTCAAATAACCATTTTCATCTTTCTCTGCGTAAAGTGCAAACTGAAAAATAGTTTTTCTTTGCGCACGATTATGAATGGGTTTGTTAATTTTTATCTCTTCGCTTTCTTTTAGTAAAGCAACAAGTTCACTGCCTGTTTCGTCATAAGTAACGGTAAAAACTTCATTTTGAATCTTTTTCGCACTTCTTGTAATTCCTGTAAAATGTTGATTGACACGTTTTTTTATATTTTTGCTTTTGCCAATATAAATGAGTTTTCCTTTTTCGTTGTGAATGTAATAAACACCGGTTCTGGAGGGTAAATTACTGATAATATCCATCAATTTTGGAGCAATCCCTTTTTGGATTTCAAATTTGATATGTTCTTTTACAATTTCTTTGCTTATATCTTTGTCCAAAAGCATTTTAAACAACTTAACAGTAGCCATTGCATCGCCATTCGCTCGGTGTCTATCAGCCATCGGAATTCCTAGCGCACGAACTAATTTGCCTAAACTGTGAGAAGGCTGTTCCGGTAATAATCTTTTGGATAATTCGACTGTACAAAGTGTTTTGACATTAAAATCATAACCCAAACGTCGGAATTCGGTGCGAAGAATTCGATAATCAAAATCGGCATTGTGGGCTACAAGAACACTGTCATTAGTCATCTCGATAATGCGTTTAGCCACCTCAAAAAACTTGGGAGCTGAGCGCAACATGGCGTTATTGATACCGGTGAGTTTTACAACAAAAGGCTGAATTGGGATTTCGGGATTGACTAAACTAATGAACTGATCTACGATTTCGTGACCGTCAAATTTATAGATGGCAATTTCAGTAATTCCCTCTTCGTTAAATTGTCCTCCGGTGGTTTCTATGTCGAGTATTGCGTACATTTTTAATATTAATTTCAAAAATAAATAGCAATGTCAATTTCAAAAATCAATATCAATCCTTAATTTACATTGTACTCGACAAAGATAGGACAAAAAGAGAAATTGTTTCTTATTAACTATTTGCAAAAGGAGATATTTGGATTTCAGTTTCTTTTTAAAAACAACAAATGCAATTATTTATAAGTTGAAAATAGTTTGTCACTATAACAAACTTTCTGAAACTAAAAAGGAATTGTACTAAAGCAAATAGTTTTTATTAAATTTGAGGACAATTAAAAATAAACTTAAATAATTCACTTTTTTCTCTTAAAGTATATATTCCTTCGATCTTGAAAGCAAGCTATCACAAATACATATTACAATTTAAACAAGCTTCAGGTACGTCCCGTGGCGTTATGACCGAGAAAGAAACCTGGTTTATTGTTCTCGAAAAAGACAAAAAAAAAGGAATCGGGGAGTGCGGTATTTTGAGAGGTTTGAGCGTCGATGACCGACCCGATTATGAAGAAAAATTGCAATGGGTTTGTACTAATATTCATTTAGGTGTAAACCTACTTTGGGAAGCGCTAATTGAGTTTCCGTCCATACAGTTTGGAGTCGAAATGGCATTTCAATCTTTAGCTAGTAAAAACCCGTTTTTACTCTTTCCTTCTGAGTTTACAGATTCTGAAAAGTCTATACCCATAAATGGATTGGTTTGGATGGGAGAGGCCTCTTTTATGAAACGACAAATAGAAGAAAAACTAGCCGATGGTTTTCGGTGTGTAAAACTCAAAATTGGTGCTATTGATTTTGATAAAGAATTGCAATTATTGCGGTTTATTCGGGAGAATTTCACTCCAGAACAAATTGAGATTAGAGTGGATGCAAACGGGGTTTTTGATTTAGATTTGGCTTTAAATAAAATTAACCAACTCTCTGAATTTAAATTACATAGTATTGAGCAACCGATACAAAAAAATCATACTGACAGTATGTCAGAACTGTGCAAAAAAACTCCAATTCCTATTGCTTTAGACGAAGAGTTAATAGGTGTGTTTTCTATGCAGGAAAAAGAGGATTTACTTCAAAAAATAAAGCCACAATACATCATTTTAAAACCTAGTTTTATTGGTGGATTTAGAGGAACTAAAGAGTGGATTTCGATTGCTGAAAAGTACAATATTGGCTGGTGGATTACTTCGGCTTTAGAATCTAATATTGGATTGAATGCTATTGCTCAATGGACATTTTTACAAAACAATTCAATGCCACAAGGTTTAGGAACGGGTGCATTGTACACTAATAATTTTAATTGCCCTTTACAAGTTTTAGAAGGACAATTATGGTACAACAAAGATGAGAATTGGGAATTTGAACTGTAAATTAATTAAAAAAAGTTTATTGATACGAATTAGTATTAGTTCGTATCAATAAACTTTTAAACAGAATATTTTTTTTTTAAGCGTCTTGTGCTTTAAAATCGGTTATTTTCTTTTAATCACTTTTTCTACCGCTGCAACAATAGCTTGATTGTTTAACTTGTATTTATCCATCAATTGTTCTGGAGTTCCGCTTTCGCCAAAGCTATCATTTACAGCCACAAATTCTTGAGGAGCAGGAGTGTTTAACGCTAAAACTCTAGCGATACTTTCGCCAAGACCTCCAAGAATATTATGTTCTTCGGCAGTAACTACACATCTTGTTTTTGCCAATGATTTTAATATTGCAGCTTCGTCTAATGGCTTAATAGTATGTATATTGATTACTTCGGCAGAAATTCCTTTAGCTTCTAATGCTTCGGCAGCAATAAGAGCCTCCCAAACTAAATGACCAGTTGCAACAATCGTTACATCGGTTCCTTCGTTTAAAAGAATCGCTTTTCCAATTTCAAATTTCTCGTCAGCAGGCATAAAATTAGGCACTACTGGACGACCAAAACGCAAATAAACTGGACCGTGGTGATCTGCAATCGCCATAGTTGCTGCTTTGGTTTGGTTGTAATCACAAGTGTTAATTACAGTGATTCCAGGCAACATTTTCATTAGTCCAATATCTTCTAGAATTTGATGGGTTGCCCCATCTTCACCCAAAGTTAATCCAGCATGCGAAGCACAAATTTTTACATTTTTCTCCGAATAAGCAACCGATTGACGAATTTGATCGTACACTCTTCCTGTCGAAAAGTTAGCGAAAGTTCCTGTAAAAGGAATTTTCCCACCAATGGTCAATCCAGCCGCAATTCCAATCATGTTGGCTTCGGCAATTCCGATTTGAAAGAAACGATCGGGATGATTTTTTTTGAAATCATCAAATTTTAATGAACCAATTAAATCGGCGCATAATGCTACCACATTTTCATTAGTTTGACCTAATTCAGTCATTCCCGCACCAAAACCTGAACGAGTATCTTTACTTCCTGTATTTGTATATTTTTTCATTTTCCTCCCCCAGCCCCTCCAAAGGAGGGGAGTTCCTATTGGGGTAAATAGGGTTTTATTTATAATTCATCATTTTGTGCTATTTCTCCCCTTTGGGAAGGCTAGGTGGGGATTTAATAATCTCCTAAGGTTTCTGGATTTTGGTTCAATGCATTTTCTAATTGCGCATCATTTGGTGCTTTTCCGTGCCAAGCATGGCTGTACATCATATAATCTACACCATTCCCCATTTCGGTATGCAATAAAACGCAAACTGGTTTTCCTTTTCCAGTTCTAGATTTAGCATCGTTCATTCCTGCAATAATAGCTTCGATATTATTCCCTTCTTTTATTTCTAGAACCTCCCAATCAAAAGCTTCAAATTTCGCTTTTATACTTCCCATAGCAAGAACTTCGTCTGTAGTTCCGTCAATTTGTTTACCATTCAAATCGATAGTTGCAATAATATTATCGACTTTTTTTGCAGAAGCATACATGATGGCTTCCCAGTTTTGACCTTCTTGCAATTCGCCATCACCATGAAGCGTATAGATTAAATGATTGTCACCGTTTAGTTTTTTTGCCTGAGCAGCTCCAATTCCTACTGATAGTCCTTGTCCCAAAGAACCCGAAGCAATTCTTACACCAGGTAAGTGATCGTGTGTTGTTGGGTGACCTTGTAACCTAGAATTAATAAGTCGGAAAGTAGCTAATTCTGAAACTGGAAAATAACCGCTTCTGGCAAGAACGCTATAAAAAACAGGCGAAATATGACCGTTAGACAAGAAGAAAAGGTCTTCACCAATTCCGTCCATATCAAAACCATCTTTACGCTCCATCAAGTTTTGATATAGAATTACTAAAAATTCTGTACAACCAAGAGATCCTCCTGGATGTCCTGAATTTACAGCATGAACCATACGAAGAATATCTCTTCTGACTTGGATAGTTAAATCGTTTAATTGTTGTGTGTTAGGCTTCATTTTATGTGTAAAAGTTAAACTGCGGCAAATGTAATTTTTATTTTGGCGTCAGACAAATGATTTTAGGAATAGTTATTAGAGTTTTTGAATACTAAATTTATTCTCCCATTCCATTGAGTAGCGTTGTTTTCTTCTTTATAAATCGCATGATAAAATAAAAAAACACGCTGAGTACACAGGGAACAATAATGAAAAAATTATAATTAGTTTGGTTTTGGATAAGGTGTCCCGAAACATCAAATATTGTGAAGATGATAAAAATTCCTGAAATCCCCCCCATCTCTTTTTTGATTATTTTTATCCAATTAAATTCTAATTCTGGTTTTTTATATCTTTTAAATGAAGGAATAAAAGCAGGAATGTTTTCAGCCCAATCGGTGTAAATAGTTCCGAACTTTCTTCTTAGAAATTGTTCTTCGGCAAACATAATTCTTTCATAATACACCCAATAAAAAAAGCAAAAGGCTACTAAAAACCAAAAATTTCCAGTGAGTAGGGCTGGACCCATCCACAAAAAAAAGTTGCCAAGATACAAAGGATGTCTAACAACGGAATAGCTTCCAGAAGTATTGAGAGTTTCGGCTATTTGTTCATTTCTATTTCTGCCTGAAGTGTTTTTGGGAGTATGTCCTACGGTATAAATCCGAATTCCTAAGCCAAGTAAACTAACTAAAAGACAAAATATTTCAAAATAAACTTCATAAGGGGTTTCCTCTATAAAAAAAGTTTTAGGATAAATTTTGGTTTGAACATATAGAAAAGCTCCAATGAGTAATACAATAGCCGGAAGTTTTCCTCTGTATTTGAAAAGCCAAACTCCTTGTTGTTCAAATTCTTCTTGTAATGCCATAATTATAGTAGTTTTTATACTTTAAAAGCCATTTTTCAGCATTGTAAAGTATAAAATAAATCTTAGTTAATTTAATCTTAGAAAGCCATATTTTACGATACAATAAATTGCTCTAAAACCATCTTTCCACCCAATCTTTTTGCCTTCTTCATAGGTTCTTCCATAATATGAAATACCTACTTCGTAGATTCGGATTTTAGAAATACGGGCAATTTTTGCTGTAACTTCTGGTTCAAAGCCAAATCGCTTTTCGTTTAATTTTATACTTTGAATTAATTGGGTATTAAATATTTTGTAACAAGTTTCCATATCACTCAAATTCAAATTGGTAAATAAATTCGATATCAATGTTAGAAACTTATTACCGATAGTGTGCCAAAAGAAAAGGATTCTGTGGGGATTGCCTCCCATAAATCGGGAACCGTAAACTACATCTGCAAAACCATCTAGTATCGGTTGTAATAATAGGTTGTATTCTTCAGGATTGTATTCTAGATCGGCGTCTTGAATAATAGTATATTCGCCCGAAGCATTCTGAATTCCGGTATGCAATGCTGCACCTTTTCCTTTGTTTACTTCGTGTTTTAAGTATTGAATGTTTAAATCAAGATTGGAATTTATGTATTTTTTTATGGCTTCTTCGGTATTGTCACTCGAACAATCGTTTACAATTATTATCTCTTTTTCGATACCGTTTGTAAGTTGAACTTTTTTTATTTTATCTAAGATGAAATGTATGGTTCTCCCCTCGTTATAGGCAGGAATTATGATTGATAGTTTTTTCATAGTTAATTCTCTACTTTGATTAAAAATTTAGTTGTAACCGCATTATTTCTTTTATCAGCGAGTAAAAAGTTCATTTTTAATCGAGTTATTGGATAATCTGCAAAACTAACTTTTTTAGTTATATTTATTTTTAAATCCGCTAATTCTTTTAATTCGTCTTCAGATAAATAAATCCAAAACGGATTTTTTATTTTTTGAACCTGTTCTTTTTGAATGACCTTTACAAAAGGATCTTTGGTATAAAAACTAAAAGAATGGGAATGTTTTTCGAAAAGATAAACTTCCTCTTTGATGTCGCTATTTATCACATATTTTGCAGCAACAGAATCCGATTGAAACTCAAGCAATTTAGGGTAAAACACAAAAGAAAAAAAGACATTGAGCATGATAATTAAACTCACTAATTGTGCCACCGTGTTTTCATTCGATTTATAATATCGGTATAAGATAAACACTTGTAAAGCGATGCAAATAAATACCAAATAATTAATCTCTGTAAAGAAAAATAGAGGATAAATAATAAATAAGATTAAAATTACAACTCCTAAAACAAGATGTAAAAGCCTCCAATTCCTCCAAATTTTTTCATTTATTTTCGAAAAATACTCAGCTACAAGTATTGCTGCAAAAGGAAATGTAACAAAAACATAATGTGGTAATTTGTATTTAGACAGTGATAGCAATATAAAAACAAGTACAAAACCAGATAAAGTTATGATTTCTACAATTTCTTTTTTAGGTTTAAATAAACTTTTTATTTTATAAAACAACGCAAAAAGTAAAGGCAGAAACCAAGGAAAAAAATCCCAAAGGCTAGAATTTATAAAAAAGTACCAGGGTTGATTGTTGTTCCAAACATTTTCGCCAGTGATGCGTCCAAAACTTTGCAACCAATAAAAGAAATACAAACCTTTTTGACCTTTAACTCCATTTGTAATTTTTTCAGAATGCAAATCGAACTGGGTGTAAAGTCCGTAAGACATTGGGATGAGTAAGATTGCAATTATAAATAGTACTAAAGGCCAATTTAAACTAAAAATGTACTTCCATTTTTTGTGGTATAACAAATGTATGCCAATAGGTAATAATACAGTAACAAGCCCAATAGGACCTTTGGACATCATAGCTAATGCGATAAAAACCGAGCCGAAAACTAAGTTTTTCCAATTGCCTTTCTCAAAATAATACGAAAAAAAACAGACCGAAATAATAACTGATGCTGTCAATAGTCCGTCGGTTCTAACATCATTTGTCATTAAAAAATAAGATTGTGTTGACGCTAAAATAAGCAAGCTGTTTCTGGCTATTTTTGGTGTGTAGTACAATAGAGCAAACCGATATACAGCATACAAGGAAAAGATTAAAAACAAAAATGCAGGCAGCTTGTAAGTGAAATTACTTAAACCAAAAAGTTTGAAACTGGTACTGGATAACCAAAACAATAAAGGAGGTTTGTCAAGATAATCATAGATGAATTCTTTGACCTCCAAATAGGAATTTGTGATACTCATTTGGGCAGAGATACTCGCGTATTGAGCGGCATCAACTTGCATTATATCAATAAATAAATTATGTAAATAGAGTATAAAAATTATAAAAAGTATCGTTTTTTCAAACTTTGAAAATGGCTTAAAAAATGCAGTCATCGAAATTATTTTTTTCAAAGGAACAAATTGAAATGGTATCTAGACTTTTACCGCTTGTTAATAAAATGTTAAAAAATGATTATTTGTCATTTTGTAATATCCTGAACAAACATAATAGAGTAGTAGTTTTTTTAGTTTTTAAATTAACTTATATTTGCGCCTATGAAATTCGATTTACTCCAAAAAGATTTAAATACCAAAGCTAGAGCAGGAACAATAACAACCGATCACGGGGTGATTGAAACACCGATTTTTATGCCAGTAGGAACGGTTGCCTCTGTAAAAGGGGTACACCAACGGGAATTAAAAAACGATATAAATCCAGATATAATTCTCGGAAACACCTACCATTTGTACTTGCGTCCACAGACTGAAATTCTAGAAAAAGCAGGTGGATTGCATAAATTTATGAACTGGGATCGAAATATATTGACGGATTCTGGTGGTTATCAGGTGTATTCGCTTTCGGCAAACCGGAAAATCAAGGAAGAAGGCGTAAAATTCAAATCACATATTGATGGTTCCTACCATTTTTTTACACCCGAAAATGTAATGGAAATTCAGCGAACCATTGGTGCAGACATTATTATGGCTTTTGACGAATGTACACCTTATCCTTGTGATTATAGATATGCGCAACGCTCGATGCACATGACCCACAGATGGCTGGACAGATGTATCACGCATTTAGATAAATTACCTTTTAAATACAGTTACGAACAAACTTTTTTTCCTATAATTCAAGGAAGTACGTATAAGGATTTAAGGCAACAATCAGCCGAATACATTGCTAATTCTGGTCAACAAGGAAATGCTATTGGTGGACTTTCAGTAGGCGAACCCGCAGAAGAAATGTATGCTATGACTGAGGTAGTTTGCGAAATTTTGCCAGAAGACAAACCTCGTTATTTGATGGGTGTTGGGACGCCAATAAATATTTTGGAGAATATTGCGTTAGGAATCGATATGTTTGATTGTGTCATGCCAACACGAAACGCCAGAAATGGGATGCTTTTTACCGCCAATGGAACAATTAATATAAAAAACAAAAAGTGGGAAGATGATTTTTCGCCATTAGACGAAATGGGTTACACCTTTGTAGATACCGAATATACCAAAGCGTATTTGCGTCATTTGTTTGCAGCCAATGAGTACCTCGGAAAGCAAATTGCAACGATACACAATTTAGGTTTTTATATGTGGTTGGTTCGTGAGGCTAGAAAACGAATAATTGCAGGAGATTTTAGAACTTGGAAAGAAATGATGGTTCGAAACATGAGCCAGAGATTATGAGGTAGAAAGAGGGAAGTTAGAAGAGGGAAGTAGAAAAGTTTTCGGACTTCTAACACCTCTTCCAACTTCCAACTTCTAACTTCTAACTTCCAACTTCCAACTTCCAACTTTAGATAAAATGAACATAATAGACAAATACATTCTAAAAAAATATTTATCCACTTTTGGGGTAATGCTGTTGTTATTTGCACCTATCGGGATAATTATTGACGTTTCGGAAAAAATAAATTTCATGTTGGAACACGAAATTCCATTTCTTGAAATTGCTATTTATTATTATCATTTTACCATCTATTTCACTAATTTATTATTTCCTATATTTTTGTTTTTATCGGTAATTTGGTTTACTTCGAAGTTAGCCAATAATACCGAAATTATTGCTATTCTAAGTTCAGGTATTTCATTTACTCGATTTTTGAGACCTTATTTAATTGGTGCAACTATAGTTTCGGTAATTGTGTTATTAATGGGATTTTTTATTGTTCCTAAATCTAGTGAAGGTTTTAATAATTTTCGATACACTTATCTTAAAACAGGTGGAATTGAAAAAATGCGGGGCGATAATACGAATGTATATCGTCAAATAAGTGATACTGAATTTATTTTTGTTAATAGTTTTAATTCGGTTTCCAAAATGGCTTTTAACTTTAGTTTAGAGAAGTTTAAAGGCAATCAACTCAAGTATAAAATTACTGCGGATAGAATCAAATGGAATCCAAAAGATAGCACGTATACGATGTTTAATTATGTCAAAAGAACTGTAGGCGTATTAGATGATGTCATTGAAAAAGCCGAGAAAAAGGATGCTGTTTTTAATTTTGATTTAGAAGATTTAACCCCAGTGGTCTACATAGCCGAGACATTGAATTTAGGCGAATTAAATCGATTTATAGCAAAAGAAAGAAGCCGTGGATCTTCTAATATCGATGTCTACTTGGTGGTTTTATATAAAAAATATAGTATTCCGGTTTCGGCATTTATACTCACAATAATTGCCGTTGCAGTTTCGTCAATGAAGCGAAGAGGTGGAATGGGATTGAGTTTAGCCATAGGAATTGCCCTTGCATTTGCTTTTGTGTTTTTCGATAAAATCTTCGGAACTCTAGCAGAAAAATCAACTGTTCCTCCTTTGTTAGCCGTTTGGTTTCCTAATATCGTTTTCGGAATATTAGCCGTTTTTTTATTGCGCAATGCAAAAAGATAAATTACAATCACATCTAAAACTTCATTTTATTGTTTTTATTTGGGGATTTACCGCCGTTTTAGGAGCTTTAATTTCAATCAATGCCACGGTTTTAGTTTGGTATCGAATGTTTCTTGCTGGAGTTTTTTTACTTGTTTTTGTAGTTTTAAAAAAGAAATCTTTAAGAATTTCGGCAAAAGAGTGTATTCATTTAATCTTTGTCGGTCTTTTGATTGCCTTGCATTGGCTGTTTTTTTTCAAGGCTATTAAAACGTCTAATGTGTCCATAACATTATCCATATTTTCTTTAGGAACTTTTATTACGGCATTATTAGAGCCGATTTTTTATAAGAGAAAAGTGCTTTGGTATGAAGTGCTATTCGGACTTATAATTATTGCAGGACTTATGCTTGTGCTACAAGTAGAAATTAATTATTTAGAAGGAATTATTTATGCTCTAATTTCGATAATTTTGGGAGTTTTATTTACCTTAATAAATGGAAAATTAATACAACATCAGGATTCAACAGTAATTACATTTTACGAATTTACATCTGGCTTTATCTTTATAACTC
This sequence comes from Flavobacterium sp., assembly GCA_043770135.1. Lineage (GTDB taxonomy): Bacteria > Bacteroidota > Bacteroidia > Flavobacteriales > Flavobacteriaceae > Flavobacterium. Next base: position 19,711 of record JAYVIN010000064.1, on the reverse strand, counting down.
TTTATTTTTTAGTTCAACATCAATTCACTTTTGAAATGTTTTTATTGACTTTAAAAGATTGGATTTTACTTTTGGTATTGTCTTCGTTTTGTACCGCTTATGCATTTACGGCGTCTGTAAAATTGATGGAAAAACTGAGTCCTTATACAATTATGCTTACCACAAGTCTTGAGCCAGTGTACGGAATTGTTTTAGCTTATATTATCATTGGCGAAAAAGAAAAAATGAGTATTGGGTTTTATATTGGAGCACTAATAATTTTTTGCACTATAATTTTGAATAGTATCGTAAAACATTATAAGTCAAATAAATAGTAATTTTTTCCAAAAAATGCATTTTCATTTTATTAACATTTAGGTAACAAACAACTGTTTTTGATGATTTTTAAATTTATATTTGCATTTCAAATCAATAAATAAAAAACCGAGAATTTATGGAATATTTAGATTTTGAACTTCCAATTAAGGAGCTAGAAGATCAATTGGATAAATGCGTTGTAATTGGTCAGGATTCCGATGTTGATATGACGACTACTTGTAAGCAAATCAACAAAAAAATAGAAGAAACCAAAAAGCATATTTATAAAAATCTAACTGCTTGGCAGCGAGTTCAGTTGTCAAGACACCCCAACAGACCTTACACATTAGACCACATTCACGCGCTTTGTGGGGATACTTTTTTAGAACTTCACGGAGATAGAGGATTTAAAGATGACAAAGCCATGATTGGCGGTTTGGGGAAAATTGATGGACAATCGTTCATGATTATTGGTCAACAAAAAGGATACAATACCAAAACGCGTCAATATAGAAACTTTGGTATGGCTAATCCTGAAGGCTATCGAAAAGCCTTGCGTTTAATGAAAATGGCAGAGAAATTTGGCATTCCTGTTTTATCTTTTGTAGACACTCCAGGCGCTTTTCCTGGTATTGAAGCTGAAGAACGGGGACAAGGAGAAGCTATTGCTCGAAATATTATTGAGATGGTTCGTTTAAAAGTGCCAATAATTGTCGTTATCGTAGGCGAAGGCGCATCTGGTGGAGCATTAGGAATAGGTGTGGGAGACAGAGTTTATATGATGGAAAACACATGGTATTCGGTTATTTCACCCGAATCATGTTCGTCTATTCTTTGGAAAAGTTGGGATTATAAAGAACAAGCCGCCGAAGCTTTAAAATTGACTTCTTCGGACATGAAAAAGCAAAAACTAGTCGATGATATTATTCCTGAACCACTGGGAGGAGCTCATTTTGATAGAGAAACTGCTTTTAAAACCGTAGAACAATACATCATGAAAGGGTTTAATGAACTGAAAGACTTATCAACACAAGAATTAGTAGCTCAAAGAATGGATAAATACTGTAATATGGGCGAGTTTAAAGAGTAATATCTTACAAATAAAATTAAAATCCGAAGCCTTATCGTTTCGGATTTTTTTTTGGTTATTAACAAAAAAAGATAGATTATTAACATTTTTTTGTAATAACTCACGCCTGATTTTTTTTAATTTTTCACTATTTTCGCTCTATGGAAAACATCAAGAATATAAACCCCATTAAAATAGATAGAACCACTATAATCAACCTCGAAAAAGGGAAGTTACCACCACAAGTTGTCGATTTAGAAGAGGCTGTGCTTGGTGCGATGATGATTGATAAAAAAGGAGTAGATGAGGTAATTGATATTTTACAACCTGATGCTTTCTATAAAGAATCCCATAAATATATTTTTGAAGCTATAGTTCAACTCTTTACCGATACGCAACCCATTGACTTATTAACCGTTTCGGCTCAGTTGCGAAAAAATGCAAAATTAGAGTTGGCTGGAGGGGATTTTTATCTGATACAACTGACACAAAAAATAGCGTCTTCGGCGCACATTGAATTTCACTCTCGAATTATTCTTCAAAAATACATTCAACGCAGTTTAATACGTATTTCTTCAGATATTATTGAGGAATCTTATGATGAAACTACCGATGTTTTTGATTTGCTAGATAAAGCTGAATCTAAATTGTATGAAGTAACTCAAGGAAATATAAAACGAAGTTCCGAAACCGCACAAAGTTTAGTATTACAAGCTAAAAAAAGAATTGAAGAAATAGCCAAACAAGAAGGATTGAGCGGAATTGCCACTGGATTCGAAAAATTAGACAAGATTACTTCAGGTTGGCAACCCAGCGATTTGATTATTATTGCGGCGCGGCCCGGGATGGGTAAAACGGCATTTGTGCTTTCGATGGCTCGAAATATTGCTATAGATTTTGGGAAACCAGTAGCCTTATTTTCATTAGAAATGTCCTCTGTCCAATTGATAACTAGATTAATATCATCTGAAACGGGACTGTCATCTGAAAAATTACGAACTGGTAAACTCGAAAAACACGAGTGGGAACAGTTGAGTATAAAAGTAAAAAACCTCGAAAAAGCCCCCCTTTTTATTGATGATTCGCCTTCGCTATCTATTTTTGATTTAAGAGCAAAAGCCAGACGTTTAGCATCACAACACGGTATAAAACTCATAATTGTAGATTATTTACAATTAATGACTGCAGGAGGAAACGGTAAAGGAGGAGGGAATAGAGAACAAGAAATATCAACTATTTCAAGAAATTTAAAAGCATTGGCCAAAGAATTAAGTATTCCAGTCATAGCACTTTCACAATTATCGAGAGCGGTGGAAACCCGTGGATCTAGCAAAAGACCATTGCTGTCCGACCTTCGTGAATCGGGAGCGATTGAGCAGGATGCCGATATTGTATCTTTTATTTATCGCCCAGAATATTACAAAATTGATGAATGGGACGACGAGGAGCAATCGCCAACAGCAGGTCAGGCGGAATTTATCATAGCCAAACACAGAAACGGTTCACTAGAAAACATTAGACTAAAGTTTATTGGCAATCTTGGAAAATTTGACAATTTAGAAGATTATGGTAGCGGATTTGATGGAGAATTCCATTCAAAAATGAATCACGACGATAATCCTTTTCAAACCAAAAACCTTCCTTCACCAAACGAAGCTTTTGGTAGTAATATCAATCAAGAAACGGATGATAGTGATGTTCCGTTTTAAAAGATAAAATTAAATTCGCTTTTAGAGCGAATTTTTTTTATTGGATTTCTCCATCATTTTTTTTAAATAGAGTTCGATAACTAAATGGATTGGTTTTGTTGAAAATGGTATATTTGAAAAATGAATTAGTTTTTAAGAATAAAAAAGTAAATGATTAAATGAAATTCGGTAAAACAATAAAAATATTTTTAATAGATGGAGAGCCAAATGGTAGAATGAGCTGTGAACTTTCCAATTGGTCAGGAAAAGCATATAAAATCCCTCGAATTAAAATAAAGGATTGCTCGGATAGAAACGATTTAATAAGTACAGGAGTTTATTTGTTATTTGGCAAAGATGAAGATGGTAAAGACCTTGTTTACATTGGGGAAGCCGAATCTATTTTAAAAAGACTTAATCAACATTTAAATCAAAAGGATTTTTGGAATGAGGCTATTATTTTTATAAGTAAAGATGAAAATTTAAATAAAGCTCATGTAAAATATTTAGAAAATAGACTTCACGATATAGCGCTATTAGCCAAGCGCTATAAAGTTGAAAACTCAATTACACCAACAAGGTCATCTATTTCAGAATCTGACAGAGCTGAAATGGAGGAGTTTATTGACAACATTAAAATGCTCGTAAATACTCTTGGTCATAAAGTATTTGATGAAAAAAGAGATTTCAAACCAAAGCAAAAACTAGAAACATTTATTATAAAAGCAGCTCGTTGTGCAGAAGGACAAGGCGAGCCAACATCTGATGGATTTGTAGTATTTAAAGGTTCAAAAGCAGCTAATACTATTGTTAATTCAATGACTCCAAGTTTTATTAAATTTCGACAAAAGTTAATTGATGAAGCAGTACTTACTGATAAAATTGAATATTTTGAATTTTCGGACGACTATATTTTTAGTAGTCCTTCTACTGCAGCGGTAATTGTAATGGGACGAAACGCGAATGGATTGTCAGAATGGAAACTTAAAGATGGTACAACGTTAAAAGAATTTGAATCAAATGAGAAAATATTAAAGAGTTAATATTTATATTTAACGATAGATCGATCATCTCAATCATGCCAATAATAAAATAAAAATGATTTATAAAGTGTTGACTTTAAAATATTTACTAAAAATAAAACTTTGCAACTTAGCGGTAAAAAGTCTTCTCGATAAAAAATAGGATAATGAAAATAATAGCCGTCATTCCCGCACGTTATGCCTCAACCCGATTTCCTGCAAAATTAATGCAGGATTTGGGAGGTAAAACCGTGATTTTAAGAACCTATGAAGCAACAATAAATACTCATTTGTTTAGTGATGTTTTTGTGGTAACGGATTCTGATTTAATTTATAACGAAATTGTTTCTAATGGCGGAAAAGCCATTAGAAGCATCAAGGAACACGAATCGGGGAGTGATCGTATTGCCGAAGCGGTCGAAAATATAGATGTCGATATTGTGGTCAATGTTCAAGGCGATGAACCTTTTATTAATGCTTCAGCTTTAGAAAAATTAATAGAAGTCTATAAAAACGATACTGAAAAGAAAGTTGATTTGGCTTCGCTACTATTTGAAATCACCGATGAAAACGAAATCAGCAATCCCAATAATGTGAAAGTAGTGGTGGATCAAAATGATTTTGCTTTGTATTTTTCTCGTTCCGTAATTCCGTATCCGAGAGATAAAAATGTAGGTGTTCGTTATATGCAACACATCGGGATTTACGCTTTCAGAAAACAAGCTTTAATGGATTTTTATAGTTTACCAATGCAATCGCTAGAAGCTTCTGAAAAACTGGAACAATTACGTTATCTGGAATTTGGAAAACGCATCAAAATGGTCGAAACTGCTGAAAAAAGCATTGGTATTGATACGTCAGAGGATTTAGAGAAAGCTAGAAAATTGTTTGATAAAAATTAGAGAATGAAAAAAAGAATTTACCAGTTTATTTTCTTCCGATTAATGGGGTGGAAAATTGAAGGTAGTATGGATAAAGAGGTCAAAAAATGCATCCTAATGGTTGTTCCTCATACGAGTTGGCACGATTTTTATTTGGGAATTTTCACCAGAGGAATCACAGGTTTACAAATGAATTTTATAGGGAAGAAAGAATTGTTTCGATTTCCGCTTGGAGCTTATTTTCGTTGGATGGGCGGGGAACCACTCGACCGTTCTGGCAACCAAAATAAAGTAGAAGCGATAGCTAAAATTTTCGAAAAGAAGAAAGAATTTAGATTAGCTATTGCACCCGAGGGTACTCGAAAAAAAGTAATGGAACTAAAATCGGGATTCTATTATATTGCTTTAAAAGCGGGTATTCCAATAATTCCAGTTGCTTTTAACTTCGGAAAAAAAGCAGTTCAAATAGGTAAAGCTATCACTGCATCCGGTGATTATGAAAAAGATTTAGCTCTTTTGTTAGAACATTTCAAAGGTGTTAATGGGAAAATCCCTGAATATAGTTTCAGTCCAGAGAATTAAAAAATTTCCTTGTTTATTGGATACTTTAAATCCAAAATAAATTATTCAAAGATGTTTACATTTGCAGCATAAAAATAATATTCATGATGGATTTAGAACAATTGTTCCAGCAATATAAAGAACAAAGCATACAAGGACGCTACCTTACATTAGATTCTATAACTCCATTGTTGGATAAAATTAATTCACAAAACAGGCTTGATATTATAGGAAAGTCAGTACTCGACAAACCGATTTATAAATATCAAATAGGTGAGGGGAAAATTAGAATTCTACTTTGGTCACAAATGCATGGAAACGAAAGTACAACTACCAAAGCGCTTTTTGATTTTTTTAATGTGATTAATAGCGATTCTGATTTTGCAAAAGAATTGATTCGCCATTTCACTTTTTGTCTTATTCCGATGTTAAATCCAGATGGAGCAAAATTGTATACCCGTGAAAACGCCAATAAAGTAGATTTAAATAGAGATTCACAAGATTTATCACAACCCGAAAGTATTGTTCTACGAAAAGCATTTGAAGATTTCAAACCTGATTTTTGCTACAACCTTCACGATCAACGCACTATATTTGGTGTTGGCGATACAGGGAAACCAGCAACTTTGTCCTTTTTGGCTCCAGCTTATAATGAGGAACGAGAAATGAATGAATCTCGTTTGAAAGCTGTAAATCTTATTGCGGGAATGAATACCGTTTTACAGCAGCATATTCCTGGACAAGTAGGACGTTTCGACGATTCATTTAACATCAATTGTATTGGAGACACTTTTCAATCGCTGGGAGTGCCAACTGTTTTATTTGAAGCGGGACATTTTCCTAGTGATTATGAAAGAGAAGAAACTAGGAAATATGTATTTATAGCATTGATGTCGAGTTTTATTATTTTAATCGAAAACGATATAGTAATTAGTAAAATCGAGGATTATTTGATTATTCCTCAAAATAAAGTTGTTTTTTATGATTTTATTTATAAAAATATCAAAATTTACTATGATGGTATTGAAAAAATCACGAGTTTTGCAACACAGTATAAAGAAGAATTAATTGAGAATAATTTAATTTTTAACGCTTATATCGTTAAAATAGACAATTTAGAAAATTATTTTGGACATATAGAGTATAACGGATTGGGAGGTTTGTATTTTGATAAAAATGGAAATTCCCCTGAGTTGAACCAAGTAGGAGATTTTGATTTAGACAATGGTCTAAAGTTTATAAACGGTTTGAAAATTTGATGGTGTTATACACCATTATTAATAATAGATAAATTAAAGAATTATGAGTAAATTTCGCTTAGATGAAGTAGATCACCAGATATTGGATATGTTAATAGACAATACAAGAATTCCTTTTACCGACATTGCTAAAAAACTATTGATTTCGGCGGGTACGGTTCATGTTAGGGTAAAAAAGATGGAAGATGCTGGAATAATTATGGGATCCTCATTAGTTCTGGATTATGATAAATTAGATTATTCCTTTATTGCTTATGTTGGTGTTTTTCTAAACAATACTTCTCAAACTAAATTTGTTTTACAGCGAATAAATGAAATTCCTTTTGTTACTGTTGCTTCAGTAACTACCGGTAAATTTAATATTTTTTGTAAAATTAGAGCCAAAGATACAAAGCATGCCAAAGATGTGATTTTTATGATTGATGATATCGAAGGTGTTTATAGAACAGAAACCATGATTTCTTTGGAAGAGAGCATAAACGATAAAAAGCGTTTGATGCATACTATCTTTAAGAACATGTAATTCACTTAATGTTTTATTTTTATATAAACCTCTAGTGAATTCTTGAGGTTTTTTTTTAATCATTTTTAACCTAAACTCAACCCAACTCTAATAATTTAAGCTTTATGTATACGCTACCAAAAATAGATCGTTTCAATCAAGAAGTGTTATCTAAATATTTTATTTACAATAGTGTTTTTATTACTTTACCTTTTGATTCTATTGATAATACGGGGGTTTTACTTCCTTTGTTTACAGAAGTTTGTGACACCGGTTTCAAAAAGCAGGAAACACCTAAAGAAATTGTAAATTTCTTTGATAAAAAATACCTACATAGCGTATCCGAAAAAGAAAAAATTGATTTAATGTTTCGTTTTATTCAATATATCGAACGTCAAATAGTGCTGTTTGACGCCATTGAAGATGCTGCATTTCCAATTGTTAATAATATTGAAGGAATCGGTTCTTTACGTGATATAAAAGAAAAATCAGATGTCGAAAATAACAAAGAAGAATTAATTGATTGTTTAGAAAACTTCAATGTTCGAACCGTATTAACGGCGCATCCAACCCAATTTTATCCAGGACCAGTACTCGGAATTATCAATGATTTGACAGAAGCTATTCGCAAAAATGATTTACTAGAAATAAAACAACTGTTGGCTCAATTGGGAAAAACTCCATTCATACAAAATGAAAAACCAAATCCTTTTGATGAAGCGGTTAGTTTAATTTGGTATTTGGAGAATGTATTTTATGAGACCGCTGGTGAGATGGTTCATTATTTACAAAAGAATTTGTTGAATGGGGAGTATATCCAAAATCAATTAATTAAACTTGGGTTTTGGCCGGGGGGCGATCGTGATGGAAATCCGTTTGTAACCACCGAAATCACTTTAAAAGTTGCGGAAAGACTAAGAACATCCATATTGAAATGTTACTATTTCGAGATGAGAAATTTAAAAAGAAAATTAACTTTTCCAGGAGTTGATGTTTTAGTTGCCGAATTAGAGCATAAATTATATCGTTCGGTTTTTTATTCAAAAGGCGATATATTTATTACAGTTGAAGAGTTTAAAACGCAATTAATTAAAATTAAAACTATTGTTGTAGAGCAACATCAATCTTTGTATCTAGAAGAATTAGAAGCGTTATTAATTAAAGTTAATTTATTTGGATTTCATTTTGCCTCTTTAGATATTCGTCAAAACAGTAAAATTCACGATGCAGTATTTAAAGATGTTATAGAATATTATTTGAGTTCAGGCACTAATGTTTTTCCAGCCAATTATTATGACTTAACAGAAGCTGAAAAATTTGATATACTTTCCAACGTAAAAGGAAATCTTGATGCTAGCATTTTTGAAAATGAATTGACAAAATCAACTTTAGAATCGATTCAAATCATTAAAAAAATCCAAGAATCCAATGGTGAATTCGGGTCAAACCGATATATAATAAGCAATAACGAAAGTGCTTTGAATGTAATGGAAACTTTTGCATTATTCCATTTAAACAATTGGGAAGAATTATCGGTAGATATTATTCCGTTATTCGAGTCGGTTGATGATTTGCAGAATGCACACATTATAATGGAAAAATTATATACCAATCCAGCTTATGCGACACATTTAAAAAATAGAAATAATAAGCAAACTATCATGCTTGGTTTTTCAGACGGAACCAAAGATGGTGGCTATTTGATGGCAAATTGGAGCATTTATAAAGCAAAAGAAAATTTGACTGCTATGTCAAGAAAATACGGAATACACGCTATCTTCTTTGACGGACGTGGTGGACCTCCAGCACGTGGTGGTGGGAAAACACATAAATTCTACGCATCTTTAGGTCCAAAAATTGAGAATAGCGAAATTCAGGTTACTGTACAAGGGCAAACTATTAGTTCAAATTTTGGTACATTAGACTCCTGTCGTTATAATCTAGAGAATTTATTGAGTGCTGGTATTACGAACCAAGTTTTTAGTAAAGGAAAAAATGAATTGTCTATAGCGGAATCGGCTATTTTAGATCAATTGGCAGAATTGGGTTATAAAAAATATTTAGATTTTAAAAAACATCCTAAATTTATTCCCTATTTGGAACAAATGAGTACTCTGAAATATTATGCCAAAACTAATATTGGTAGTCGTCCATCCAAAAGGAGTAAGTCTGAAACCCTGGATTTCGCCGATTTGAGAGCCATACCTTTCGTTGGATCATGGAGTCAATTAAAACAGAATGTCCCTGGTTTTTTTGGAGTAGGTACAGCATTGAAGCATTTCGAAGATACCAATCAGTGGGATAAAGTTCAGGATTTATATGACCATTCCTTATTCTTTAAAACCTTATTAGAAAATAGTATGATGTCACTGGCAAAATCTTTTTTCCCATTGACGGCTTACATGAGAAAAGACCCTGAATTTGGTGATTTTTGGCAAATTATTTATGACGAATTTTTAGAAACAAAAAGATTGTTGTTGAAAATTGCGGGTCATAAAGGTTTGATGGAAAATTATCCAGACGGAAAAGCATCTATCGATATTAGAGAACGAATTGTATTGCCTTTGCTAACCATTCAGCAGTATGCTTTATTGAGAATCAATGAATTGAACAAAGAAGAAAATCCAGATGTTGAGCTCATAAAAACATACGAAAAAATTGTAACCCGATCTCTTTTTGGGAATACAAACGCCAGTAGAAACTCAGCTTAAATTGGAGTAACATGAAATCAAACGAATTGTCAATTACGGAATATTCTACATTTAATGCCACTTATATTCATGCAGTAAATGAATCGCTGAAATTAATTGAAGGGTTAGAACAAAGTATTGATAAAATGATAGCACTACTTGAAAATCTTCCAATCGAAAAATTAGAATACCGATACGCTGAAGGAAAATGGACAATCAAAGATATTATTCAGCATGTTATTGATGCGGAAAGAATTTTTAGTTATCGAGCACTGCGAATTTCAAGGAATGACAAAACGCCGTTAGCTGGTTTTGATGAAAATGAATATGTAGAAAACACCAATGCTAATGCCAGAAACTTTAAGGATTTATTTCAGGAATTGAAACTAGTTAGGCAAACTACTGTAATGCTTTTTAAGAGTTTTTCAGAGGAACAATTAGTAAGATTGGGCAATGCATCGAATCATGCTGTTTCAGTAAGAGCAATAGGTTTTGTAATTTTAGGACATCAACAGCATCATTATAAGGTTATTGTTGAACGTTATTTGTAAATTAAACCAAATTATTAAAGAAATATAAATTATGAATGACGCACATATACATTTAGTAGTAAACCATTTTCCAATTATTGGAACAATTTTAGGTTTAGGAATTTTAATCACGGGAATCATTTTAAAGAACAATTCGGTCAAAAACACCGCTTATTCTTTGTTTATTATTGCCGCAATTTTTGCATTTATAAGTATGTCAACTGGCGAAGGAGCTGAAGAATTGGTTGAAGATATGCCAAATATCGGAAAACAAATCATCCATGAACACGAAGAAATGGCAGAAAAATTGGCTTTAGTTTTGTATTTATTGGGAATTGTATCGATAGTTGGACTTTACACGAACTTTAAAAACAATTCAAAAGCCAACTTAGTTTCGTATTTAACGGTTGTAATAGCTGCTATTGGGGTATTTCTTGGACAACAAACAGGAACAACTGGTGGCGAAATTCGTCACACCGAAATAAGAACTAATGAAATTCAACCGACAAGGGACTTTGAAAACGCCACCATAAAAAAGAAAGATTAAATTCTTAGATTTTCAAATTACTTTTAAATTTTCAATAAATAAGCTTTCATCACTGAAAGCCTTTTTTTGTTTTGTCCCGTCCTGAAATAAGTTGACACAAAATCGACTTATTATAAATAAATCAGTGAAAATCCGTTTAATCTGTGTCATCCGTGTGCCATTTTTAGTTATTAGTTCGCTAAGCGGACAGTTATAACATTCAAATAACATATTGTAATATCAGCTTGTAAACAATAAAATAAGCAATTGAGCGACTAAAATTCTACTGATAGTTACCAATGGATAAACAGTAGCATACGATTGATTAGGAATATCAGAATCTAAATATTTGGTACTGAATGCTAAAGCAGCAGGATCAGTATACGAACCACTCATAATTCCTACCATTTGATAAAAATTAAGCTTAAATACAAATCGGCTAATCAATACCAATAGGATCAGTGGAATGAAAGTAATAAAACAGCCATAATAAATCCACATCCACCCATTGTTTTCGATAAAGTTGTCATAAAATCCATGACCTGCTTTTATCCCAACAGCAGCAAAAAACAAGCAAATCCCTAAGTCTTTCATAAAATGAATTGCACCATTATTAATATAGGAATGAATTACGCCAACACCTCCGTATCTACTGATAAAAAGTGCCGCTAGAAGTGGTCCAGCAGCCAATCCTAATTTTAGAGGAACGGGTAAAGATGGAATCATAATAGGAATAGAACCTATAACAACTCCAAAAATCAATCCTCCAAAAAGCGATAGAAAATCAGGTTCTAACAGGATTTTTTTTGAATTTCCAATAATTTTTTCAGCAGCTTCGATGGTATTTCGATTACCAACCACCATTAAGGTGTCTCCATAAAAAAGTTCCAATGTAGGTTGTGCCAAAATTTCTAATCCTGAACGAATTACTCGTGTCACTTTTATATCAAATTGATTGTATAAATCTAGTTGAGCCAATGTTTTGTGAGTAGCAGTCTTTTTGGTAACACTCAAGATTTTTGTGGTAACATCTTCTTCGGATTCGATAAATAAATCCGTAGAAACTTTTCCGAAAATAGTAATAAAATTATCAATGTCTTTTTGTTTTGCCACAACCATCAAAACGTCTTTTTTGCTTATAATCGCATCTAACGATGGAGAATAAACCACAGTGGTTCCGCTATGTTTTTGTCTCGAAATAATAACATTTTCAATAGTATATTCCTTAAAAACTTGTTTAAATGTTTTTCCTATAACTTCAGGCTTAGTAACCCTACATTTTTGATGAACGATTTTGTTTTCGGAATCTTTATTTTTTTTGTTTAGCAAAACAACTTCATTTTTCAAATCAATTTTTAATACGTTTTTAGATAAAATAATTACAAATATAATTCCAAAAACGCCTATCGGATACGTAATTGCATAAGCAATCGCGGGATCTGAAAAGTGATCAATAGGAAGGTTCAACTGTTTTTGAATTTCTATCAAAGTAGATTTTGCCGCTCCTAATCCTGGCGTATTGGTAACAGAACCTGACATCAATCCTACTGCATTTTCGATTTTTATATTGGCGAATAAATGAATTAAATAAGTAATAATTCCGCCCAAAAAAACAGTTCCAACTCCCAATGCATTAAAAACCAATCCTTCTTTTTTAAAGGATGAAAAAAATGTTGGACCAACCTGAATTCCAATACCATAAACAAACAGAATTAAACCAAATTCTCTCACGAATTGAATTAATTCGGCATTCATACTGTATCCAAAATGTCCCAGAAAAAGACCCACAAATAGTACTGCTGAAACTCCAAGCGAAATAGAACCAATTTTGAGTTTCCCAACAAAAAAACCAATACTAATAGCCATAAACAATACAATTAATGACTGTGTCATTTCCGGTTCATCAACAGGAGCAAACAAGGTGTAAAACCATTCGAACATAATTTTATGATTTAGAGTAAATTAATAAAGCAAAATAATAACATTTAATTATCAGTATTTATGATAAAAATCAGCTTATTTTTTGTAAAATTAATCTTTTAAAAAACAACTTTTCGATATTTATCAAAAAGCTGAAATTGCCTTTAAATAGAAGGTATCGAATCGAAATCGTTTTCGTACTTTTGTTGAAGTAACATGATAAAAATCAGGTTTTAACTGCTAATAGAATTCTAATTTTGAAGTATAAAATAAAACTAAGAATCATTAAAATTAAACAACATGAAAAACATTAGAGTTATCAAGGAATTACAAGATTTAGGAATTACAGGTTATCATGAAGTTTCTTACAATCCTTCTTACGAGGAACTATATCAAGCGGAAGTTTCTCATAAAAGAAAAGGATATGAGAAAGGTGCTCAAACCGATACAGGCTGTATTGCTGTAAAAACAGGAATTTTTACAGGTCGTTCTCCAAAAGACAGGTATATCGTTAAAGATGATATTACAAGAGATACTATCTATTGGGATGAAAAAGTAAATTTCCCTACTACAAAAGAGATTTGGGATGATTTAAAAACTATTGTTTTAGAGCAGCTTTCAACTTCTCCAAAATTATATGTGATTGATGCTTTTTGTGGGACTAATGCTGACACTAGGTTGAAAGTTCGTTTTATTATGGAAGTGGCTTGGCAAGCGCATTTTGTGACTAACATGTTTATTAGACCGTCAATTTATGAATTAGAAACCTTTGGGAAACCTGATTTTGTTGTGATGAATGGTTCTAAAGCCACGAATCCAGATTGGGAAGCACACGGGCTAAATTCCGAAAACTTTGTTTTATTTAATCTAACAGAAAAAGTTCAAATTATTGGTGGAACTTGGTATGGTGGCGAAATGAAAAAAGGAATGTTTGCTATGATGAACTATTATTTACCATTAAAAGGAATGGCTTCTATGCACTGTTCTGCCAATGTAGGCGAAAGCGGAGATGTAGCTATATTTTTTGGGCTTTCAGGAACAGGAAAAACCACGCTTTCAGCCGACCCAAAAAGATACTTAATTGGGGATGACGAACACGGTTGGGACAATAATGGAGTCTTTAATTACGAAGGAGGTTGTTATGCAAAAGTAATTGACTTGAGCGAAAATAATGAACCTGATATTTGGAGAGCCATAAAAAGAGATGCCTTGCTAGAAAATGTAATCGTTGATGAATACGGCGAAATCAATTATTTTGACCATTCAATCACTGAAAACTCAAGAGTTTCTTATCCAATTTATCATATCAATAAAATTGTTTTGCCTTCTAAAGCGGGACACGCTAGTAAAATAATTTATCTTTCAGCCGATGCTTTTGGTGTTTTGCCACCAGTTTCAATTTTAGATGAAGATCAAGCCCAATACCATTTTCTTTGCGGATATACTTCTAAATTAGCGGGAACCGAAAGAGGAATTACTGAACCGGAACCCTCATTTTCACCCGCTTTTGGTGAAGCATTCCTAACATTACATCCAACCATGTATTCAAAAACATTAATAGGAAAAATGAAAGAACACAATGCCAAAGCGTATCTTGTTAATACAGGTTGGAACGGAACAGGAAAAAGAATATCACTTAAAAACACAAGAGCCATCATTGATGCCATTATAAATAGCGAAATTGACAAAGCGGAAACTGCAGCTATTCCATACTTGAACTTAACCATTCCAACTGCTTTGACTGGAGTTAGTGAAGGATTGCTTGACCCGAGAGATACGTATAAAGATAAAGCCGAATGGGAACGTAAAGCAAAAGACTTGTCTGCTCGATATATTAAAAACTTCCAACAATATACCAATACAGAAGAAGGGAAAAGACTCGTTGCTGCTGGACCATCTTTAGAACTTAATTCGGTTGAAGTGTAATAAAGGTTACTAAATTAAGCAATAAAACCATTAGTTTTTTATATTTCAATTCGAAATAAAAATATTAAACTAATGGTTTTTTTATAATTATTTTTGATAAGTTTAAGTATTAATTGCTTTGTAAATATAATTTCTAGTATATTTGCAATCAAATAAAAGGATTTTAGAATCAAAAAATTATGTTATCAATTCAATTACATCATCATCATATTCATTATTGCTCTCAAGCGATGTGTTAATGATATGGGTGTAAATCATCATATTTAAAAACCCGTTTGAGTACTTCAAACGGGTTTTTTATTAGCCCCCAACCCCGCCGCGGCGGGGAATTTGAGAAAATTAGACTTTTAAACTTTAAAGTAATTTAAATAGTAGCAAACAAAAAAATGAATACACTAAAAATTGCAATTCAAAAATCAGGTAGACTAAACGAAGATAGCATTCAAATTTTGAAAGATTGTGGTATTTCCATTGACAATGGTAATGATCAACTGAAGGCATCTGCTACAAATTTTCCGTTGGAAGTTTTATACCTAAGAAATTCAGATATTCCTCAGTATTTAATTGATGGTGTGGTAGATATTGCTATTGTTGGCGATAATCTTTTGGTCGAAAAAGGGAAGAACATTAAAGTAATTCAGAAATTAGGCTTTTCTAAATGTAAAGTATCAGTCGCAGTACCTAAAACATTTGAATATAAAACAATTAAAGATTTAGAAGGTTTGCGAATTGCAACTTCCTATCCAAATACGGTATTAGACTTTTTTAATTCAAAAGGAGTTACAGTTGATTTACATCAAATATCGGGTTCTGTTGAAATAGCGCCTAACATTGGTCTTGCTGATGCCATTGTTGATATTGTTTCCAGCGGAAGCACGTTATTCAAAAACAATTTGAAAGAAGTAGAAGTTATCTTTAAAAGTGAAGCGGTTTTGGCTGTTTCGCCAAAAGTCACTCCCGAAGTACAATCTATAATTAACACGCTTCAATTTAGAATAGAATCCGTTTTGAGAGCTCGAAAATCAAAATACATTATGCTGAATATTCCAAACGACAAAATTGAAGACGTTGGCAAAATATTACCAGTTCTCAAGAGTCTTACCGTTATGCCATTGGCGGAAGAAGGTTGGAGTAGTATACATTCGGTAATTGATGCAGCTACTTTTTGGGATGTTATTGAACAATTAAAAGAAGCTGGTGCCGAAGGAATTTTGATTTGTCCAATCGAAAAAATGGTATTATAAAAAGTTATGAGTTTAAAAGTTAAAAGTTATACGTTTTAACGAATAACTTATAACGCCTAACCCATAACACATAACTTACAACTACAAACAATGAACAAAATATATAATCCAAAACCCGAAAATTGGTCAGCTATTTTGGAAAGACCTACAAAAACAGTTGATGCTATTGAATCAACTGTTACAGCAATTTTCAAGGAAGTTAAATCCAAAGGAGATGTTGCTATTGCTAAATATACTTCGCAGTTTGACGGCGTTATATTCGAAAATATAGAAGTTTCTGCTTCAGAAATAAACGAAGCAATTGCTTTAGTTTCCAGCGAATTAAAAGAAGCGATTCAACTAGCAAAATCAAATATCGATAAATTTCATTCTGCTCAAATAACGGTTAAAGTGGAAGTGGAAACAACGGAAGGTGTATTTTGTTGGCAAGAAAAAAGACCAATTCAAAAAGTAGGTTTGTACATTCCGGGAGGAACCGCACCTCTGTTTTCCACCGTTTTAATGTTGGCTGTTCCGGCTAATATTGCGGGTTGCAAAGAAATTGTTTTGTGTTCGCCACCCGATAAAAGCGGAAACGTCAATCCTGCCATTTTATATACAGCCTATTTGTGTGGTGTTACCAAAATTTTGAAAGTAGGCGGAATCCAAGCCATTGCAGGAATGACTTTTGGTACAGAATCTATTCCTAAAGTGTATAAAATCTTTGGCCCTGGAAATCAATTTGTAACTGTCGCCAAACAGTTGGCAACACAATTTGGCGTGGCAATTGATATGCCAGCTGGTCCTTCTGAATTGTTGATTGTTGCAGATGACAGTGCCGTTCCTGCTTTTGTAGCTTCGGATTTATTAAGCCAAGCGGAACACGGAATAGATAGTCAAGTTATTTTGGTTTCTACTTCAAAACAATTAATTGATGAGGTCGAGGCAGCAATTCAATCCCAATTGGAAGTTTTGCCCAGAAAAGCCATCGCCGAAAAAGCTATTGCCAATTCGAAATTGATTTTTGTCGAAAATGACAAAATTGCTTTGGAATTAATCGACGAGTACGGTCCAGAACATTTTATTATTTGTACCAAAGACGAAGATTTTTATGTTAATAATATTCAGAATGCAGGTTCGGTTTTTATTGGAAATTATACGCCTGAAAGTGCTGGAGATTATGCTTCGGGAACCAATCATACTTTGCCAACCAATGGATATGCAAAGAATTATAGTGGTGTAAATCTAGATAGTTTTATGAAGTCGATGACATTTCAGAAAATATCCGAAAAAGGAATTCAAAACATTGGCAAAGCGATAGAAATTATGGCTGAAGCCGAAGGATTACAAGCACATAAAAATGCCGTTACTTTGAGATTAACACAAATAGAAAAAAGAACATAGAATATAGAGAATAGATTGTAATTTAGAATCATAGTCAAGTCTTTGTTCTATTCTCTATTTTCTTTACTCTTTTTTAAATGATGATTATGAAAAATTTTAATATAAATAATTTAGTTCGTGAAAACGTCAAAGCGATGAAGCCTTATTCTTCAGCACGTGACGAATTTGAGGATTTCGATACCGCCGATATGATTTTCTTGGATGCCAATGAAAATCCCTTCCAAAATGGCGTCAATCGATATCCAGACCCGCAACAAACCAGTGTAAAAGTAATTTTAGCAAAAAATAACAAGCTTTCAAAAAAACAAATTTTACTCGGAAACGGAAGTGATGAAGTATTGGATTTGATTTTCAGAGCTTTTTGCGAGCCAAAAATAGACAACGTAATCACTTTGCCTCCAACGTATGGAATGTATAGCGTTTTGGCAAATTTGAATGTTATCGAAAATAGAGAAATATTGCTTTCAAATGATTTTCAGCTACAAGTTGATCAAATTTTAAGTGTTGTTGATATTCATTCAAAAATATTGTTTTTATGCTCTCCTAACAATCCGTCAGGAAACTCATTTTCTGACGAAAGTATAACCACTTTATTAGAAAAATTCAATGGATTGGTTGTAATTGACGAAGCGTATATCGACTTTTCTGAAAAGGAAAGCTGGTTAGCAAAAATAGACGAATATCCAAATTTGGTTATTACCCAAACACTTTCAAAAGCCTATGGTTTAGCAGGAATTCGATTGGGAATTTGTTATGCTTCCGAAGCGATTATTGCGGTTTTAAACAAAATTAAACCGCCATACAACGTGAACGAATTAACACAGTTACGAGCTTTAGAAAGATTGAGTGATCCAGAAAAAATTAAATCTGAAATAACTTCTATTATTGAGCAAAGAGAACAATTACTTAAATTATTAGTTGATGTTAAATTTGTCAAAAAAATCTATCCAACAGAAGCTAATTTTGTCTTGATAAAGGTAGATGATGCCAACAAACGATATAGCGAATTGATTGCTAAAGGAATCGTTATCCGCAACAGAACAACACAACCTTTATGCGAAAACACCTTGCGTTTGACTATTGGAACGGAAATTGAAAATGCTATTTTAATGAAAGTTATTAAAGAGTTGAACTAAAAATTAGCTACGAATTTCACGGATTAAACTGATTTTAATCTTTTAAATCTGTGAATCTGTGGCAAAAAGAATATAATAATGAAAAAAATACTTTTTATAGACCGCGACGGAACAATGGTCTTGGAACCCAATGACTATCAATTGGACAGTTTCGAAAAATTGGAATTCTATCCAAAAGCTTTTCAATATTTGGGAAAAATTGCTACGGAATTAGATTTCGAATTGGTGATGGTAACCAATCAGGATGGTTTGGGAACGGATTCTCATCCAGAAGCTAATTTTTGGCCAGTTCATAATTTGGTGATGAAAGCATTCGAAAACGAAGGAGTAGTTTTTAGTGAAGTTTTTATTGACAAAACTTTTCCAAACGAAAACGTTCCCACTCGTAAGCCAGGAACTGCGATGTTGACAAAATACATCAACAATCCAGATTACGATTTAGAAAATTCATTTGTGATTGGCGACCGAATTACCGATGTGGAATTGGCTAAAAATCTAGGTTCAAAAGCCATTTTTATCAGCAATGATGAAGCATTAGGAAGTGATGAAATATCTTCAAAAAGACATGAATTGGATGCAGTTATTGCTTTACAAACCACCGAATGGAAAATGATTTACGAGTTTTTGAAATTAGAGGAACGTTCCGCTTCGATAACCAGAAAAACGAATGAAACCGATATTTATATCAATCTAAACCTTGACGGAACAGGGAAAAGTAAAATCGAAACCGGCATTGCTTTTTTCGATCACATGCTCGATCAAATAGCACGTCACGGTCAAATGGACTTAGAAATTTTGGTAAAAGGAGATTTGGAAGTGGATGAACACCACACTATCGAAGACACAGCTATTGCTTTAGGAGAAGTTTTTGCGAAAGCATTGGGAAACAAACTAGGAATTGAACGTTACGGTTTTTGTTTACCAATGGACGATTGCTTGGCGCAAGTAGCGATTGATTTTGGAGGTAGAAACTGGTTGGTTTGGGAAACCGAATTCAAACGGGAAATGGTGGGCAAAATGCCAACAGAAATGTTTTTACACTTTTTCAAATCCTTTTCGGATGGAGCAAAAGCCAAC
>JAYVIN010000063.1:0-32556 GCA_043770135.1 Flavobacterium sp. | reverse complement strand
TATCGATTAAATGAAAAAGAAGCCTTATTACTTGAAATTCCCAAAAGTATATTTCAAAATGAACCTACTCCAGTTAATGAACCTATAGAAATAAGTATTGGTGGAGATAATCGTGTGATTTATCGTTTTTATAATGGTGTTGTAGCGACAGACAATATTTGTGAAACTATTCCGCCAGCAACTCCAAGTGTAGTAGATCAATGGACAGCTACAGGAGGTACAATTCAACTATATACAACTGCCGTAAAAACTACTAATACAACAACGAACAGTACCAAAATTACGGGCTATAATCATAATATTGTTTTCAAAAACATCACTTTTTCAAAAACAAATGGAACTCAAGTTTACGAAAATTTTACTTTTGGAAATTATGTTACTACAATCACTTCATTGCCTTTTAATTTTGACCAAACTATAGAAAAATGCGAAGTTAATACCCCAAACCTAATTTATAACTATAATAGCAATGAAGCTTTAACTTTAGAAATTGATCCGAGTTTATTAAAAAATGAAGATACTCCTCTAAATTCTCCTAGAACGGGGTTATTAAGCGATTCAAATAATATATTAAAATACAGATTTTATAATGGTCTACTAACAGCTGGATATTTTTGTAACTCCAGTTTGCCTTCAACTCCAATTATTGACCAAGAATGGAATGCCGTTGCAGGAGTTGCTGTTACAAGTGGTATTATTGAAGTCACAACAACTACAAACTCCCCTGGCTTTAAACACACTATTGTACTCAAAAAGGTTACTTTTAAGAAAGGAAGTAATGATTTTTATCTTGGCGACAGCTTTATTTACGGCGAAATATTAACAAAATAATACCCTCATTTTTTTTAACTAAACACTTCAATTTTAATATGAAAATCAAATTAACTTTAGTAGCATTATTTATCAGTATTTATGCGTTTTCACAAATGCCAGGCAAGGAATTAAACCCAACACAAATCGAACAAATCGAACGCGGTTATGGAATGTTTATCCATTTTGGTGTCAATACGTTCAACGAAATCGAATGGTCTAAAGGGAATCTACCTGCCTCATCCTTTAATCCGACTGATTTAGATTGCGATCAATGGGTAAAAGTTGCCAAAGAAGCGGGTTTTAGATACGTAATTTTAATTACCAAACACCATGACGGATTTTGTCTTTGGGATAGTAAATACACTGAGTATGATGTAGCTTCGGCGCCCGTAAAAACGGATATTGTAGCCGAAGTAGGCAAAGCCTGTAAAAAGTACGGACTCAAATTCGGACTTTATTATTCGCTATGGGATAGAAATGCAGCTTCGTACAAAGACGAAATTGCCTATAAAGATTATATGATTAATCAGTTGGGCGAATTAATGACTAATTATGGTGAGATCTGCGAATTATGGTTTGATGGTGGATGGGACAAAAAAGAGGCCGCTTGGCACTTACAAGAAATCTATGATTCTGTAAAAGCAAAACAACCCAAATGTTTAATCACTGTAAATCACTCTATTGGCTATCCAAAAGGAAGTGCTAAAAAATCAATTATTGAGCCACGAGATTTTGCCGAAGGAGATCCTATTCGTTATTTCCCAATTGATTTCAGAATTAAAGACCCTAATTTTGCTCGATGGGACGATCCCAAAAACTACGTTTACAATGGACAAACTTATCATTTGCCTTTCGAACATACGATTTGCTTATCAGACAGATGGAATTGGTTTCAAAAGAAAAAAGTATTAGCTGCCAGACCTTTAGATGAATTAGAAGAATTGTTTTATTGGGGAACTGCAAATAACAATATTATGATTATTAATATTCCGCCTGATCCAACAGGAAAAATTAGAACCAACGAGAAAAATAGAATTTTAGAATTGGCTGACAGGCTTGGTATTCGAGGAGGAAAAGGAAAGCTTCCAACAGGACCTATTAACTTAACTTTCAAACAAATAATAGCCGCAAGTAGTGAAGTAAAAGATCATGAAGCCCAAAAAGCGAATGATTATAGTATAGAAACCTTTTGGACAGCAAACGATTCGGTATCCGATTTAGAAATTACATTCGATAAGAAAGTGGCTTTTGACCGAGTTGTTTTGTTCGAGGAACCCGTTATGAAAGATTTGGGAGATAATTTTTCGAAGATTAGAACTTTTAAAGTTCAGGAATATGAATTATTATCCTATTCTAATGGAGTTTGGGATACTTTTTATACCGGAGATTTAATAGGTGCAGCCAAAATAATTAAATTACCCACGGAGGTTACAGCCGAAAAAATTAAACTAAAAATCCTGAAATCGGATGGAAATCCATCTATTAGTCATTTTTCAGTATCAAAAGAATCTACTAAAGGAATTCGAAAAATTATCAAGGATAAATAATGAAATCATTTATTTCGATATCGTTTTTAATTTATGTTTTAGGTTTTCATTATATTGAGATAAATGCTCAATCAAAACCCAATATCATTTATATCCTCACCGATGATTTAGGCTATGGCGATGTTAGTTCGTTTAACGAAAAAGGCAAAATTAAAACACCTTATATTGATAAATTGGCTGCCGAAGGAATGAAGTTTACCGATGCGCATACTTCATCATCAGTTTGTACTCCGACCCGATACGGGATTTTAACCGGAAGATACAACTGGAGATCCAGACTTAAAGAAGGAGTTTTAAGTGGGGTTTCGAGAGCATTAATTCCAAATAGTCGAACTACTGTTGCCAAAATGCTACAAAACAATGGTTATGAAACAGCCTTTATTGGAAAATGGCATTTGGGATGGGATTGGAAAATGACCGATTCTACCGATGTCGATAATTTGGCAAGAAAAGATTTTAGTATGTTTGATTTTTCCAAACCCATAACGAATGGTCCAAACGATATCGGTTTTACCTATTCGTATGGCATTCCTGCTTCACTAGACTTAGCTCCGTATGTTTATGTTGAAAATGGGAAAGTGATTAAAATTCCAGATGCAATGTCTGAAAATAAAGTTAAATATACGACTTGGCTATTCGGACCAATATCGAGTGATTTTATACACGCAGATGTTACCCAAAATTTGGTAAACAAAGCAATTGAATACATAGGAAATAGCCAAAAAGAGGGAAAACCATTTTTCTTGTATCTTCCATTGCCAGCACCACACGTACCATTCTTGCCAACCAAAGAGTACCAAGGGAAAAGCGGGCTTAATCCCTACGGAGATTATGTAATAATGTTAGATTATTTAGTTGGACAAATTGAAAAAGCTATTGCTAATGCAGGGATTGAAAAAAACACTTTTGTCATTTTTACTAGTGATAACGGCTGCTGCACATCGGCAGACTACAAAGTACTTTTAGAAAAAGGCCATAAGCCGAGTGGTATATACAGAGGAACAAAAGCTGATGTTTTCGAAGGTGGTCACCGTGTGCCTTTCATTGTAAAATGGCCAAAAGTAATCAAAAAAGGAAGTGTATGTAATGAAAACATTTGCACCACTGATTTTATGGCTACTTGTGCTGAAATTGTGAATTACAAATTGAAACCAAATGAAGCAGAAGATAGTTTTAGTTTAATGCCTTTGTTAACCAATAAAAAAATAATTAAACCATTTAGAGAAGCAACTGTACATCATTCAATTAATGGAAGTTTTGCAATAAGAAAAGACGAATGGAAATTAATTTTATGTCCAGATTCTGGTGGTTGGAGTTATCCATATCCCAAGAAAAATCAAAAATTTGATTCAACACTTCCAAAATTTCAATTGTATAATCTAAAGGACGACCCGAGCGAAACTAAAAATTTAGTAGACAATAATCCAGAAAAAGTAACGGAATTAAAATCTTTGCTGCTCAAATATATTGACGAGGGTCGAAGTACAAAGGGAATTCCTCAAAAAAATGATGCTATAAATTTTGAATGGAAACAATTAGAATTATTGAAATAGTTTATTGTAAAAAATGATAATCAATTAAAAATAAAATTTATGAAGAATACTAAATATAGAAGAGTATTAATTAGATACTTTTTGTTTTTTACTCTTTTTACTTTTATTCTTTCATGTAAATCTCAGGAGCAAATTTCTGGTACAATTAGTCATAATAATTCCAGGCTGAGTGATACTAGTTTTGTCAATCTCAAGGATTACAGCAAAGATTTTGAATATGATATGAAATATGCCACTACGGATAATTTTTTAAAAGCTAAAGTATACGATTGCGCAGCTTGTTTTTTAAGATTAAAAACAGTGAATGCTTTAATCAAAGCAAATAATGAGTTTGTAAAAAAAGGCTATAAAATCAAAATTTTTGACTGTTATCGTCCTTTGGCTATTCAAAAAAAAATGTGGGAATTAGTTCCCAATCCATCTTATGTTGCCGATCCAAGTAAAGGTTCAATTCATAATAGAGGCGGTGCAGTAGATATAAGCCTAATCGATTCTAAAGGGAATGAGCTTGATATGGGAACGTCATTTGATTATTTCGGAATAGAAGCCAGTCACAATTATACAAAACTTTCACAAGAAATAAAGAATAACAGGGCATTGCTAAAAACAATAATGCTCAAAAATGGGTTTATTGCCTTTGAATCAGAATGGTGGCATTACAATTTGAAATCTGGTCTGAATGATAAAATTGCTAATACAAAGTGGCACTGCGATTAATCATTCTATGCAATATAAATAATTCATGAATAATGATTCGGGTTGGTAGTTTTGACCATTAAGTTCTGATTGTATTTCTTTTTTGACCACAAAATCTTCAATTTCGGATAAATATTTTATTCGCATTAAATTTACAGCCGAACTTTTTAAATCTGCAATACTTCCTTTAATAAACATAAAAGTTCCATTTAAAAGTCTATTGTCGAATCCGTTTTCATCACGAATTAGGCTACCACAATTTTCACTTCCCGCAAAAAGCAGCGTAATTATTTTTCCATTGTTTAATTGTAAAAAAATCTTTGATTTGGCATCAAAGCAATTTGCATTTAGAAATTCTTTGCTTTTCCTAATTAAATTAATGCTTAACGACGGTGTTCCATTAGTTGATTCTAAGGTAAAAAAGATATAACTAGAATTACCCGCAAATTTTTTTTCATACATCAAATAGTCTTTCAATGATTTATATGTTCCAATTGAATCGGTTGTGTTTGTAGTGTATTCGCATGGTTTTTGCGCCAATAATACTGTACTTATTAAAAACATTGACAGAACTACTATTTTTTTCATTTTTATGCTATTTTGGTGCAAATTAAAACTATTTTATTGTTATTTTCATTAGTGGTAAAAAAACAAAATTGATTTCCTCCATCTTTTATTTTCCATTTTTTTCTTATGTTTTCTACAGTCTCAGGAAAATTTCGAGTAGAAACATTTGCTTTTTTATTTTCGAGATTTGCTTTCATTTCATCTTTATGGTATAAGAATGTTTTTTCTATTTTAAATACTCTTCCTGGAAAATCAATTGGTGTTGAATTAGTATACAAATGAGAATGTTTGTGTAATTTTTTTAAATTATAAATAAGCCCCACTTCATCAAAACCACCCGATTTCATGATGGAACTGTTGGGTTCGTATAAATAGTTGCCGGGTAAACTATAGTTAGTGATTTCAGTATTACTATCTCTATGAAAGTTAAAAACTTGTTTTTTTTCTTTTGTAATATTTACGGTTTGGATGTTAGTTTTTCCTGAAAAGTCTCGGTGTAATTCCCATAAAAGTTCTTTTACTTCATTTTCAAGTGCAATGATATGAATTGTTTTAACGTTTTTTAATTCTGATAATCCTGAAGAAATATCGAGTAGGGGAGCTGTCTTTATCAGAATAGCGTTTGAATGGAGGAAAAACAAATCAAGGTTTTCAGGTACATTTGGTAGGCAATCTTTCAGCATGAAAACTTTTCCTTTTTCATTATTTCGCCTTGATGGATCGATGTATATCCAATCCCATTTTGTATTTGATTTGATTAGAAAATTCAGACTGTCGCCAGAATAACAAGCAATGTTATTAGCTCCTAATTGTTGGAAATTATGTTCGACAATCTGAGAAAGTTCAGAATCGATTTCGCAATGGGTTATATTTTTAATTTTTTTAGCAAAATAATAAGTATCGACACCAAAACCTCCTGTTAAATCGATGAGACTTTCTCCCGAAACGATGCTAGATTTATATAAAGCGGTTGTTTCGGATGAGGTTTGTTCGATTGAAATTTTACTTGGATAAATGATATTTTCAGTTGCAAACCAATGGGGTAGTTTTTGTTTTGACTTTTTTTTAGCCTCAATTTGATTCAAAATTAAAATCCATTCAACTTCGGGAAATGGATTTTTTTGTAATGCTAATTTCGAAATAGGTGTATCAATATTTTTTTTAATAAAAAATTGAATATCAGTAGATAATAATGGATTTGAAATCATCAAATATTCTTAGTAACAACTTTAATAATTTTGTTTTCAGGAAAAAATTCTTTGGCAACTACCTTCAAAATGGTATAAAAAGGAACGGCAATTATCATTCCTATGATACCAAAAAGAAAACCAATGATTAAAATAATCAAAAAGATTTCTAATGGATGAGAATTGACACTTTTCGAAAAAATAAAAGGCTGAGATAGATTGTTGTCGATTAATTGTACAATCCAAAATCCGAGTAATACAAAAAGTGTTGTTGGAATAACTTGAGTCTGAAAATCTCCACCTAAAGTACTAATCATGGTTAGGATAGCAGCTAAGAAGGAACTAATCAAAGGGCCAATGTAGGGAATGATATTCAAGGTGGCACAAATGAACGCAATGATTAATGCATTTTCGATTCCAAAAATTAGCAATACGGTTAAATAGAGAACGAATACAATAAAAAGTTGAATCAATAGCCCAATAAAATAGCGACTTAAAAGATCGTTGATTTTGAATAAAGAATGAATAATCTTAGTTTCATGTTCTTCGGGGAGTATTTTTTTTATTCCGCTGATGAAAAGTACTTTGTCCTTTAAAAAGAAAAAGGTAATAAATAAAACAGAAGCTAATCCAATTCCTAAATTACTAATTATATCAAGAATGGAATTAAAAAATGTTGGGATAAAATTAAAATTGAGTTTTGAAGTTAAATTCGTTTCTTGAATCAATTTTTCAGAATTAATAGTATGACTTTCTAAAAAAGCATTGATTTTAGTAATCAATTCAATAAGATTCGTTTCGATTGCTTGTGTATTAAGCAATGATAGATTTTCGCCTTGAGAAATTATAAGAGGAATAAACATCATGATAAATCCAATTAAAATTAAAACAATAACTGTCATAGTAAAAATAACAGCCAGAATATTGGAAAAACGCAAGCGTTTTTTTAAAAATTCGACAAGAGGATTTGAAATCAATGTTAAAACTAATGCGGTAATTACATAAAACAATATAGTTTTGATTTGGTACACAAAAAATAATAATGTTGCAAATGCAATAAGAATTAGAGTAGCTCTAATAATGCCATTGGCAATAGTTTTTGATGTTATCATTTTATACAATTAAGGCATAAAGATAAAAAAAACTCGCTAATAGTAGCGAGTTTAGTTTTAATAAAAAGTCAGTATTATTAATTTCTGAATCCTGCTCTTACACCGCCAGAAACAAATAAAGCAGCTATTCTAGTTTTTTGACCATTGGTAAACATATACATTCCTCTGTCGTCTGTATAATCCATATAATTCATCGTCATTTCTATTGGAGCTCCGGCACAAGTGCTTAAATGAGGATATGTTGGAACACCATAATTAGCAGTGTTGTGAGTTGGTGTGTCTTCAACTTGGTCGGTTCCACAGCTTGTATCACCCCATATATGACGTAGATTCATCCAGTGACCGACTTCGTGAGTAGCTGTTCTTCCAAGGTTGTATGGGTACGCTCCAGCAGAATTAGGTGTTACACCTACATATTTCGAATCACATACAATGCCGTCAGTTGCAGATGAACCCCCAGGAAATTGAGCATAACCTAATATTCCACCACCTATAGTACAAACCCAAAAATTTAGATTTGTAGTTGGAGAGGTTGGATTAATACCTCCTTGTTTCGTTTTTTTCATAGCATCTCTTGTTCCCCAAGAAGTTTTTGTGGTAGCTTTTCTGTTTATTTTAACTAGTTCAAAAGTGATATCAACATTAGCTTCTAAACCCAAAAATATAGTATTATTTAAGTTTGTCAAATCAGGATTTAAGGCAGTAAAATCTTTATTTAATACATCAATTTGAGATGCAATTTGCGCATCAGAAATATTTTCTGCTGCTGTTCTATACAATACATTTACTACAACAGGAATTACAATTTTTCCTCCTACCAATCTACTATTGTTAAATTGATTTTTCTGTGTAAAAGCTTCAATTTGGTTCATGCGTATTGCTAGTGTTGGATCAGCTAACATTTGTGATTCAAGAACTTCTTGGGACGCACAACCCCTTTTTGCTGTTGTTGTATTTATTTCGGAGGTATCATTTTGACATGAAAAAATCAGTAAAATGAAAGTAGTAGATAAAAGAAATTTTTTCATAATAATTTTAGTTTAATGGTTGTTATGTAGGGATTTAGATTATAAATATATAATTATTTTTTACATAAAAAAAAATAATCGATATTTAAATTAATTTATTAAATTTAATTGTTAAATATGTAGTGTATAATATTCGCACCCATTTTTAATGCTTTTTCTCTGATTTCTATTGGATTATTATGCACTTCTTCATTTTCCCAACCATCTCCAAGGTCACATTCATAAGTATATAAAAGCACAATTCGATTCTCAATAAAAATTCCAAAAGCTTGAGGTCTTTTTCCATCATGTTGGTGAATTTTGGGTAAACCATTAGAAAAAACAAAAGGTTTTTGAAAGATAGGGTGGCTCGAAGGAATTTCGATTAGTTCATTATTAGGAAATATTTTTTTGATTTCTTTTCTAATATACTGATCCATTCCGTAATTGTCATCAATATGCAGAAAACCTCCTGAATTCATATAATTCTTTAAATTAGTAACATCAATATCACTAAAAACTACGTTTCCGTGACCGGTCATGTGCACAAATGGATAGGAAAGTAAATCTGGATTACTTGGTTCTACCGTAGCTGGTTTTGATTTTATTCGGGTGTTAATAGCGGTATTGCAATAGCTTATCAAATTGGGTAAAGATGTAGGATTGGCATACCAATCCCCACCACCGCTGTATTTTAGTAAAGCAATTTCTTGAGAAAATGAAGCAAAGGATAATAATAATAAGATGTAATATTTTTTTTTCATTGAGTTTCTAATTATGCTGTAATTCCCCCTTTGGGGGTTAGGGGGCTTTCATTCACGAAAATCACACTATGACAAGCTACAATCGCAGCCGTTTCGGTTCGAAGTCTTGTGTTTCCTAGTGATACTGGAACGAATTTATTTTCGAGAGCTATTGCTATTTCTTTTTCCGAGAAATCACCTTCTGGACCAATAAGTAAAGTTACGTTGGTATTTGATTTTAAAACTGATTTCAATGATTTTTTATCTGTTTCTTCACAGTGAGCAATGAGTAGCATTCCATCGTTTTTGGTTTGTATAAATTCTTTGAACGTTTTTGATGGGTTTAATTTTGGAAGAAATAATATATTAGCTTGTTTCATGGCAGTTAGTATTATTTTTTCAAATCGTTCTTCATTAATGACTTTACGTTCGGAACGATCACAAATAATAGGTGTGATTTCGTGCACGCCAATTTCGGTTGCTTTTTCTAAAAACCATTCGTATCGATCGTTCATTTTGGTTGGCGCAACAGCTAAATGCAAATGATATTTCGAAGCATCATTTTTTTCTACAGCAATAATTTTTACAGTACATTTATTGTCAGAAGCTAAGGTTATTTCAGTTTCAAATAAATAGCCTAAACCATTAGTTACAAATAATATATCAGTATCTTTTTTACGTAATACTTTAATAATATGTTTGCTTTCTTCTTTATCAAAAGAAAAACTTTCGGTAGTTTCGTTTATGTTCGGATTATAAAATAATTGCATGGTTTAGAATTGAATTCGTGCTTTTGAAACTACAGCAGCATTTTCAAAATCTTTAGTTAAAAACTTTTGATAACCCACAATTCCAATCATGGCGGCATTGTCGGTGGTGTATTCAAATTTTGGGATATAGGTTTTCCATCCGTATTTTTGTTGGGCTTCGAGCAAGGTGTTTCGAATTCCGGAATTAGCCGAAACTCCACCACCAATAGCGATTTGTGTGATTCCGGTTTCCTTTACCGCTAATTTTAATTTATCCATCAAAATTTCGATGATGGTATGTTGTATAGAAGCACAAATATCGTTTAGATTCTCCTCTACAAAATTAGGATTTTCTAGTTTTTTCTTTTGTATAAAATACAGAATAGCAGTTTTTAATCCCGAAAAACTAAAATCTAATCCCGGAATTTTCGGTTTTGTAAAAGCAAAAGCTTTCGGATTTCCCAGTTTTGCATATTTATCAACCAAAGGACCTCCAGGATAGGGAAGGCCTAGTATTTTAGCACTTTTGTCAAAGGCTTCACCAACGGCATCATCGGTGGTCTCGCCAATTATTTCCATATTAAAAAAATCATTTACTTTAACGATTTGTGTGTGTCCTCCAGATATGGTTAATGCTATGAATGGAAAAGTAGGTTTATCAAACCCTTCTTCATCGATGAAATGAGCTAAAATATGCGCTTGCATGTGATTTACAGCAATTAGTGGAATTTGTAAAGCTAATGATAATGATTTTGCAAATGAGCTTCCTACTAGTAGCGAACCCATTAAACCTGGACCTTGTGTAAATGCGATGGCAGATAATTGTTCTTTATTTATATTTGCTTTTTGTAAGGCAACATCAATAACGGGGATAATATTTTGTTGATGCGCACGTGACGCTAATTCAGGTACTACGCCACCATATTGGCTATGAATCGATTGATTTGCTACAACATTAGATACTACTTTATCGTTATGCAAAACAGCTGCAGCAGTATCATCGCAAGAACTTTCGATAGCCAAAATAAAAACCTCGGAATTTTGCATAAAAAGGCGTAATTTTTGAATTATATTTGACAATTCTATTGAATTTAAATTGTCGAAGCCAAAATTAGATAATTTTTATGGAATGGGCTGTCGTTTATCAAGTCAAAATATAATTAAAAAGATTAAATTCAACAGGTATCAAAATAATCAAAAAAATAGTATTCTTTTCCTTACTTGGGCTAATCCTACTTTTGCTGGTACTTGGAATAGCGCTTTCTTTTTCTTCTGTTCAAACCAAAATTGCCAAATATTTTGTTGAAAGTATCAACAAAGATTTTGGAATTAATATTGGAATAGATGAAGTTTCGGTAACTGCTTTCGGAGGTGTAAAACTAAAAAAAGTATTGATTTTAGACCATCATAAAGATACTTTGATTTATGCTAATAGAATTAAAACCAATATAGTAGGTGCGAAAAAAATATTAGACGGTGACTTGATATTTGGGGATATCGCTTTGGATGAATTATTGTTTAATTTAAAAACCTATAAAAACGAAAATAAATCCAATCTTGATAGATTTATTATTGTTTTTAATTCAGGTAAGCCATCGAAAAAACATTTTTTGATGACTGCACAAAAAGTAGTAATCTCAAACGGTCATTTTATTCTAACCGATGAAAACAAAGTTGTTTCCAAAGACATTGACTTTATTAAGTTAAATACTTCATTAAGTGATTTTAAGGTATATGGACCTAATGTTAACATGAAGATTAACGAAATGTCTTTCTTGGATCATAGTGGTGTTTTTGTTAAGAATTTGAGTTCTCAATTTAGTTATACCAAAAAACAAATTCGACTCGAAAAATTAGATTTACTAACTAGTGATTCTTCACTAAAAGCAGAAGTGGTTTTAAATTATGAAATAGAGGATTTTAAAAATTTTAACGATAGAGTCAACTTCGATATGAAACTCGAATCCTCTCTAATCAGTTCTAATGATATTCGCTTTTTTTATAAAGGTTTGGGGAAAAATCAAATATTTGATATTAAGGCTAAAATAAATGGTACTTTAAATAATCTTCGTCTAACAAAATTAAAATTATTCAATTCGAAAACTACTCAGATTGTAGGAGATATAAATTTTAAAAATCTTTTTGGAAAAGAAAATCAAAAATTTTATATGAATGGGAAATTCAAAAAATTCTCTTCGACTTATGACAACCTTGTAACCTTGCTTCCCAAAGTTTTGGGTAATAAATTACCGAAAAACATTAAAAAATTAGGGGTTTTCAGTCTTACAGGTAATACACAGATTACAGCACAAGCAATAGATGCTGATATTAGTATGACTTCTGATTTGGGATTTTTGAAATCTAATTTTAAGATGAAAGGTATCGATTTTATCGACAATGCTTCTTATGTTGGAAATGTCACTTTGGAAAATTTTGACTTAGGAGTATTTTTAGATAGAAAAGACATCAAAAAAGCTACCTTAAACATTGATGTAGACGGTGTAGGGTTTTCAAAAAAATATTTGAATACGGCAGTAACAGGGGAAATAGCCCAAGTAAATTATAACAATTACAATTATACGAATATTGATATAGATGGTAATTTTAAATTGCCTCTTTACAAAGGACAAATTTCAGTTAATGATCCAAATTTAAATATGAATTTCGATGGTTTGATTGATTTAAGTGATAAGGAAAATAAATATGATTTTCATATCAATATTCAGAATGCGGATTTGAATAAATTGCAACTTTCAAAAGATTCTCTATCTGTTTTAAAGGGTGATATTGTTGTTAAAGCCGCAGGAAATTCAATAGAAAATATAATTGGAAATGTTCATATCAATAAAACCGTTTACCAAAATCAAAAACAAACCTATTACTTTGATGATTTCGATATTAATTCAAGCTTTGACCAAAATCAGGTAAGAACAATCAACGTGAATTCTCCTGATATTGTCGAAGGGAGTATCATAGGTAGATACCAATTTAGTCAATTGAAAAATTTAGTAACTAATTCTCTCGGAAGTTTGTACGCCAATTATAAACCTTTAAAGGTAAATAAAGGGCAATTTTTGAAGTTCGATTTTGTTATTTATAATAAAATTATAGAACTTTTTTTCCCTGAAATTAATATAGGTTCAAATACCATTGTTAAAGGAAATATCAACTCGGATAATCAAGAATTTAAACTCAATTTTGATTCCCCAAAAATTACGGCTTCTGCTAATACTTTTGACAATATTAGAGTTAAAATAGACAATAAGAATCCATTATACAACGCCTATGTTGAGTTGGATAGTATAAAAACGAAACATTATAAAATTAGAGATTTTAGTTTGATAAACGTTACAATGAATGATACTTTGTTCTTTAGATCCGAGTTTAAAGGAGGTTCAAAAGGACAGGATTATTATAATTTAAACTTATTTCACACCATTAATGAAGAAAATAAAAATGTTATAGGGATTAGTAAATCCGAAGTTAAATTCAAGGATTATTTATGGTTTTTGAATGAAAAGGATACTCAAAATAACAGAATAATTTTTGACAAATCGTTAGAAAATTTCAATTTTGAGGATTTAATTTTAACGCATAATGATCAGGAAATTAGTTTTACAGGAGATATAAAAGGATCTAAATATAAGGATTTAAAAATAAGTTTAAAAAATGTTGATTTAAACCAAATTACGCCCACCAATCCTAAATTTATTTTTAATGGGAATATCAATGCACTACTAAATTTCAAACAAAATAATGCTATTTTCCAGCCCACTGCAACTGTACAAATAGATAATTTGAACATCAACAAAACCAATTTAGGGAAGTTGAATTTAAATATAGTGGGAGACGAAAGTTTAAAAAAATTCACATTAGATGCCACTGTAGAAACCGAAGATCTCAAATCTTTAAATGCAAATGGGAATTTCGAAATTGTAAACAAGAATACAATTTTAGATTTGAATCTAAAATTAGACCGTTTTAATCTTGGTCTTTTGAGTTCGCTAGGTGGCGAAGTGATTTCAAATATAAGAGGATTTGTATCAGGAAACGCCACAATCGGAGGAAATCTAAAAAAACCGGATATAAACGGAAGGCTTTTTGTTGACAAAGCGGGACTAGCAATTCCATATCTGAATGTTGATTATGAACTTAGTGACAAATCCGTAGTCGATTTGACCAGTGAAAAGTTCATTTTTAGAAAAAACACACTTACAGATTCAAAGTATGGTACAATAGGAATCTTGAACGGAAGTATTCAGCACAACGTTTTTGCAGATTGGCGATTGGATTTAGACATTAGTTCCAAAAGATTATTAGTCCTAAACACCGTAGATCATGAAGGAGCTGCTTATTATGGAACCGCTTTTATAGACGGTAAAGCTAGTATTAAAGGACCAACAAACGAATTATTTATTAAGGTTGATGCCAAATCAGAAAAAGGATCTTCGCTAAAAATCCCTATTAATGATGTTGAAAATATTAGTGAAAATAATTTTATTCATTTTTTAAGTCCAAAAGAAAAATATAATTTAAAAAACGGAATCGCAGAAAACACTAGAAATTATAAAGGACTTGAACTTGAATTTGACCTAGATATAACACCAAATGCCGAAGTGGAAGTGATTTTAGACCGAGTGTCTGGACACGGAATGAAAGGAAGAGGAAATGGTACTTTATTGTTCAAAATAAATACTTTAGGAAAGTTTAAAATGTGGGGTGATTTTCAGGCTTATGAGGGAACTTATAACTTTAAATATGGGGGAATTATAGATAGAAAATTTGATGTAAAAAAAGGAGGCTACATATCATGGGAAGGTGATCCAATGAAGGCTAGACTTAATTTAGAAGCGGTTTATAAAACCACTGCAAATCCAGCTTTATTATTAGAAAATTCTTCTCTCAATAAAAAAGTTCCAGTAGAATTAATCATTGGAGTCAGAGGCGATTTAGCAAGTCCAGAACCTGATTTCAATTTTGAGTTTCCAACCATAAGTAGTGTTTTAAAATCTGAAATTCAATATAAATTGAATGACAAAGATGTAAGACAAACACAGGCTTTGTACTTATTATCAGCAGGAGGATTTTTAAGTTCAGAGGGAGTGACACAATCTGACTTTTCGAGAAGTATTTTTGAAACGGCAACTGGTTTATTAGGTGGGATTATTAAAACTAATAATGATAAATTCAAAGTAGATTTTAATG
Source organism: Flavobacterium sp. (assembly GCA_043770135.1). Lineage (GTDB taxonomy): Bacteria > Bacteroidota > Bacteroidia > Flavobacteriales > Flavobacteriaceae > Flavobacterium. The sequence continues at coordinate 17,377 of JAYVIN010000063.1, read as the reverse complement.
TAATTGCTGCCGACAGAAGGATTGGGAAAGAATCTGATGGAAGATTTGTGGCTAATATATCTTCGAGAATTAACGAAAGAATCACTTTTAATGGAAAAGTAGGAGTGCCTTTTGGAGGAGTTAACCAAACAGCAATAATTGGAGATGTTGAAATTCAATATAGAGTTAATGAAGATGGGACGTTAAACTTTCGGATGTTCAACCGAGAAAATGATGTCAATTTTATTGGTCAAGGAATAGTATATACTCAAGGATTGGGGCTTTCTTACGAAATAGATTTTGACAACTTTAATGAATTAGTGAATAAAATTTTTAAGAAAATTAAATCTGAAAATAATCCTAAACGCAACACATCCGAAAGAGACTCGAATGAATTGAATGATGATAATATTAAATCAAAATTACCAAAACCAGAATTACCAAAACCGATATTGAATAAAGAGGGTGTTATTCCAGAAGAAGACTAAATAGAATTTTGTTTTAAATTGTAGCATGTATATGTATTCAATTTGTGAAATAATTTTGATTCTCAGTTTGTGTAGTTTTATTTAGTTTTTAAAAAAGGTCAACTTATTAACTAAAACGTTTGAATTAATATGCGTTTGGGTAAATTGTGATAAAGAGACTATGAAATTGTTGAATGTTTATTAATTTTACACTTAAATAGATATATAATGCCAAAAAAAATAGAAAAAATTGCTGTTTTAACTTCTGGAGGCGACTCACCCGGAATGAATGCAGCTATTAGATCAGTGGTTCGTACCTGTGCTTATCACAACATACAATGCGTAGGGATTTACAGAGGATACCAAGGAATGATAGAAGGCGACTTCAAAGAAATGGGACCACGAGACGTTCACAACATTATTAATAAAGGAGGAACAATATTAAAATCGGCTCGGTCAAAAGAATTTATGACTGTGGAAGGTCGCAAAAAAGCACATGCAAATTTGGTCAATGCAGGAATTGATTCTTTAGTTGTAATTGGAGGAGACGGTAGCTTTACAGGAGCAGAAATTTTCAATAAAGAATTTGGCTTTCCGGTAATGGGGATTCCTGGAACAATTGACAATGATATTTTTGGAACAAGCCACACTTTAGGATACGATACGGCTTTGAATACCGTAATTGAATGTATCGATAAAATCCGTGATACTGCAAGTTCACACAATCGATTGTTTTTTGTTGAAGTCATGGGGCGTGATGCCGGCCATATCGCACTTAATGCAGGAATTGGTGCTGGAGCTCAAGAGATTTTGATTCCAGAAGAAGATATGGGCTTGGAACGATTAATCGAATCTTTAAGAAAAAGCAAAGCTTCAGGAAAATCTTCGAGTATAGTTGTAATTGCTGAAGGCGATAAAATTGGCAAAAGTGTATTCGAATTAAAAGAATATGTTGAAGCTAATTTACCAGAATACGAAATACGTGTTTCAGTTTTAGGACACATGCAACGTGGCGGGGCTCCATCGTGTTTTGATCGTGTATTAGCTAGTAGATTAGGAGTTAAAGCGGTCGAATCTTTGATGGAAGGTAAGTCAAATCTAATGGTTGGAATGTTAAACGATTTAGTTGCTCTTACCCCATTGGAACAAGCCATCAAAGGGCATACTGAAATAGACAGAGAATTACTTCGTGTTTCAGAAATCATGTCTGTATAAATAAAGTGTCGGTTATTTTTATAACCACAATTAAATTAAATTTAAATTAACGATCAAATAAAAAAAGAATGTCAAAAGTAAAATTAGGAATAAACGGATTTGGAAGAATTGGAAGAATTGTTTTTAGAGAATCTTTCAATAGAGATAATGTAGAAGTTGTAGCAATCAATGATTTATTGGATGTAGATCACTTAGCGTATTTGTTAAAATATGATTCAGTTCACGGTCGTTTTAATGGAACAGTTGAAGTAAAAGAAGGTAAATTGTACATAAACGGGAAAAACATCCGTATCACTGCCGAAAGAAATCCAGCAGACTTAAAATGGAATGAAGTTGATGTTGATGTTGTAGCTGAATGTACAGGTATTTTCACCACTATCGAAACTGCAAATGAGCACATAAAAGGTGGTGCCAAAAAAGTAATTATATCTGCTCCATCTGCAGATGCTCCAATGTTTGTAATGGGAGTAAACCACGAATCTGCAAAAGCTTCAGATCTTGTTGTTTCTAATGCTTCTTGTACAACAAACTGTTTGGCTCCTTTGGCTAAAGTGATACACGATAATTTTGGAATTGTTGAAGCTTTGATGACTACAGTTCACGCAACAACTTCAACTCAAATGACTGCTGATGGTCCTTCTAGAAAAGACTGGAGAGGCGGACGTGCAGCAAGCGTAAACATCATTCCATCATCAACTGGTGCTGCAAAAGCGGTTGGAAAAGTTATTCCTGATTTGAATGGAAAATTAACAGGGATGTCTTTCCGTGTTCCTACTGTTGACGTTTCTGTGGTTGATTTAACTGTAAAAGTGGCTAAAGAAACTTCATATGATGAAATAATGGCTGCTTTAAAATTAGCTTCTGAAACTACTATGAAAGGAATTATGGGATTCACAGAGGATGCTGTTGTATCTCAGGATTTTATTTCAGATAAAAGAACTTCAATCATTGACTCAACAGCAGGAATTGGTTTGAACTCGACTTTCTTCAAACTAGTTTCTTGGTATGATAATGAATATGGCTATTCTAGTAAATTAATTGACCTTGCAGTACATATTACCAGTTTAAAATAAATTTTTAATATATTTACAAAATCCCGTTGAATGTATTTTTAACGGGATTTTTTTACTTAACCCAATAACCATTTTAGTTTGTATAATTTAAGAACTAAAATCTAAAATTTAAATTGACATGAGATTATTAGTTGATAGTGGTTCTACCAAAGCCGATTGGATTGCGATAGATGATGATGGAAAAGTATTGTTTACAACTCAAACATTAGGTTTAAATCCTGAAATTTTAGAAGGTGCTGATATTATTGAACGTTTAAACGATCGTTTTGATATTCTTCAAAATAAAGACAAGACAACACATCTTTACTTTTATGGTGCGGGTTGCGGTACAGATAATATGAAAAATTCATTATCTAAAATTTTCCAAGATTATTTTTCGAATGCCGTTGTAGTTGTAGAAGAGGATACCTATGCAGCGGTATATGCTACAACTCCAAAAGGCGAAGAAGCAATTGTAGCGATATTAGGTACTGGTTCTAATTGCAGCTATTTTGATGGTAAAGTATTGCATCAAAAAGTACAGTCATTGGGTTATATTGTTATGGACGATTGTAGCGGTAATGTTTTTGGAAAAGAATTAATCCGAAGTTATTATTTTAATAAAATGCCAAAAGAGTTGGCTCTTGAATTTGAAAAGGAATATGATTTAAGTCCTGATTTTATCAAGAATAAATTATACAAAGAAGCCAATCCAAACGCTTATTTAGCCACTTTTGCTAAGTTTTTGATTCAGAATAAAGAAAATGAATTTTGTAAAAAAATAATTTTCAGAGGGATGAAATCTTTTGTTAGAAACTACATCCAGCAATATGAAAATTACAAAGAAGTTCCTGTACATTTTGTAGGGTCAATCGCTTTTTATCTAAAAGATGAATTGCAAATAACCTTTGATAAATACGAAATACAACTGGGTAACGTTTTGCGAAGGCCTATCGATGGTCTTATTGCCTACCATATAGCAAACAAATAATTTTATTGAAACCTGAACTAAACTCTCAGGTTTTTTTATTCTCAATTAAACCTTATAAAATGGAAATAGCGATTATTGCTCACGATGGAAAAAAGGCTGATATGGTTCAGTTTTTAAACAAAAACCAAGTCATTTTACAAAAAGAAAAAATCAAACTTATTGCTACTGGGACAACAGGTTTTAAGGCAGAAAGTGCTGGATTCAAGATAAAAAAAATGCTTTCTGGTCCACTAGGTGGAGATGCACAAATTGCGGGTAGAGTTGCCGAAGGGAAAACAAAAATGGTTATATTCTTCAAAGATCCTTTGTCGAGTCATCCTCACGAATCAGATGTAAATATGCTCATTCGAGTTTGTGACGTTCATAATATTCCATTAGCAACAAATGAAGCCACGGCACAATTATTATTGAATGCAATCGCTATAGAATAGCAATCATCGAAATTTCGATATTTACATTCTTGGGCAAACTAGCCACCTGAACCGTTTCGCGAGCTGGAGCGGTTTTTTCGTCAAGATAAGAACCATAAACAGTATTTATACTCGCAAAATCGTTCATATTCATGATAAATATAGTTGTTTTTACCACGTTTTCAAAGTTCATTCCAGCCGCTTCGAGGACAGCCTTTAGGTTTTGCATAACTTGCTCCGTTTCGGCTTCGATAGTTGTAGTAACCAATTCCTGCGGACTAATAAAATAGCAAACCTATACCTGAATTCACTACATTATTTTGTGACAAAAAAAATATTTTTTGAAAAAACGCCACAAATTTGTGTGCAAATTTTATTTTTTTAAAAAATAATCACAACTTTGTGTGTAAAAAATATTTTATATAAAAATAGGCACAAAATGAATCTAACACAATTTTTTAGAGATCAATTGGGGCTTTCCCAAGAAATGATGGCGATTTATTTAGCCGTGACTAAAAGTCAGCTCTCGATGTATGAGATAGGAAAACGGGAGTTACCCATCGGAACACAAACAAAACTGGCTGATTTGGCTGTGTTTTTTGAACAAAATAAAATAAGTAAGGAGCAGGAAAGCGAATTTCAAAAAGAACAAGAATTGAAACTAAAAGCATTTCTAGCTTTTCAAATCAAGGAATTAGAGTACAAGCAAATGAAAGAACAACGCATACTAGATGCCATACAAACGAAATACCATCAAAGTCTAAAACTTCATGCTTTCGCCTTGCATTTGCAAAAAGGCAAAGAAAAACTAGCTGGTGTATTGTTGCAACAAGCCATTTCGGGAGTAGAACGAAACGGTTTACTCCTCCAAACCCAACAGCTACTAAAATTGGAAGGAATTAAAAGTCAATTGAATTACATTACTATCCTTAAAGAAAAGTAAATAAAAACCTAAATTTTTATTAAGGATCACTAAACCAAAATACGACAGCGTTAAACCCATATTATTAACAATTAAATTTTTTAATTATGTCGTATTCAACAAGCAAAATCACAACGGTAGCCGACTGTGATTTACTATTGGCCTGGGCTGCAAAAGAAAAAGCAGACCTGAATTTCAAAAAACTTTCTGAGGAAAGATTGACTGACAATTACAGTACAACCTCAGTTGAGATTAATGCTGAATTGCAATCAGTGGTTACCGAGATTAGCGCAACCGAAACTATTATTGCTACCTTGCCAGAAGGCAATAATAAAGAGGATGCGGTAAAGAAAAAAGTAAGACTAGAGGACAAAAAGTTCTTACTTGAAAACCGAAAAGAAAGCTATGGCGTAGTCGCTCTTCTTGAAAAAGAACTCGACTTGACTAAAGTGACTTTAGAGTTAGCCGAAATTGACGCTTTAACGGCTGCTATTACCAAGCGAAAAGGGGAGTTGTAGATTTTAGTCTAAAAAGTTTTGGAGAGGTTGTCCGTAATGGACAACCTTTTTTGTTTTTACTCTCTTTTGGCTAATTCTTCTAAGCTTTGCTTCGATTTGTTTTTTTGACACTAATTTACTTCGTCTATTCGCTACGCTCGGGTCACAGATTTTCACGAATTTTTTGATTGTGTTATTTTACTTCGTCAGTTCGTTGCACTCGGCTGTGTAATTTGTGTTTAATTTCACTAATGCCATGTGGGCTCTGCCCCGAGGTAGTTTTTACCGCTATATATTTCATTATGACAATCTGTTACTTGTAAAATTTTGCTAGTTAGCCCGTTTAGCGAACAGTCCTATTTATGATTATAATACTGTCGATTTACTTATATCAATTTTAAGAAATAATTATTTTATCAGAAATTTATTGTTTTTTATTTTTATTTTTAATAATATTGTTTTAACATTTAATTAGCAAGAAATTGCAACTTAAGAACAAGAATAAAATTATTAATAACAAGTAATTTTAGTTCTGTTGTCAAAAAATAAATGTGTTAAATAAAAAATATTCAAAATAAATTCAATCTAATAACTAAACTAAATCTCATGAAAAAAATATTCAAATTGTCATTTTTTGTATTCTTCCTATTCGGAATTGGCTCTGTAAAAGCTCAAATTTATGTTGGTGATGGAATTTTTATTAATAATTTTCAACCAAATCTCGTTACAACAAATTTAAATGTAGGTATTGGAACAAATACCCCTACTGAAAAATTACATGTTGTAGGAAATATTCTTGCCACTGGTAGTATTTCAGCTGCGACTATGACAGCCACAGTTGCAATACCAGCAGGTACAAATACAAGTCAAGTAGCAACGACTGCTTTTGTAACAACAGCTAATAACTTAAAGGCAAATATAGCTTCGCCTCTATTTACTGGTATTCCTGCTGCGCCTACTGCTGCTGCTACCACCAATACAACTCAGTTAGCAACGACTGCTTTTGTAGCCACAGCTAATAGCTTAAAAGAAAATATACTAAGTTTTACTCCTCCTTTAGTAAGGAATAGTAATACCATTAGCATAAATAATGCTTCCTCTTCAACTACAGGTGTACTGACCTCAACTGATTGGAATACATTTTACAACAAACAAAACGCTTTAACACTAACCACTAATGCAACAACTGGTCGTGCAACCCTAACTGGATCTGTTTTGAATATTCCAGAATATACTGGTGGAACTCAAAACTTACAATCAGTAACAACTAATGGAGCAACCACGACTAATCCAATTGAAGTGAGAACTTCAGATTCTAATTATCAATCAATTACAAGTTTGCTTGGGGTGACTGATAATGGTTATGGAGTTGTAGGGTTTGCATCAGATGAAGGGTATGGTGTGTACGGGAGTTCAACTTACGGGATTGGTTTGCAAGGGAATTCTGTATATTATGATGGAGTTAATGGATTTTCGACAAATGGTAATGGAGTTTCTGGAGTTTCATATTCGAGTACGGGTTATGGGGTTAGTGCGTCTGGTACAAATGGAGGGTTTTTTACTTCAAATTCAAATGGTGTTGCGGGTAAGTTTAGCGCTAGTACAAATGCAAATGGAATAAGAATTGATACACCAGCCACTTATAGTGGTAAAGCCTTTGCAATTTATAAAAGTAATGTATTGAGTTATGAAGTAAATAGTCTAGGTGAAACAATGGGGGCTAAATTTATTAAGAAAAATGGATCAAAAGACGAATTTCTTATGGCAGATGGATCGACAACTACCGCTTCTAATACATCTAATATTTATAATAATGATGGTTCTTTGTCCAGTCCGAGAACAGTAACAATGGGAACCAATCCTATAAACTTTAATGGAACTGGAAATTATATTATTAATGCAGGTAACGTAGGCATTGGTACAAATTCCCCTATAGCTAAATTACATGTAGAAGGCGATATTAATGCAGCAGGTCTTGCTAGAAAAATTGGATTTAGCGTTTATGATGTAGATCCTTTAACTACTAGAGCACGGTATGGACTAACTCAACTTAGTAATTATTCTGTCACAGGAGAGACAAACTTTACTAGACCAGGAGTTGCTTTATCAGGATATTTCGGATTAAGTTTTTTTACTGCCGATTCAGAGGCTATGAGAATTTCAGATTGGGGTAACGTAGGTATTGGAACCACTACACCACAAGTTAAGTTAGATGTAGAGGGCGGAGATTTTTATTTAGGAGAAAATGTTGCGTCGAATGGACTCCGTAGAGAGTTTAGAGTATATGGTTTTGATAGTGGTAATAAATTTTACGGAAGCGCACATGCCAATTATGATAATGACAAAAGAACATTTGACATTAGTACAAATAATCAAACGGAACAATTAAAAATTGATGCATCATCAAATGCAAATGGTTTTATAAGCCTTTGGCCAGGAGTTTCTGCTGGTGTAGGAATAGGAACTTTAACCACAGGTTCGCACAAATTAGCCGTAGAAGGTACCATTGGAGCTAGAGAAGTTAAGGTTTATCTGGGAGCTTGGTCTGATTTTGTTTTCAAAAAAGACTACAATTTACCAACACTACAAGAAGTAGAAACCCATATTAAAGATAAAGGACACTTAAAAGACATTCCGAGCGAAAAAGAAGTAGTACTAAACGGTGTTAACCTTGGTGAAATGAACTCAAAACTACTCCAAAAAGTGGAGGAGTTGACGCTTTATTTAATTCAACAAAACAAAGATATTGAATTGCTAAAAGCGCAAGTAAAAGTGCTTACAACAAAATAATTATCATAGTTTAACTTTTAAAAATAATTTAGATTATGAAAAATTATCTATTAGGATTACTATTAGGGTCTTCTCTTATTTCCCAAGCCCAAGACAAAATTATTTTTGACTATGATGCAGCAGGAAACCAAATCAATAGGGAATTGTGTTTAAGTATAAACTGTAATAAGCCCGAATACAAAACGACAGCCCCCAAAGAAATAGATGCTTTAAAAGACGAAGACCTACAAAAATTCTTTCCCGAAGATGCTATTTCTTATTATCCCAACCCTGTCAAAGAAGAATTATACCTTAAATGGGAATTGGCAGCAAACAAATCTATTTCCTCGGTGAGTTTATTTGATTTGAACGGAAGAGAAATGCACCAATTTAATCGTCTCGAAAAAGTGAACACTCTAAACATTCCCTTTTTGAGCTATCCTACAGGGACTTACTTAGTCGTTTTAAATTATAATGACGGGGAACAAAAAACAATAAAAATTGTAAAACAATAAGGTATGAAGAATTTTTACGCAACCCTATTAGCTGTATTCTTTACAACTTTTTTTTCACAGGCTCAAACTATTTTAAGCACAGCTGAAACCACCTCAAGAACAGTTCAAGATCCCTATGCCGTATTGTTAAGCCCCGGTTTTAATGCAAAGGCGTCAGTTGTGAATCCTTTTATTGCCAAAATTGGTGCTTCAACAACTACACCACCTATAAGCCCAAATAATTCAACAGCCGGGCAAAGCAATCCTTCCGGCGAAACAATATCCACCTTGAACGGCAGTATTTTTCATGATACCAAAGGAGATATAGCGGTAGGCTCTAGCGGGCAATTACAATATTCCTTACCCATTGCTTTACCTCCAGGTATTAACAGTGTAGCTCCTCAAATGAATCTAATGTACACCAGCGGAAGTGGCAACGGTATAGCAGGATTTGGGTGGAGTTTATCTGGAATTACAAATATTGCCAGAACAGGGAAAAATATAGAGAAAGATGGTGATTTAAAAGGGATAGATTTAACACTTAATGATTATTATGTGTTCAACGGAAACCGATTATTACTCAAATCGGGTCAATACGGAAAAAACGGAGCCGAATATGTAACCGAAAAATTCTCCAACCTAAAAATAAAATCTATAGGAGATATTACAAATGCAAACTATCAAGGGCCTGAATCGTGGGAAGTAACTTTTGAGGACGGTTCTAAAGCTTGGTATGGCACGAACACAACGAGTCGCACCCCATTAGAATACAATATTACCAAATGGGAAGATGCCCAAGGGAATTATATTTCTTATAATTATGCTCAAACTGAAAATGTTGTTGCTATTAGTAACATTCAATGGGGTGGGAATGAAACACTATCTAAAAGTCATTTTAACACCATTGAATTTGAATATGTTGATAGAAATTTAAAAGAAATAGCCTATTCTAATGGTTTAGCTTTTACTCAAAAAAACCTTTTAAAAAATATTATTGTAAAAGCAAATACCAACCTTTTTAAAAAATATGTAATTGATTATAAAAATGACCCCAATACCAGTATTTACCAATATGTTGATAAAATAACCGAATATAACTCTCAAAGTCAAGCCGCAAATCCCGTTGTTTTTAACTATGAAACTTTGACTAATTCAAGCTGGGGGTCTATCAATTTTACTGATAATGATGAAAAGAAAATATCAGGCGATTTTGATGGGGATGGCACTCTCGATTATCTAAAATATTTCGCGTCCCACAATGAATGTGTTGAATATCAACAATACGAGGTGTACGTTGAAGATGGTACCGATTCTGTCACTTCACGTTACAATGAAACTAGAACTCGATGCGCTGTAAGTGTTCAAAGACCGTCCGGAATATATTTAATTCCTTCATTTTTTGACTCTAACGGTAGTTTAAAACAATTAGTTACGGGAACAATATTACCTTTTTCAATTGAAGAATTACAAAGAGCAATTCCAATAAGTTTTGTTAGCAACAATAATCAAGTTAGCACAAGACAAGGGGTATTAATAAAAAAAGAAAATTACAATAGCAATACAAAATTGAGTGACATTATTTTAGAAATTTATGCAATAGAAAACGGATTATTGCAATTGGTAAAAACTAAAACTATACCAGCTACATTATATGATGTAGAATCAGCCGAACGCTACCCTCCACTTGGTGAGGGAGATCCAAATGACCCTTATCATACAGAAACAAGCCGAATAGATGTTATAGGTGTTTCAAAATTAGATCCTAATAGCGATGGTATTGATGAGGTTTTAGTTTATTTAACAAGAACAAGTACATTTGTTCAAAACATTACCGACCCTTATAATCTTCCAGAGCCATCAATTTCATATGAAAAATCTCAATTGATTATAGACATGAATTCTGAATTATCTCCTACTAATAGTATTTCTAACATCGGTTTTCATTCAGTTTATGCAGGTACATTTAATATTGATTTAAATGGAGATGGGAAACAGGAAAAATTATTTTTAGGAATATCAAATACAACACAATTACTAGAAGAATATTTCAAAGATAATAACAACAAGTACAGATTAAATTACAGAAGTATTAATACAACCATAAAGGGATTAAAGCATAAAGCAGTAATTGGCGATTTCAATGGCGACGGAAAAACCGATTTGCTAGTGCCGTTTGCCGAAGGTTCCAAAGACTGGAATATGTATATTTCTAATGGGAAAGATTTTATAGAGTATGCTTATCAGAATTTTTCTTATTACCAGCCCAAAAATCAATTTGAATTAGATTCAGGTGGTAGATTTGATACTTTTGATCGACAATATTTGGCTCAAGACATCAATCAAGACGGTAAGTCAGATTTTATTGAATTTTCTTCTAACTCAAGACAAAATAGAGATACCGCAAATAATTATTCTCGATATATCATCAATACGTATGAAAACAAAGGTTATGATGCTATTACAGGTAAATATAAATTTGAAAAAAAGAATATAGATCAACATACAGAGACCGTAAGTAGTTATTCAAACATCAACCTAAAAGAATATAAATCATATCCTTTTATCTATATAGATTCAGGATTTAAGTATTTATCAACCCCCCTTAACAACAGTTCCTATTCCACACCCCATGAGTATGAACCCTTTTCAATCATGGTGGGTAGTTTTAATATCAATAATGCAAATCATCAAATAATTGTACAAAAAAAAGGTTTAATAAAAACCTTCAATTATGCCAAAGTAGGTACGAAAGTCAAAAGCATAATTCAAGGTGGTATTACAACTGATGTTGTTTACTCCGAGTTAGACCCCAACAAAAACCCAGGGTTTTATGCTCCAGTAAAAGAAGAACAATACCCCTATGTCGAATCCGATAAATTATCACAAATGTTTGCTGTATCACAGTTAAAACAAAACGGAAAGCAACAGGATTTTAAATACCGTGGTTTTGTATCTCACATGACGGGTAAGGGTATGTTAGGATACAGACAAACCGCCCGTTCGAGCTGGTATGCTCCTAATTTTACATCCACCAAAATTTGGAGTGCTTCCGAAATAGACCCACTCAACGAATCAGTACCTTTAAAAGAGTGGTCAACCCGAGACGAAAACAATATTTTTCCTACTGATGTCAACGAAAATACCGCTGGTTTACTTTCGTTCAAGAAAACTAATTACGAAACTACCCTCATTCCGACCGTAATAAACCCAAATGTCAAGGTAGAAGCGAGGGTAGTCAAAAGCACCCTGCAAAAAGATTTTCTATCGCAAATTACCACTACCACTACCTTTGATGAATATGACCAGTACTTTCTGCCTAAAAAATCAACTGTAAATACCAATAACGGTTTCGGCATTAAAACCACCGAAATTCTGTATGAAAACAATCCAACGGGTACAGGCAACAATTACTTCATTGGACGCATTAAGGAAAAAGAAGAAATAGTAACTGCCTATAACGACACCAAAAAATCGAAACAAGTCTATACTTACGAAAACAATTTACTCAAAACCAGCAAAACCTTCAACAACGATTATTCGGGTTATATTTTAGAAACTATCGACTTATATGATGGTTTTGGGAATATTCTTGAAAAAACAACCACCAATAGCGTAGATGCTCAATCCCAAAAAGTAAAAGATGTTTACGATGACAAAGGACGATTTGTAACCAAAAAAACAGATAATCTGGGTCTCGAAGTCAACATGACCTACAACGATTGGGGGCAAGTACTCACGCAAATAGACCCTTTGGGGAACACCATAACCAATACTTATGATGATTGGGGAAAATTAAAAACATCACACGATAACCTATCGGGCTATGTAACCTATAAATACGAAAAGCAAAATTTCGTTACCACCGTTACCAAATACCTGCCCGATGGCGATATTGAAAGTACAGTTGCCAATGCCAAAGGCGAAACTATTTTAACCCGAACCAAAGCGTTTAACAGCAATCAATACATAGAAAAAGCCGTTACTTATGACATTTTGGGTAGAAAAACCGCCGAAAGCGAACCCTATTTAAGTTCCGAAACCCCAAAATGGAACACCATAGCTTATGACGAAAGCGTGTTTCCGCCCAAAGCCACCGCCACAGGCTTCAACGGAAAACAACTAGAAACCAAAGTGGAGGGTCGTACCACCATTATCACGGAACTCAACGGGTATCAACGTGTTACCAAAAAAACAACCGATGCACTGGGCAATGTGGTCGAGAGTGAAGACAAAGGCGGCATCATTACTTTTACTTACAATGCTGCCAGTCAAAACCTCACAGCGACTTATGGCGCTAATGTGGTCAAAACTACTTATGACAACTGGGGCAGAAAAGATAGTTTTCATGATCCTTCTAATGGAAAATATGAATACACCTACCACGGTTTTGGACAACTCAAAAAAGAAACCAGTCCCAAAGGCTACAAAGAGTTCTTTTACAATAATAAGGGTCAACTCGAAACGCAAATCGAAAAATCTAATGATGGCAAATCTACCGATAAAAGCATCAGCTTTACCTACGACAACAAAGGGCGCATTACTAACCGACAAGGCACTAGCAACGGCAAAGCCTATAGTTCGTATATCACTTACGATGCTCAAGGACGGGCTGTTGCCTCGGGGGAAAATAGCAACAATCGTTATTTCCTCAAAAAGAACGTCATTTATGACGACAAGGGTAGGGTAACCAGTTATGAAAAAGGGATGTATTCGGGCGGTACCTATACCAAAGCCGTTATCGAAAACGTATATACTCCTTGGAGTGGCGACCTCTATCAAGTAAAAGACAAAACCACCCAAAAAGTATTGTGGCAACTCAATACCGCCAAAGCCAATGGTCAAGTCTTGACTGCCAAACTGGGTGAAGTTACTATAATCAATGCCTATGACAGCAACAACTTTTTGCAAAATGTAGTTCATGTCAAACCAGGAGCAACGCCAGTTACTGTGCTTGGCTTGGGCTATAGCTTTGACGCTATTAAGAATGAACTCAACCAGCGAACACGAACTAATTTTGCCATTGCTACCGAAAGTTTTTTCTATGATGGCAATAACCGCCTGCTCAATTGGACAAACCCTAAAACAGGGTACATGTCTAACAATGTCTATGACGACCAAGGGCGTATTACCAATAACGACCAGCTGGGTGCTGTAAAATTTAAAAATGCAGAAAGCGTTTACAGGGCTAGTAGCATTGAACCCAATACTACTTTAACAAATCATTGGCCTGATGAGGCAACTATTTTACAAAAAATAACCTATAACGAGAACAACGACCCCATATACCTGGACGGCAAAAAAGGCGATTATGCCTTTGAGTACGGACTGAACGAAAGCCGCCAAGTAATGCACTATGGCGGTAATTTTGACCCTGCATTGGCAAGCCAACAAGCCAAATTCTCAAAATATTATAGTGAGGATGGTAGCTATGAAGTCATTTTAGACCGAACCACAGGAAAAGAAAAACACCTCATGTACATAGGCGGTTCGCCCTATGAAAGTGATATTGTTTTACTAAAAAATTTCGCTGAAACTACCGCAAAATATGTATTTTTGCACAAGGATTATCTCGGTACTATCTTGGCAATAACCAGTGATACTGGAGCAATCCTCGAACAACGCCATTTTGATGCTTGGGGCATATTGACCCACGGAGAAATAAAACTGTTGGACAGAGGCTACACCAGCCACGAGCATTTGCAAGATGTAGGTATCATTCACATGAACGGGCGATTGTATGACCCACTCCTGAGACGGTTCTTGAATGCAGACGAAAATATACAAGACCCGTATAACACTCAATGTTACAATAAATATGGCTATGTAATTAATAATCCGCTACTGTTTAATGACCCTAGTGGGGAAAGTTTTTGGTCTGTGGTAGGGACTGCTCTATTTATAGCCGCAGTAATAGTTACTGGGGGTGGTGCTGCCTTAATAGGTCTAGTAGCTTATACAGCTGGATTAGCATTTTCAGGAAACCTGTGGCGTTGGAGCGCCGGAGGTGCATTGAAATCGATGTTTTGGAGCGTAGTGAGTGCTGGTATATCCTTTGGGATAGGAGAAATGTTTAAGGCGGGAAGTGCAATTGCAAATGCCGTAGGCAACGCGAAGTGGCTGGTACAAGGCAGTGCACATGCTGTAGCACAAGGCGCACTCTCGATGATGCAAGGAGGCAAGTTTTTGAGCGGTGCTGCCTCTGGCTTTTTTGGTCACGTGGGTGGTCAAGCTTGGGGAGCAACAATGAATGGATTAGGCTTGAACCAATTTGCGGGTTCAATAGCAGGTCAAGTAACCTTTGGTGCTTTGAGTGGCGGTATTGGTGCAGAACTTACTGGTGGCAATTTTTGGACTGGTGCTATTACAGGGGGGATTGTTGCGGGGTTTAATGGGGCGTTGCATAATGGGGGTGGAGATCCGAAACCAAATAAGTATAAAAAATATTTTGCTCAAAAATTACAAGAATCACAATATTTAGACAAATCCCTTAATTTAGAATCAAGTTCAGCTTCTGCAACTGTTCCTTTTGCATTGACAGCTACAGCTGTAGATGGTCCAATACCTATTGGAGATATTGTTGGAGGAATTGCACTTGCAGGAGCATCTACATACGATCTTACACAAAAAGTTTATGTAACTTATACTTTACGAAATAATGCTGGGCAGGTATACTCAGGTAGAGCAAGTGGTTTTGGAAGCCCATATGGAATAATGATGAATAGATACGCTTCTCATCATATGCGTGTATTTGGTTATGGAAGTCCAACTTTAGACGTTGCATCAAGAGGTTATCCTACTGGATATTGGGCTATAAGAGGTAGAGAACAACAATTAATTGACTTTTTTGGTGGTGTTGGAAGTCCGAATGTTGGAAATAATATAAATGGTATTTCACCATATAACCCTGCTAGGCAATTATATTTAAACACCTCTACTATGATGTTTGGACCTTTAAAATAATTACTATGGAAAAATTTGAATTATTAAAGAATAAAATTCTCTTGTTTTATGATTTTCTTATTAACAACTCTGATATGCCTAAAGAATTTTTTACAGAGGCAATTGAACTTGTCAATATAGCATATAATGAAAAAAACATGAAAGTTTTAAAGTCAGGCGATAGCGATATGTATATGAATATCAAAGAAATGCCTTTAAAAATGCAATTACAATTAAAAGAAATATTTAAAGAAAAATTAGATTTAGATTTGGATATTCTTCAAAAGCTGTTTGATAAAAATATTGAAAAAATCATCAAAAGAGGAAAAATATTAAATGATGATGAATATAGAATTTTACTCGATAAAATGGATAACTTAACAGAAGCCAAAACAGAAGATGAAATAAAAAAAATAAATGCTTTACTTATAGATTACTCTAATAAATAAAACTAAAAACCCCCACTGGCACTCGTTTGTTCACAACTCTGGTGCTTGCCTGCGGCGAGTACCTACTTAATATTAGAAAACAAATCGTAGCGTTTGCAACGTGGGTAATTTAATAGTGTTAAATATAAACATCTAGACTTTCATAGTTCTGTGACAAAAAAATAATTTTAAAAAAAATGCCACAAAATAAATAAAATTATTATCAGCTAGCGCGGATATGTAGTAAATGTGTAAACTTTTTTTTAGGTACGAGATATTTGGATAGCGAATTGCTTTATTTACCTATTACCGAGAGCAAAAAAAAGGACTATTGTAAAATTATTTGATTGTAAAATTTGATTTTCTAAACAAAGTAGATATATTTGTGAAATAAACTTAATTTAATTTGAAAAAATGAAAAAAATTATTGGAATACTAGTAATTCTTACCTTTGTTACTTTTTCTTGTTCTGAAGATGATAATAAAGCGTCTATAGTAGGAACTTGGGATAGAAATCAATCAGGAACAATCTCTACAGACGGAACTGTTACTGATATAACTAATCATATACATAATTGCCCAACGGAGAAAGATAATTTTACTTTCGCTGCTAATGGGGGGTTTGTAATAGAGACACTGAACAATAACGCTGTCAGTACTACTGAAAAATCAACGGAATCGAATACTTGTTCAAGTGAAATCTCTACAGGAAATTTTACTATTGTTAATGATAATGACTTGTATACTGCCTACACTAAAGGAGAAACTGTTGGAAATGGAAACTACGAAATAATTTCATTAACAAATTCCGAATTAAAATTACAATTAAAAAACATACCATCTTCAGAATCTAAACAAGGGATAATTGTAGATAATTATTTCACCCTTACAAGAAGATAAAATAGTTAATTTTACAAGGTTGTGACACTGTTTTGTTGTCGTCAAATCTTAAAGATATTTTAAATGTTGCTCCCATAAAGAGCAGCATTTTTTTTCTTTAAACCAGCTAACCTAAGTGCTGTAAAAAAAAGGGAAATGTTATTAAATTCGAGGTGGTTCTTCGAAAGTTTCCGACTTTTCATAGCTACAAAAAAAGGCAACAAACCCAGATTAAATAGTCAACCCTTAAAAACACATCAACATATTGATTGTTAATAACTTGTGATTAATTACTGCTTAAAAAGGCACTGTTTAATCGCCAAAAAGTGTATATT
>JAYVIN010000062.1:0-12228 GCA_043770135.1 Flavobacterium sp. | reverse complement strand
ATGATGACCTGCAACGTGTTTTCGCCTCAATTTATGTGGTTCAAAAAATTGAGAACTAGCATCATGTTTTCGTTTATCATTTCGATTGTAGTTAATATTGGAATGTGGTTTGAAAGATTTGTAATTATTGTAACTTCATTGCATAGGGATTACCTTCCGTCTTCATGGACGATGTTTTCGCCTACCTTTGTAGATATTGGTATTTTCATAGGAACAATCGGTTTCTTCTTTGTTTTATTTTTGCTTTATGCAAGAACATTCCCTGTAATTGCTCAGGCGGAAGTAAAAACTATTTTGAAGGCAACAGGAGAAAATTATATTAGAGAAAGAGCAGCAAAAAAAGATTCACACCATGAGTAATAGAGTAATATACGCCATTTATAATGACGATGATGTATTGATGGATGCCGTTAAGAAAACGCGAGCTGCACATCATCATATCGAAGAAGTTTTCACCCCTTTTCCAGTTCACGGCTTGGATAAAGCAATGGGACTGGCACCAACGAGATTAGCTATTTGTGCTTTTATATACGGATTGTGTGGTATATCATTTGGTACTTGGATGATGAACTATATCATGATTCAGGATTGGCCACAAGATATTGGAGGAAAACCTAGTTTTAGTTACATACAAAACATGCCAGCATTTGTTCCGATTATGTTTGAAGAAACAGTATTTTTCGCTGCACACTTAATGGTAATTACCTTTTATATGAGAAGTAGATTATGGCCATTTAAAGAAGCTGAAAATCCAGATGTAAGAACTACTGATGACCATTTTTTGATGGAAGTATCCATAAATGATAACGAAAAAGAGCTTGTTGCTTTTTTTGAAAATACGGGAGCGGTAGAAGTTAAAGTAATTGAAAAGCATTAATTGTCGATATGAAAAGTATATATAAAATAACACTTTTAGTATGTATTACGATGTTAGTTTCGTCTTGTAAAGACAATTTGGCACCTAATTATCAATACTTCCCAAACATGTATGAATCTGTTGGTTATGAAACCTATGCAGAATCAGCTGCTTTTAAAGACGGTAAAGAAGGTCAACTTCCTGCTACAGGTTCTATTAAAAGAGGCTTTGTACCGTATGAATATGAAAACTCAACAGCAGGTTATGAATTGGCTAAATTGAATTCAAAATCTCCATTAGACACAGTTTCTGTAAAGGAATACGATAAGTCTAAAGAATTGTACGGAATTTATTGTGCCATTTGTCATGGAGATGCAGGAAACGGTCAAGGTAAACTAGTAACACAAGGTAAATACCTTGGTATACCAAATTACAAGGACAGAGTTATAACGGAAGGTAGCGTTTATCATGTTTTAACTTATGGTTTAAATTCGATGGGTTCTTATGCCAATCAATTGAATCAACACGAACGTTGGTTGGTATCAAAATACGTTTTAGAACTGAAAGCTAAATTATAATTGTAGAACAAAATCATCATAATAGATATGTATACATTTTCAAGTAAATTAAAAACATTTTCTCTAATTCTAATGGTCTTAGGTCTTTTGGGTATTGGATATGGTTTTTTATCTGCACCCAAAAACAGTCAAGAAGTGGAGGCTCTTTTGGCTTCGGATGCTCACGGAAGTTCTCACGAAGCTCCTCATGCAACTACCGAAACACATGTTGCAGCTCCAGAAGAACATGCCTCAAAAGAAGTTACACATGCAGCAGTAGCAGCACATGATTCAATTGAAGCTCCAGTTGTTGCCGAAGTATCTCCTATAGCGAATGAGTTTCACGTAACTAAGTCTCATACGCACGAAGTTGATGCTCATGCAGAACATCAAGAACATGTAGAGCATGTTTTGCATCAATTACAAAACAAACCTTGGGCTGCATTGTATGTTGCTTGTATCTTTTTTATGTTGGTTTCACTTGGGGTTTTAGCTTTTTATGCTATTCAGCAAGTGGCTCAAGCCGGTTGGTCACCAGTATTGTTTAGAGTAATGCAAGGAATTACAGCTTATTTGCCTGTAGGCTCGGTATTGTTTTTTATCTTTTTGATACTTTGTGGATTGCATTTTAATCATTTATTTGTTTGGTTAGATCCAGAAGTTGTTGCTCATGATAAGCTAATTTCAGCCAAATCAGGTTATTTAAACTTTCCATTTTGGATTATTAGAGCTGCAATTTTCTTGACAGGATGGAACTTATATCGTTATTATTCCAGAAAAAATTGTTTAGCACAAGATGAAGCTACTGATAATAGTAACTATAAAAAGAATTTTAAGATATCAGCAGGATTTTTGGTTTTCTTCATTGTTACCGAATCTATCATGTCTTGGGATTGGATTATGTCTGTAGATCCTCACTGGTTTAGTACTTTGTTCGGATGGTATGTTTTCGCGAGCTTTTTAGTAAGCGGTGTTACTGTAATTTGTTTGGTAACATTATATTTAAAATCAAAAGGATATCTTGAACACGTGAATACAAGTCACATTCATGATTTAGCAAAATTTATGTTTGGTTTTAGTGTGTTTTGGACCTACTTATGGTTCTCCCAATTTATGCTTATTTGGTATGCTAACATACCAGAAGAAGTTACTTATTTTGTAACTAGAATAAATGATTATAATTTACCTTTCTTTGGTGCAGTAGCTATGAATTTTTTATTTCCAGTTTTAATATTAATCAATACTGATTTCAAGAGAATAAATTGGATATTAGTTATGGCTGGAATTGTTATTTTATTAGGCCATTATGTTGATTTTTTCAACATGATTATGCCAGGCACTGTCGGTGACCAATGGTTTATTGGAGTTTCAGAAATTGCATCGGTACTTTTCTTTTTAGGATTATTTATTTATGTCGTTTTTACTGCATTGACAAAAGCACCGTTGTTGCCAAAAAGAAATCCGTTTATTGAAGAAAGTAAACATTTTCATTATTAATATTTAAAGAAAAATTAGATGACAAGTTTGTTGGTAATTATAGTTTTAGTTCTATTGGCTATTGCATTGTGGCAATTAACTAAAATATTCGATTTGACTCAAGTAGGCGTAAGCAAAGATGAATCTCAAGTGGCTAACGATAGCGATAATAACATTCAAGGTTATTTGATGTTTGGTTTCTTAGCGTTCATTTATATTTTTACAATTTACGGATTGTTTAAATGGGGTCCTTTGGTGTTGCATACTCCTGCATCAGAACACGGAGGTACAGTTGATAATTTGATGAATATTACTTGGTTGGTTATTTTCTTTGTTCAAGCTATTACACAAGTATTGTTGCATTATTTCGCTTTCAAATACCGAGGTAATAAAGATCAAAAAGCCTTGTATTTTTCGGATAGTACCAAATTAGAAATTATTTGGAGCGGTATTCCAGCATTAGTTTTGGCTGTTTTAATCCTTTACGGATTGTATGCTTGGACAAATATTATGTTTATTGATGACGATGAAGATACTGTTGTAATCGAATTATATGCACAACAATTCAATTGGACGGCGAGATATTCTGGAGCAGACAATGTTCTTGGTAAAGCCAATGTTAGATTGATTGAAGGAGTAAACAGCCTTGGTGTTGATCTTTCAGATCCAAATGCTCAGGATGACATCGTTGTAAAAGAATTGCATATTCCAAAAGGTAAAAAGATACATTTCAAATTTCGTTCTCAAGATGTTTTACATTCTGCTTATTTTCCGTATTTCAGATCACAAATGAACTGTGTGCCAGGTATGGTTACAGAATTTGCTTTCGAACCGATATATACAACCGAGGAATATAGAGAATTGCCATACATGATAAAAAAAGTGGCTAATATAAATAAAATCAGATCAGACAAAAGTATAGATTTAGTAGCTAAAGGTGAAACTGCGCTTGATCCATACACATTTGACTTTTTGTTGCTTTGTAATAAAATTTGTGGAGCTTCGCATTATAACATGCAAATGAAAATAGTGGTGGACACACCCGAGGATTATAAAAAATGGTTGAGTGATAAAACAACTATCGTTCAAGAAGTGAAAGTAGCAAAAGAAGTTCCAGCTACGACTGAAGGAGGAATTAAAAATGATTCCGCCAAGGCTACATCGGATACTTCGATTATTGCTAAAATAGCAATGAAATAATATTTAAGAAAATTTAAAGTACAAATATATGTCAGCAGAAGGTCACGATCACGGACAAGATCACGAACACGAACACCACCATAAAGACACTTTTATTACTAAATATATATTTAGTATAGATCATAAAATGATTGCAAAACAATACCTTTTAACAGGTATTATTATGGGTGTTATCGGGGTTGCTATTTCTTTACTTTTTAGATTGCAATTAGCATGGCCAGAACATTCATTCAAAA
This sequence comes from Flavobacterium sp., assembly GCA_043770135.1. Taxonomy (GTDB): domain Bacteria; phylum Bacteroidota; class Bacteroidia; order Flavobacteriales; family Flavobacteriaceae; genus Flavobacterium. The sequence continues at coordinate 7,903 of JAYVIN010000062.1, read as the reverse complement.
TATTTAGTTTCGTTCTTGGAGATAGTTATGCTCCTGATGGAGTTTTATTAAATGATCGCTATTTAGCTCTTGTTACCATTCATGGAACAATAATGGTTTTCTTTGTACTAACCGCCGCCTTAAGCGGAACGTTTAGTAATTTATTAATACCATTGCAACTTGGGGCAAGGGATATGGCTTCGGGATTCTTGAATATGGTTTCCTATTGGTTGTTTTTTCTATCTAGTGTTCTTATGGTAAGTTCTCTTTTTGTAGAATCAGGACCTGCCTCTGCGGGTTGGACCATTTATCCTCCTTTGAGTGCATTGCCACAAGCAATACCAGGCTCTGGAGCAGGAATGACACTTTGGTTAGTATCCATGGCTGTATTTATTGCAGCTTCTTTGATGGGTTCTTTGAATTATATTGTTACGGTTATTAACTTGAGAACAAAAGGTATGACTTTAACTAGAATGCCATTAACTATTTGGGCTTTCTTTGTTACTGCTATTATTGGAGTTATATCGTTCCCAGTTTTATTATCAGCTGCTTTATTATTAATTTTTGATAGAAGTTTTGGAACATCATTTTTCCTGTCGGATATTTATTTAGCTGGTGAAGTTTTACATCATCAAGGAGGTTCGCCAGTTTTGTTCGAGCACTTGTTTTGGTTCCTTGGTCACCCTGAAGTTTATATTATTTTGCTGCCTGCTTTGGGTATCACTTCCGAAGTTCTTGCAACCAATTCTCGTAAACCAATATTTGGTTATAGAGCTATGATTATGTCCATATTGGCAATTGCATTTTTGTCAACCATTGTTTGGGGACACCATATGTTTATTACAGGTATGAATCCTTTTCTTGGGTCGGTATTTACATTTACTACCTTATTGATAGCGATTCCTTCTGCGGTAAAAGCGTTCAACTATATTACAACCCTTTGGAAAGGAAATCTACAATTAAATCCAGCTATGTTGTTTTCTATAGGATTGGTTTCTACATTTATAACAGGTGGATTGACGGGTATAATTTTAGGTGACAGTACACTAGATATTAATGTTCACGATACTTATTTTGTGGTTGCTCACTTTCACTTAGTAATGGGTATTTCTGCGCTATACGGGATGTTTGCTGGAATTTACCATTGGTTTCCAAAAATGTTTGGTAGAATGTTGAACAAGAATTTAGGTTATATTCACTTTTGGGCAACAGCAGTTTGTGCTTATGGCGTATTTTTCCCAATGCACTTTATAGGCTTGGCGGGTTTACCAAGACGTTATTATACGAATACCAATTTTCCTTTGTTTGATGATTTACAGAATGTAAATGTATTGATTACTGTTTTCGCCTTAATTGGTGGAGCTTTTCAATTGGTATTTTTATATAACTTCTTTAGTAGTATTTTCTATGGTAAGAGAACCGTTCAAAACCCATGGAAATCTACAACTCTAGAATGGACAGCGCCAATTGAACATATTCATGGTAACTGGCACGGAGCAATTCCTGAAGTTCACCGTTGGCCTTATGATTATAGCAAACCAGGACATGATGAAGATTTTATCCCTCAAAATGTTCCTATGAAAGAAGGGGAAGAAGTTTTACATCACTAATAATTTTTCAATACAATATCAAAATGCCTTTCTTCCGAAATTTCGGAATCGAAAGGCATTTTTATTTGCTTATAACTTTGTTATATTTGTAGCATGAACGAAAATTTAGATCCAACGACCAACGGTTATAATGCAGAGGAGTTTGACTTAGAAAAAAAGTTAAGACCCCTTTCTTTTGATGATTTTGCTGGTCAAAATCAAATTTTAGAAAACCTTAAAATCTTTGTTCAAGCGGCTAATCAAAGAAACGAAGCGCTTGATCATACCCTGTTTCATGGCCCTCCAGGATTAGGTAAAACTACTTTGGCTAATATTCTTGCCAATGAGTTGCAAGTGGGTATAAAAATTACTTCGGGACCAGTGTTAGATAAACCTGGAGATTTAGCGGGTTTGCTCACTAATCTTGAAGAACGGGATGTCTTATTTATTGACGAAATACACCGTTTAAGTCCTATTGTAGAAGAATATTTGTATTCGGCTATGGAAGATTTTAAGATTGACATCATGATTGAATCGGGGCCTAATGCAAGAACAGTCCAGATTAATTTAAACCCATTTACTTTAATTGGGGCAACCACACGTTCCGGTCTTTTGACTGCTCCCATGCGAGCGCGTTTCGGAATTTCTTCTCGCTTACAATATTACACCACTGAACTTCTAACCACTATTGTCGAAAGAAGTGCGACTATACTAAAAATGCCCATTTCGATGGAAGCCGCTATCGAAATTGCAGGTCGCAGTAGGGGTACACCTCGTATAGCTAATGCTTTATTGCGAAGAGTACGGGATTTTGCACAAATAAAAGGAAACGGAACTATCGATATAGAAATTGCTCGTTATGCCTTGAAAGCTTTGAATGTTGATGCTCATGGATTAGACGAAATGGACAATAAAATTCTAAATACCATAATAGACAAATTCAAAGGAGGGCCAGTGGGATTGTCGACTTTGGCGACAGCCGTATCTGAAAGTAGCGAAACGATTGAAGAAGTTTACGAACCTTTTTTAATACAGGAAGGCTTCATCATGCGCACTCCAAGAGGACGAGAAGTTACCGAGAAAGCATATAGGCATCTTGGAAAAGTTAAAACGAATATTCAGGGTGGTCTTTTTTAACAGGAAGTTGGAAGAAGGAAGATGGAAGAGGGAAGTTTGAATTTTTAAGCAGGAAGATGGAAGCACTTCCAACTTCCGACTCCCAGCTTCCCACAAAAAATAGAAAGGTATGAGTTTTAAATTCGAAAAATTAATTATCTGGCAAAAATCAATGGATTTTGGAGAGGATATTAATACAATTATTAAAGAATTTCCTAAGCACGAAATCTATAATCTTTCTTCTCAACTTTTAAGAGCTTCAGATTCTGTGGCTTTAAACATATCTGAGGGTTCCATAGAACAATCTAATGCTGAGTTCAATAGATTTTTAGGATATTCAGTTCGATCGTTAGCCGAAGTTGTGACTTGTTTGTACAAAGCAAAAAGAAGAGATTACATAAGTAACGAAGTTTTTGATAAACTGTATAAAGATTCCTTTGATTTGATGAATATGACTATTGCCTTTAAATCTAAGCTGAAATAATAATGGCAACTTCCAACTCCCAACTCCCAACTTCCAACTCCCAACTTCCCACTTCCAACTCCCAACTTCCCGCTTCCAACTCCCATCTTCCCGCTTCCCGCTACACCTCTTTCATCAAATCCGAAGCCAAACGCCTCGGGTTTTTGTCTTGTGGTATTTCTAAAGCGGGATTTTTAGAAGAAGAAGCGCCACGTTTAGAATCTTGGCTAAACAAACAAATGAATGGGCAAATGTCCTACATGGAAAACAATTTTGACAAACGTTTAGATCCGACTTTGCTCGTTGATGGGGCAAAAAGCGTTGTGTCTCTATTGTTGAATTATTATCCCTCTGAATTTCAAGTTGAAGATTCTTATAAAATTTCTAAATATGCTTACGGACAGGATTATCATTTTGTAATCAAAGAAAAGCTGAAAGAATTATTGGCTTCGATTCAAGATAACATTGGCGAAGTTTCAGGGCGAGCCTTTGTTGATTCTGCTCCAGTGCTCGACAAAGCTTGGGCTGCCAAAAGTGGTTTGGGATGGATTGGTAAAAACAGCAATCTATTAACTCAAAAAGTAGGCTCTTTTTATTTTATTGCCGAGTTGATAATCGACTTAGATTTAGAATATGATTATGCCACAACCGACCATTGCGGAACTTGTACCGCCTGTATTGACGCTTGTCCAACAGACGCTATTGTTGCTCCTTATGTGGTTGACGGCAGCAAGTGCATTTCCTATTTCACCATAGAGCTTAAAGAAAACATTCCTATAGAAATGAAAGGCAAGTTTGATGATTGGGCTTTTGGCTGTGATATATGTCAGGATGTATGCCCTTGGAACAAATTTTCGAAATCCCATAAAGAACCTTTATTTAATCCCATCCCGATAGCTAACGGGATCGAATTGCTTTCTATGACCAAAAAAGATTGGGAAGAAATTACAGAAGAAACCTTCAAAACAGTATTTCAAAACTCTCCCTTGAAAAGAGCAAAATTCGATGGTTTGAAACGGAATATTACTTTTTTACAATAATTTTTTAAATATCTGAAAATCAAGATATTAATTTTTTTATTTTTTTAAACAATGTTAATAAATGTGTATTTTATCGATAAAAAATTGTTTTTTATCGATAAAATACACGTTTTTATTTGGTAGTTGTTTTTTTATTTATGTTATTTGTATCCACTTTATTGATATTATTACACATTAATACGGCTGTGATTTTTAATTTATTTTAAGAAAAGAGATCTATTTTACAATAATTATACCTGTTCAAGACACAGTAATATTAGAACCCAAACGGAACAAAATAACTACCATAATCGTAATCTAATTATGAAATACTTTACTAACTACAAGAGTTTATTTAAAATCACAACATTCCTTTTCATTTTATCATTTGCTAGGGTTGAAGCACAAAATCCCGGTTTAATATATGAAAGAGCCACTGGCGCAGGCATTGCAATACTTGATCCGAATGGAGATGGTTATACGTCTGCAACAACTGGAGGTTTTTTTACTGACGATCAATTAGAAAGTGAAATTCCTTATTTATCATTGGTTTTTCCTATGGTAGAACCTACAAGAGATCTTAGTGCGGGGCCAAATTGTAGTTTTACCGATTTTGTCGATCAAGGAGATCAGGATCCTGTTCAAGCTTATTTTGATGGTAGTGGAAACTGGTTGTTCCGAATGAGAATGGGAAAAACAGCTCCAAATGCAAAAAGTTATAGTATTCTTATAGATACCGATGGTAAATTTGGTGCAACAGGGCCAAATGCTGATCCGCAATATTCAAGTGCAAATCCTGGTTTTGAGGTAGAAATTGTATTAGCTACAAAATTTGGTGTGTTTGTATATGATATCAATAACGCTAATTGCACGCCTGTCATTTCGTACATAGGTACGACAAATTATCAAAAATCAATTGCCTTAACAACCTCTTGTGATGATCCAGATTATTTTTATGATTTCTTCGTAAAAATGAGTGATCTGACAAGTTATTTTGCTACCGCAAGCCCTGCGGCAACTACCATTAACTCGAGTACTCCCATGAGATTGGCTATGGTTGATAATTTGGGTGCCCAAAAATCAACAATATGTAACCCTTCATCGGCTTCGGATATTGCAGGTACCGATTCTACTGGTTCGCTTGTGAATGTTTTGACTGAAGTAATTGATAATTATACGCCTTGTGCTCCCGGTCAAGTATGTGGGGATCGTTCGGTTTGTCCTACTATTAATGGCTCTATTACAAATGGTGCAACAACGGTTAGTGTCACCACTACAGAAGCTATTGGAACAATTATAAGAGTATATAATGGAACTTTATTAATAGCAACTTCTGCGGCAACTACTACTAGCCCGCAAACGCTAACTTTTACAGTTGCGGCAGTAGCTACAAATAATGTTATAAACGCTTCAGCACAAGCACCTGGTGAAGGAGTTTCTATTGATAATTGTAGTTCGAAAACTGTTTCTGCAGCACCTTGTAATTTGGCTGCACCAACTGGTGTAAGTGCTCCCACTCCTGGAAAGTTAGTGTCCGTTACATTTTTAGTACCAGCTGCTGGAACTAAAACTATAACGGTCTATTTAAATGGAGTCTTATGGGGCACAACAACCTCTACTGCAACAATTTCTACAACTGTCACTGTTGATGGTTCGCCTAAAGATAATGGAGATAAAGTACCAGCTGGTACTTTATCCGCTACAGTAAGTTTTGGGGGTTGTACATCTCCAGCATCAAATTGTAGTATATCTGCAATTCCAACATTTAACACAACATCAATATCTTCCTCTACAAGTCCAATTTCAGGAAATGGAGTTAGTGGTGCGACTGTTTATTTATATGCTGATGGGTTTGAAATAGGAACGTCTACTGTGAGTGCTGGTATTTGGAATGTTACTGTGTCTGGATTAACCTCGTGTCAAAGTATAACGGCAAAGCAAATAGAACCTATTAAGTGTATTTCAGCTAGTCCATCAGCCGTTATTGTTCAAAATGTTGCAAATACGCCTAGTATTGTACAACAATCTTGTATAGGCGCCTCATTGACTTCGGTTAAAGTATCTTCTTCTGAATCAAGCACAGCTACAGTAAATTTATATTCATTTGTTTCTCCATCTACCTACACTCCCATCGCAGGAACAAGTTCCTATGCTTCTGGATTTTGGACTTTTACGCCAAGTAGTCCTATTATCGCTGGAACTACTATTGTTGCGACTATTACAGATTCAACTAAATGTAAAACAGTAAGTGTTTATTCAAATTCGGTTATATTAACTACTGCACCATCAATAGGAGTAGCAACAACAGTAACTGGACCAGTATTTGAAAATTCAACTACAGTTTCCGGGACAGGAGTTAATGGAGAATGGATTCAATTGTATGTAGACGGTTTGATACCTTTTTTAGATTTGGCAGAAACCTCTCCAGTTGGCCGTGTTCAGGTAGCTGGAAGTTCTTGGTCTGTAACGGTAAATAGTAATTCAATTTATTTAGGCGCAGTTATGAAAGTTACGGCTTCTACTGCTTCAATAGGTGGTTGTGAGAGTGCTTTGTCAGCATCTTCGGTAACAGTATCATGTGTAGCTCCAACTCTTCAAACCTATACTGGAGGCAGCAAAAGTTATTGTTTCGGTCAGACGGGATCTATAACTCTAAATTCATCTGAGTTAGGAATCATTTATCAATTAGTTAATAGTTCAGGAGTGAGTGTAGGCCCTTCGGCAGTAGGAACAGGAAGCGCTATCAATTTATTTACTAATTCTTTGACGGCTAATTTAACAAACGTTTTTGTAAAAGCCTTTAAATTATTAAGCCCAAGTTGTTCAATAACATCTTCTACACCAATTAATTTCGATACCCAATTACCATCTCCTGCAATTACGTTAACAAGCACCAATGTTTCAGTTTTGCGAGGAGTTACAACAGCAGCTTTTGCTTATTCTAATCCTTTAAATACACCTACGAATTATAGCATTGCTTTTTCGATTGCAGCCATTAATCAAGGGTTTGCTAATGTAAGTAGTACTGTATTACCGGCAAGTCCAATAAATGTTACGGTACCTGCTGCAGTTCCAGTTGGAACCTATTCAGCGGTCTTAACCATAACAGGTGGGTCATCTTGTTCAAGTACTTATCCAATTATAATAACAGTTTTTTCATCTACTAGTCCTCCAATAATAAGTTCACAACCAGCAAGTGCTACTAGATGTACAGGTACTGGTGCCTCGTTTAGTATTACAGCAGTAAGTTCTCTTGCTATTACTTATTCATGGCAGTTTAGTACAAATGGGTCAACATGGAATCCAATATCCAATGGAGGTGTTTATTCAAATGCCACAACAGCAACATTAAGCATTTCAAATGTAGCTGGATTAAATGAATATTTATTTAGAGGTGTTGCCACCAATACAAATGGAAGTACAAACTCAGTGGGTGCAACTTTAGTTGTAATTGCTTTGCCTAATGCGGGAGCTGATGGAACAACATTTGCTATCTGTGCAGGAAGTACAGTAACATTGGCTCAATTAAATACGGCCATTACAGGAGAAGATACAGGTGGAACTTGGACTCCAACATTAGCAGGAGCAGGAACTTATACCTATACCGTAACAGCGACATCTCCATGTACAGGAACTGATACATCAACAGTAACGGTAACAGAGCAAGCACAACCCAATGCAGGAACCAACGGAACATTAACTGTTTGTGCAGGCACAACCCCAAACAATTCAGATTT
>JAYVIN010000061.1:0-34170 GCA_043770135.1 Flavobacterium sp. | reverse complement strand
AGTCCAATAAATTGTACTCAATATATTGTCTATCGGCATTAACCATTGTAAAATTTTAAAAAGGATTAGACCATTTTAAAATTACAATTGGTATAATTTGTACTATTGGTAAAGTGAAACCAGCTGTTTTACCAGTTCCTGTTTGGGCAGATGCCAATACATCTTTACCTTCTAAAATAGGTGGAACTGCTTTTTTTTGAATTGGCGATGGAGTTGTGTATCCTTTTTTGCTGATGGCTTTTAGCAAAGCATCCAATAATCCTAATGAGTTGAATGACATAAAATGTATTTATGAAGTAAACACAAAATTAGTGTACTTCTTTAATTTGGCGCAAATGTACTGTTAATTTCATGGATGCGACTTTGAGATAGTGATTTTAGGTTTTTTACCGATTTTATTTTAGATTATTTAATTTTAAGTCAGTCATAGACTGACGAACACATCCTCAAAGTCGGAGACTTTGCGGAGCGGTTTTCATTGTTGGCTCTGCGAACCCCAACGAAAACCTAGCTGTTATGCGTCGTTTATTTACATTCAATTTTTCCTTTGAAATAATATTCAGTTTCTTTTTTAGATTTCCAAAATTCGCTTGGAATATTTGTTTCTCTAATTCTTAATAAATAATATGCGGTAATTTGTTTTGAATTTTGTTCAAATGGATTTTTGTTCATATTGATTTTAGCGTCAATTACTTCATATTCTGTTTTTGAACCATCTTCCACATCGTCGCTATAAGAATATTTAACATTATCAATTTTTAAGTTTTTGTCAATTACAATTACAATTTGCGTTGATTCGTAACCATCATTTTTAGAGTTTAATATTTGAATATTCTCTTGATTTAGTTCAATTTTTGAATATCCATTATCAAAATCTTCGATACTATCTTTACAGATGAATAAATTTTCAAATTGAGAATATTGAGTAAACATTTTATCACTCATTTTTACTTTTTCAAAATCCTGTTTTTCTGGTTTTTTGAAATTCCGATACAATTAAAAAACAAAATTGAAATTATTATGTAAAGTCCTTTTTTCATTCGTTTTTCGGTTAAATGACGCGCAACTTTCATATAAGTCTGATGATATCGAACTTATCTACCCTTTTTTGGGTCGCTTTGTCTCACAATCATCATCTTTTTTGCAGTGCTAAAATATAAAATATCAAATGAGTTTTTTGTTTATTCTAATAATTTAAATGATGCAATTGGGCAGCTGCTCCGTGTTACTTTTTTTAATTTAGGACTGTAGTGTAATTTTGTTATTTTTACTTTTTAAAATAAATTCAAAATGGTAATGTTTAAGAACATCAACAAAAAAGCGGTGGCGCTTCTTAATTCAGGATTTGGAACTAATTCTGGTAGTTATGGAGGGCGTTTTATTAATAAAGATGGCTCGGCAAACGTAGAGAAAAAAGGGCTTAATTTCCTGAGTAGGATAAGTTGGTATCATACTTTAATCGATATGCCAGCCTGGAAGTTTATGATGATTCTTTTGTTTTTTTACATCGGAATCAATTTTGTTTTTGCTTTGCTTTATTTTGCAATTGGACTAGAGCACCTCAATGGGATAGATGCTTCTGGTTCAGTCTGGACGCAATTTGGTCAAGCTTATTTTTTTAGCGCACAAACTTTTACAACTGTTGGTTACGGACATATTAGTCCATCAGGGTTTATAACCAGTGCAGTTTCTGCAGCAGAAGCGCTCATTGGATTGCTCAGTTTTGCAATCGCTTCGGGTTTATTCTTTGGACGGTTTAGTAAACCTGTTGCTTTTTTGAAGTTTTCTCACAATGCGCTAATTGCTCCTTATGGCGATATTACGGGATTAATGATTCGGATTACTCCTTATAAAAACACCAATTTCACTGATGCCGAAGCCAAAATAACACTTGGAATGAGTGTGGAGGAAGATGGGAAACTAGTCAATAAGTTTTATTTTTTAGATTTAGAGTTACAAAAAGTGAATTCCTTAAATTTCAGTTGGACATTGGTTCATCCTATTACAGAAGAAAGTCCGTTGTTTGGCTTCAAAAAAGATACTTTTGAAAACACTATAGGCGAAGTTATAGTTTATATAAAAACCTTTGACGATATGTTCAGCACAGTAGTGGGAACAGTGAGTTCTTATACTTTCGATGAGATTATTTACGGTGCAAAATTTAAGCCAATGTATACCAGAAGTACAGATAATACTAAGACGGTTTTGTATTTGGATAAATTAAATGAATTTGAAAAAGTTAGTTTGCCATAAATATAATTTATTAATTTTTTTGACTTACATTTGTTTAATAAATTTCATTAAATGATAAACAATACTGGTAATGTAAAAAGTGTGTTTAGTATAAAAGACCTCGAAAATCTTTCGGGAATCAAAGCACATACCATACGAATTTGGGAAAAGAGATATAAAGTTTTGGAACCCATGCGTACCGATACGAATATTAGATTGTATGATTTATTTAGTTTACAAAAACTTTTGAATATCACGCTGCTTCACGATTATGGTTATAAAATCTCCAAAATAGCCAGTTATCCCCAGGAACAAATACCTGTTATGGTTCGGGAAATCATATCAGAAAAAAGCGCTAAAAACCATGCAATAAGTGCTTTTAAGATGGCAATGATGAATTTTGATCAAGAGTTGTTTTTTACTACTTACGCTCAATTACTTTCTCAAAAATCATTTAAAGAGGTTTTTTACGAAGTATTTATTCCATTAATGACCGAAATGGGTTTTTTGTGGCAAGCCGAAACAATATCCCCAGCTCATGAGCATTTTATTAGTTATTTAATCAAACAAAAATTATTGATAAACACCGAAAAACTTCAGGTAATGAAACCGACTAAGACCAATACGGTTTTTGTCCTTTCGCTACCAATGAATGAAATGCATGAATTGGGATTGATGTATTTGAATTATGAAACCTTGCTTCATGGATACAAATCGATTTACCTCGGAGAAAGTGTTCCAATCGAAAGTTTAACCGATTTGAAAAAGCATTTTGAATCTATTGTTTTTGTTTCCTATTTAACGGTTCAGCCCGATAAGGATGCTATTAATGACTATGTAAATGAAATGATACAGCAATTACAAGGTGATACAATCGAGCTTTGGTATATCGGTAGAATGGTTGAGTTTATTGACAGAGATAGATTTAAAAATAAAATTAAAATATTTCAATCTATGGCAGATTTAGTTGCTCAAATTTAATATTTTTGTTTAAAGTTTTATTACTTTCAATAAACATATGAAAAACACAAAAAAAATTACAATTATTGGTTCTGGGTTCTCCGCTTTGGCGGCTTCTTGTTATCTTGCTCAAAGTGGTTTTGAAGTTACGATTCTTGAAAAAAACAAAACCGTTGGCGGTAGAGCAAGACAACTCATAAAAAACGGTTTTACATTCGATATAGGTCCAACTTGGTATTGGATGCCAGATGTGTTCGAGAAATTCTTTGCTGATTTTGGTAAGAAACCCGCTGATTATTACACTCTTGAAAAACTAAATCCTGCTTACGAAGTTTATTTTGATTCGTTAGATTCAATCAAAATTCCAGATAATGTATCCGATATTGCTGCTATTTTTGAAAAGGAAGAGGAGGGAAGTGCTCGGCATTTGAATGAATTTCTACAAGGCGCAAAATTAAATTATAATGTCGCTATAAAAGATTTAGTGTATCGACCTGGGGTTTCCTTTACTGAATTGATAACTCCTGTGACAATCACAAAAGTAAATGAGTTTTTTACCAGTATCAGGACAAAGGTTAGAAAAAAAATAAAAAGCCCTAGATTAAGACAAATAATGGAATTTCCTGTTTTGTTCCTAGGTGCAAAACCTTCGGATACGCCTTCTTTTTATAGTTTTATGAATTATGCCGATTTTGGTTTAGGCACTTGGCATCCTAAAGGTGGAATGTACGAAGTGATTAAAGCCATGGTGGCATTGGCTGTGGAATTAGGAGTGAAAATCGAAACCCAACAAAATGTCGAAAAAATAAATGTGGAGAATGGTGTTGTAAAAAGTGTTGTTTCTAATGGTATCACAATAGTATCTGATATTGTTTTAAGTGGCGCCGATTACCATCATACCGAAACATTGTTGGATAAAAAATACCGAGGATATTCAGAAAAATTTTGGGACAGCAAAGTTTTTGCCCCTTCGTCTTTGTTGTTTTATGTAGGATTTGATAAAAAAATAGAGAACGTATCACATCATACTTTGTTTTTTGATACCGATTTTGATGTACACGCCAAAGACATTTATGACAACCCAAAATGGCCTGAAAAACCCCTTTTTTATGCTAGTTTCCCAAGTAAAAACGATGCTACGGTAGCTCCGGAAGGTACAGAAGCAGGGATATTTTTAATTCCTATTGCTCCAGGAATTAAAGACACTCCAGAAATTAGAGAAAAATATTTTCAAAATATTATCAAAAGATTTGAGCTTTTGACTAACCAAGAAGTATCAAAAAATATTATCTTTAGAGAAAGTTTTTGTGTCAATGATTTTGTTAGTGATTATAACTCCTATAAAGGAAATGCCTACGGATTGGCAAATATTTTGACACAAACTGCTTTTTTGAGACCTAAAATAATAAGTAAAAAAGTAGAGAATTTATATTTTACGGGTCAATTGACGGTTCCAGGTCCTGGAGTTCCACCCTCATTGATTTCAGGTAAAATAGTTTCCGATTTAATTAATAAAAAATTTCTAGTCTAATTCATGAAGCAATTATTTGATGAGGTTTCTTTTAAATGCAGTAAATTAGTAACTAAAAGTTATAGTACTTCATTTTCATTAGCGGTAAAAATGCTAGCACCAAGTATTCGGGATGCCATTTACAGTATTTATGGATTCGTGCGTTTTGCCGACGAAATTGTAGATTCGTTTCATGAATTTGATAAAGAAATTTTAATAAAAGATTTCGAAAACGAATATTACAAGGCTTTTTCATCTGGAATAAGCCTTAACCCTATTTTGAACTCGTTTCAAAAAACAGTCAAAAAATACAACATCACCGACGACTTAATTCAGGCTTTTTTAAAGAGTATGAAGTTAGACTTGGTAAAAAAAGGGTATGAGAATAAGGCCGAATATGAAGATTACATTTATGGTTCGGCAGATGTAGTGGGTTTAATGTGTCTCAAGGTTTTTGTAAATGGAAATGTACAACAATATGAAGCATTAAAACCAGAAGCCATGCGTTTGGGTTCTGCTTTTCAGAAAGTTAATTTTTTGAGAGATTTAAAAGATGATAATTTAATTTTGAGTCGAAATTATTTTCCAGATTTCGATTTAAATTCTTTTGATGAAAGTGCAAAGAAAAACATCATCGCCGAAATTGAAGAAGATTTCAGAATTGCCTATCAAGGAATAGTAAAATTGCCTATTGATGCAAAATTTGGCGTTTACACCGCTTTTGTTTACTATAAAAAGCTTTTACATAAATTGGATAAAACACCTTGTAATGAAATAGGATTTACGAGAATTCGAGTATCAAATTATTCTAAATTTGTATTACTGATACAATCTTTTGTTTTTTATAAGTTAAAACTGGTTTAATAGAATGAATGATTAAAAAAAAAAATCAAATTAATACCAAAATATTATGTTGTTCTTTTTAATTTTTCTTGGTACTTTTTTACTAATGGAATGTATTACTTGGTGCACTCATAAATTTGTTATGCACGGTTTTTTGTGGTATTTACATGCCGATCATCATCAGCCTAAATACGCTCATATTTTCGAAAGGAATGATTTGTTTTTTGTGATTTTTGCCATTCCGAGTATTTTGCTTTTTTACTTCGGAGTGGATGGAGGCATAAACTATAAGTTTTTTATTGGTTTAGGAATCATGTTCTACGGACTTTGTTATTTTATCGTTCACGACATCATTATTCACCAGCGAATTAAGTTATTCAAAAATACCAAAAATAAATATTTGATTGCATTACGCAAAGGACATAAAGTCCATCACAAGCATTTAGATAAAGAGCAAGGCGAGTGTTTTGGTATGTTATTCGTGCCATTTAAATATTTTAAAATCTAGTATGTCACTTTATCTATTTTTGAATTTAGCTTCTATTTTCATCCCTTTTCTCTATAGTTTCGAGAATAGGATGAAATATATAAAACGGTGGAAGGCTGTTTTTTCATCCATAATAATTACAGCTATTTTTTTTATTATTTGGGATATTATTTTCACTAAAATGGGGGTTTGGAGTTTTAATCCTCGTTATCATTCTGGAATTAATTTTTTTGATTTACCCATCGAGGAGTGGCTTTTTTTCATCTGTATTCCTTATTCTAGTATTTTCATCCATTTTGCATTTCATTATTTTTGTCCTACTGTTTCGTTATCCGATAAAACGGTACGAAGAATTTATGGAATACTGATGCTAATTTTGTTGCCAACAATAGTCTTTCATTATGATAAATGGTATACGGTTATCAATTATAGTGTTTTAGTACTCCTTTTGACCTACACCGTTTATAAAGTGCCTACTATTTTGAATACTTTTTTTATAACTTTTCTAATTATATTAATTCCATTTACCATCGTAAACGGAATTCTTACCGGTAGTTTTATTGATGAACCAGTAGTTCTATATAACAACGATGAGAACTTAGGGATACGGTTGGGTACAATTCCAATTGAGGATATAGGTTATGCTTTCACAATGATACTAATGAGTTTAGTTTTGATAACAAAAATTGAAAAAAAATAAAAATGAAAATTTACAAAATAGAAACTGTGCAACACGTAAATGCCAGTTTAGATGAATGTTGGGATTTTTTCTCGAGTCCTCAAAATTTGCAAAAAATCACACCCAATGATATGGGTTTTCAAATTACTGATTTTGACAATAAATCCGTTTATCCAGGACAAGTTATTCAATATAAAGTTTCACCATTATTGGGAATAAAACTCAGCTGGATGACAGTGATTACTGCTGTAAAAGACAAAGCTTATTTTATAGATGAACAGCGTTTTGGTCCTTATACATTATGGCATCACAAACACTTTTTTGAAGCCACAGAAAACGGTACCAAAATGACAGATGTAGTGCATTATGCTTTGCCTTTAGGACTTTTGGGCAGAATCATGAATACTTTGGTTGTGAAAAATAAGTTGAAAGAAATCTTCGATTACCGATGTGTCAAAGTAGACGAAATGTTTAATGCAAAAAAATGAACAAACTAGAAGTAGCCCTATTTTGGTTCAGAAGAGATTTACGATTAGAGGATAATATGGGTCTTTTTTTTGCTTTACAGTCTAAATATCCGGTGATTCCCATTTTTATTTTTGATGAAGATATTCTAGAAAAGTTGCCAAAAAACGACGCCAGAGTTGGTTTTATTTACGATTCACTTTCGGATATAAATAATAAACTTCAAGAAATAGGAAGTTCCCTTTTGGTAAAAAAAGGAAAAACGAATGCAGTTTGGCAAGAGCTTATCCAAGAATTCGATGTCAAAGAAGTTTTTTTTAATAAGGATTACGAACCGTATGCTATCCAAAGAGATTTGGCTATTTGTGAATTATTGGAATCAAATAAAACCAATTCATTTTCCTATAAAGACCAAGTAATTTTTGAGGAAACGGAAATAACAAAAGCTGATGGTTTGCCTTATACTGTTTATACGCCTTATAAAAATAAGTGGTTGGAGAAATATAAAACAATAGCTCCAATTCCAGAATATGTTACTACTGACAAGTTTGCTAATTTTCAAAAAAGCAATTTCGCTTTTCCAACTTTAGATCAAATAGGCTTCGAAGAAAGCTCTATAAAAGTCATTTCTCATAACCTAAAAAATGTTTCTAATTACCACGAAACTCGTGATTTTCCAGCTTTAGACAGTACAACTCACCTTTCACCACATTTGCGTTTTGGAACAGTTAGCATCAGAAAATTGGTCAATTGGGCGGTTCGTAAAAATGATGTTTTTTTGAGCGAACTGATTTGGAGAGAGTTTTTTATGCAAATACTTTTTAGTTTCCCAAAAGTGGTAACACACAATTTCAAATCGGCCTATGACGGGATTCAATGGTTGAATAACGAAGACGATTTTAAGCGTTGGTGTACCGGAACCACAGGATATCCAATGGTAGATGCAGGAATGCGCGAGTTGAACGAAACAGGTTATATGCACAACAGAGTGCGAATGGTCGTAGCTAGTTTTCTTTGCAAGCATTTATTAATTAATTGGCAATGGGGCGAAGCCTATTTTGCTGAAAAGTTACTAGATTTTGACTTGTCTGCCAATGTAGGAAATTGGCAATGGGCTGCAGGAACAGGTTGCGATGCAGCGCCTTATTTCAGAGTTTTTAACCCTGAAATCCAGTTCAAAAAATTTGATGAGAAAGGAATCTATATCCGAAAATGGATTTCAGAATTCGATTTGGGCTATGGCGAACCCATGATTGACCATGCTTTTGCAAGAGACAGGGCCATTGCTACTTACAAAGTAGGAATTTTGAAGTGATTACTTTACTAACTTATTCAACATTCCGTTAAAAATAAAATCATGAAAAGGTAAAACAGAATACCAATAAACCTTACCCCAAAACCCTTTGGGTCTGAATGTAGCTGCTTGATATAAGTTGTTATTAATAATTTTAAATTCGAGCCAAGCTTCGCCAGGTAATTTCATTTCGGCATATAAAACTAATTTTCCTTCCTCTTTGTTGGCATACAAAACCCGCCAAAAATCAAGCGCATCGCCCGAATGAATATTATGTTTATTTGTTCTACCTCTTCTAGAACCTACACCACCCAATAATTGGTCAATAAAGCCTCGAAAATTCCATAACCAGTCCGCATGATACCATCCTGTTTCTCCACCAATAGACCAAATTCTCTCAATAGTATAATCTTTGTTTTTTATTTCTTTTTTTCGTCGGTCAATAAAACATCCTTTTTTAGGAACTTTTAAATACCCCGAAATATTAGTGCTAAAACGTCCACTGACTAAGGAGTCTTTCCAACTTGAGATTACTTTGTCTTCCTTTACTTTTATCAAAGCTCTCGACAATGCTTCTTCGTAGGACATCGGTTCCACACCTAACAAATCATTGATTTCATTGTCTTTGCAAACCACTTCCACTTTCATGCTACTAACCAAGGCTGATGCTAGTTTGTAAGAAGTTGAGGTTACAAAGTACAACCAATACGAGGATAATTTGGGAGTCATTATGGGAACGGTATAAATCCACCTTTTCAAATTTTTTGCTTTCGCAAAACCCAAAAGCATTTCTTTATACGTTAGAATGTCAGGACCACCAATATCAAAACTTTTATCATAAATAAAAGGATTCTTAAGTGATTTTAATAATAATTCTAAAACATTGTTTATGGCTATGGGTTGGCATTTAGTATTGAGCCATTTTGGAGCAATCATAATAGGGAGTTTGTTGATCAAATCCCGAATAATTTCAAAAGATGCGCTACCAGAACCCACAATAATACCTGCTCTCAAAGTAGTCATGGCAAATTTGCCGGTGTTTAAAATAGTTTCTACTTTTTTCCTCGAAGTTAAATGTTTTGACAACGAACTGTCATTTACAATGCCACTCAAATAGATAACTTGTTTTACTTTTGTTAAATTCATTCTACTAACAAAGTTTTCTGCCGAAATGGACTCTAATTCATCATAATTAGTATCTTCACCTGACATAGAATGTATTAAATAGTACGCTACTTCTACATCTGTTGGAATTGCTTCCATAGTCTCAGGTTCCAGAAAATCAACTTCTACAACCGTTACATTTTTTCGCAGTTCAATCGGGCAATAAAACCTGTTTTTGTCCCTAACACCACAAATTACTTCATGACCCTGTTCTACCAAAATAGGCAAGAGTCGTTTACCGATATATCCTGTTGCACCTGTTAATAGAATTTTCATAACATTGTAATTTTAAATTATTTTATTTAACTCAACTTGTTAGAAACTAGACTTATAAATTCTTTTCTAGTTTTGTCTTTTTCGAAAGCTCCAGTAAAAGACGATGTTGTGGTAACCGAATTTTGTTTCTGGATACCACGCATTTGCATGCACATGTGTTGTGCCTCTATTACAACTGCTACTCCAAGAGGTTGCAATGCTTCCTGAATGCAATCTTTTATTTGGTCGGTCAATCGTTCTTGCACCTGCATTCTTCGGGCATAAGCGTCTACAATTCTTGGTATTTTACTTAAGCCTACTATTTTTCCATTCGGAATATAAGCCACGTGTGCTTTGCCAAAAAACGGCAACATGTGGTGTTCACACATCGAATAAACTTCAATATCTTTGACTACAATCATTTGCTTGTGATCTTCGGTAAATAATGCCGATTTTAGTATTTCTAGCGGATCTAATCCGTAACCATGTGTTAAGAATTGCATCGCTTTGGCCACTCTTTCTGGAGTTTTTAGGAGTCCTTCTCGGTTTACATCCTCGCCTAGATTATCAATAATTGTTCTATAATTATCGGCCAATACTTCGGTTGTTTCTTCATTATATTGCTCAACCCTTTGGTAACCTAACATTTCTTTTATCATTATAAATTATTGTTTTTTATATTTTGAAGCTAACAATTCCATAATCCATTTCGAAAATTTGTCCCGAAATTGATTTGGCATGTTCCGAGATTAAGTAATTCGCCATATTCGCAACTTCTTCGGGACGTAGATAGCCTTTCATCGGATGGCGCTCCACCATGTTTTCTTTCATTCGATCATTTCGCAATATCCCTGCTGCCAGCGAAGTTTCCGTGATTGTTGGAGCGATTGCGTTGATGCGAACTACGGATGCTAATTCGGCACCGAGCGATTTTACCAAACCTTCAATTCCTGCTTTTGCTGTTGCGATGCTTGCGTGAAATGGCATTCCTAATTTTGCCGCCACAGTGCTAAACAAAATAATTGATGGATTATTTCCTTTTTTTAAAGCGGGTAAATATTTTTGAATAGCTTTCACAGCACCGATAACATTAATTTCAAAATCATTTCTAAAATCATCAATATTCAAACTCCCAATTGGTTTAAGATTAATTGAACCTGGACAATAGATTAAAGTGTCTATATTTTCGATATCAGGAAGTGAATCCTGTAAGATGTCAATGGTATAATGTTGTAAATTCGGGTGCGAAATTTCCGGTGCATTTCTACTCAAATTAAATACTCTGTTATTCTCAAGTTGTTGCAATAAAATGGCACTTCCTATTCCTTTACTACCACCAACGATTACTATATTTTTCATTTGATGTTATTTTTTTATCTCTTCGCTATTTTGTTATTGTTGATTTGTCTTTGCATCGAACATTTAAAACGTCCTTCTCTAAAATCTCTCAACTTTTCATGTTTTGTTTTTCTGCCTTGTACTCTTTCTCTCCACATTTTAAAACTAGAGGGTTTCATTTCTATCCGCATCAATTCGATAACTTCTTGTTCTTTCAAACCGAATTGTAGTAAAATAGAATCGAATGTGGTTCGGTCTTCCCAAGCCATTTCAATGATTCTATCTTTTTCAAGATCTGTTAATTCCTTTTTCAATTCTTGTATTTCTGATATTCGTTAACCACGATTTTTGCTTTCAAATCAAACATCAAATTATACAATCCGAAAAATGTACGGTTCATATAAATAAAATGTTTGGAGCCTCGATTGCCATTCATTTTTCGAAGATTAGTATCGTTAGCAAAACGTTCGCCTAATTGAGCAATGCTTTCAAAAAAAGATTCATCCGAAAAATCAAAAGTTTCGGATTGAAAAGGCTTGGTAAAAAGCGATAATAAATCATAAAACATTTCAGTAAAATACTTTATTTCTTCCTCTGAATCGTCCACTCTGAGTATTTCTAATTCGAATAATTTATCTTTAAATAATTGTTTATTGTCAATGATTTCTTTGTCAATCAATTCAAAATATGGAATATAAAATTCATTTGGAATTTGTTTCATACATCCAAAATCTAATGCTACTAATTGGTTTTCTGGGTTTACCAAAAAATTTCCTGGATGTGGATCAGCGTGAACTTTTCTTAAAACATGAATTTGATACATGTAGAAATCCCATAATGCCTGACCAATTTCGTTTGCGACTTCCAGATTTGTATTTATTTTAGTAAACTCTGAAAGATGAATTCCAGTCATCCAGTCCATCGTGATGATTTTGTCCGAAGAATATTCTGGATAGTAATTAGGAAAGACTAAATTTTGTATTTTCTGACAAGCTTTAACAACTTCCTGACTTTGTTTGATTTCCAACAAATAGTTGGTTTCCTCAATCAATTTGTCTTCGACTTCTTTGAAATATTTGTCCGAATCTTTTCCTTGTAGGTTAAACATTCTAATGGCAATTGGTTTTACCAAGGCTAAATCCGAAGAAATACTGTTGGCAACACCCGGATACTGAATCTTTACTGCTAGTTTCTTTTTATCTTTTAGGGCTAAATGTACTTGTCCTATACTAGCTGCATTAATAGAAAAGGCATCAAACTCATCAAATATTTCATAAGGTGTTTTTCCAAAGTTTGCTTTAAAAGTTTTTAAAACCAAGGGTGCAGAAAGTGGTGGAACCGAGAATTGTGATAACGAAAACTTTTCTACATAAGCCTGAGGCAGAAAACTCTTGTCCATGCTCAACATTTGAGCTACTTTCAATGCGCTTCCTTTTAAACTTTTTAAACCATCATAAATATCTTCGGCGTTGTCTTCGTTGAGTTTATCACGATTCAAGGTTGGATTCACCATTTTTTCGCCGTAATATTTAATATAATTCACACCAACTTTAGCTCCAGTTTGCACTAGTTTTGTGGCTCTTTCAATTTTTGAAGTAGGTATATAGTCTATTGTTTTCATTATTTGGCGTATATTTTTTCTTTGAAAATAAATTTTCCGAAGTCTATTAGACTATCTAAAGGGGCAACGTTCAGCAATTCAAAGGTGGCTTTCACTGATTTTTCGATATAGATATCTGTTTTCTCAAAAGCAGCAGATTCATCATCTAACCAAAATTTCATAGTCAACAAAAATTGAATCCAAGCGGTTTCTTGAATGGCTTTTTCTTGAAAATTTTGAAATTTTTCATTTTGAGTTCTCACCTCGTCTGTTATGATATCTGAAATATAGTTTCTGAAACCAACTCTCAAAACGGTGACTTGCATTAAATTTTTAAGTTGGTTTTTGTGTTCATTAAGAACCAAGACAACATAACTTCTATTGCTAGACAATAACTCGAAAAAGGTAAAGTAAAAACTTAACATTTTACTTTTCATATCGTAGGCTTCGTAGTTAGTGTCTTTTTGAATCAGCTCTATTGTTTTGTCTAAAAACGTTTTGAAGATTTCTTTTTCTACACTTTCTAAAGTTCCAAAAAAGGAGTAAAATTCAGTTTCATCAAAACCATTTGTTTTAGCAAATTGATACACTGATTTTGGCTTGTTGTCATTTTCTAAACGATAATTCATATATAAAGAGATAATTTTCTCTCTCGTTATGATTGATTTCTTAGTAGCCATTTTTGTTTATTTTATAATTAGAGTATAAAGATACATCATTTTGTTTAATAAATAGCAATAAAAGTTAAACAAAATGTTTTTTGTAGTAGAATTAAGTCTATTTGTTAAAAAAGGAATAATTTATATTTGATACTTTTTTGTTTTGAAGGCTTTTAAAAAAAATAGCCTTTGAAATGAACCAAAGGCTAAACTATATTTAGTATGAAAATAATTATTCTAAATCAACTCCGCTGTAGATTCTTTCGTGTCTTTAATTGCAAATTTTGCAATTAAAACAAGAATACCCGTTATTAAAATGATTATCCCTAATATGTAAAAAGCATTTGTATAATCAATTAAATCTTTGGTTTTTGACACGCCAGATTCATCAATCACGTCTTTGGTTAGCTTAACTGCTTTTGCTTTGAATAAGAAAGCGATTAACATGGCTCCAATGTTTCCGCCTGCTCCCACTATTCCTGCAACACTGCCAATTGCTTTTGGGTTTATGAACGGAACAAGGCTGTAGGTAGCTCCGTTTGCCATTTTTAAACTCATTCCGAACAAAAACATTAAGAAGATAGCAACGCCTAATTGGTCCGTTAATCCAAAGAAAATAATTCCAACACCCTCGAGAATTAGTAATAATGCAAGCAATAAATTTTTACCTGAGAAACCATATATTTTTCCAACTTTGTCGGCAACTATTCCTCCTAATGGTCTTGCGAAAATATTAATCATACCAAAAATACCTGCACAAATACCTGCGGTTTTTAGGCTTGCGCCAAAAGTGTCTGTAAAATAAATGGGAGCAAAGTTATCAATGGTGATCTCAACACCAAAACAAGCGGCATAAGCAATTGTTAAAACCCAAGTACGATAATCTTTAACAGCTAACATGAATGTATTTTCTTTGTTATTATCGGTAATGCCAAGTTCTTTATAATTACCATTTGGCAAATCTTTGGTAAACCTCAAATATAAAAAAGCAAAAACCAATAACAAGATTCCAGGCACTATCATAGCGTATCTCCAGCTATCTTCATGAGTACAAACTCCCAGTCCTACAAATCCAGCTGCAATAAGTGGCATTGTAATATTGGCTAATCCAGCACCAGCATTTCCGAAACCTCCTGCTGTAGCATTTGCAGTTCCCTTAATTGATGGAGCAAACATAACCGAAGTGTGAAATTGTGTTATTACAAAAGAAGCACCAACAACTCCGATGGCTAATCTAAAAAGCAAAAAACTTTCATACGATTGGGATGTTCCAATTAATAAAACGGGTATCGAACAAATTACCAATAACCAAGTATAAACTAATCTTGGGCCAAATTTATCTACAAATCTACCTATTAACAACCTAGCAATAATGGTTGCAGAAACAGAGGCAATTTGAATATTACCTAACTGATCTTTAGTTAGATTAAGCTGTTCTTTGGCAATTGGCATTAAGGATGCCATACCAAACCAAGCAAAAAAGCAAAAGAAAAAGGTTAACCAAGTAATGTGGAAAGTACGCATTTGAACGCCCTTTCCTTTAAAAATGTTAAAACTAGTAAGCGGTTGATTTGTTGAAATTGAACTCATTTTTTTTAAATTAATTGTTTTTGAACTATTTAATAGCTAAGAAAAACACTTTTTTTTAAGTATTTTACGTAGTTAACAGGGCAAAAATAATCGCTTTTATTGGATTAAAAACTGCTAAAACGCAGTTTTCGCTAAAAAATAAGTATTTATACGTAAGTATTTTTTCAATAACGTATATTATAATCTACAAAACTAAAATGTTATTTTGGGTATAATGTTAAAGCAATGAAAATTCCGTTGCTTTATTAGAGAGTTCCATCAAGTTTTTAACTTTTAATTTTTTCATTAAGTTAAAGCGATGTACTTCTGCTGTTCTTTTACTAATATCTAAGGTGTCTGCAATTTCTTTATTCCCTTTTCCTGCTAATAAAAGTGTTAGTATTTCTTTTTCTCTTTTGGTAATTAACAATTCTTCTTCTAGGTTTTTCTTGGGTTCAATGACTGCATTCGGATTACTTAGTTGGCTAATTAATATCGATGAAATGTCGCCGCTAAAGTATTTTCCACCATTCGCCACAGTATGAATTGCTTTAAGAAATTCTTCTTTGCTAGAGCCTTTTAGTAAGTATCCGTCGGCACCTGCTTTAATTGATTTTAATACGTATTCTTCAGATTCATGCATCGAAAGCATTACAATCTTCAGTGATTTATTGTGACTTCTTAGGCTTTCTACCACTTCGATACCTGTTAAATTAGGCATGCGGATGTCTAAAATGAGCAAGTCAGGATTCAAAGATTCAATTATTTTTAGCGCTTCAACGCCGTCAGTAGCCTCGCCAACAACTTCTATGTTAACTTCATTTTCTAATAAAGATTTGATGCCATCTCTTACAAATACATGATCATCTGCTAGAACAACACGAATGGTAGTACTCATCATTTTACTTAATTTTATTTTATTCGATTACGTAAATAAACCTAATAACAAAGCTAATATACGTAATTTAATTATAATTGCAATTAAATTTTTAAATGGGAATATTGAAAGTAACGCGGGTACCTTCGTCTAAAATAGAATTGATAAAAACCCTTCCGTTGATGTATTGAATTCTTTCTTTCATGAAGAGTAAACCCATACCCGATTCGCTGTTTCTCTTTTTTTCTGCAGCACTAATATCAAATCCTTTTCCGTTATCATCTATGGTGATGCTTAACAGATTATTACTATGCGAAAGTTGCACTATGATATGAGTAGAATTGGCATATTTTATGGCGTTATTGATAGCTTCTTGTGTCAATCGATAAATGTTTATTTCTATCAGAGAATCCAATCGGATATCAAAATCGGTTTTGTTGTAAAAAAGTACATTTTTACCCGTTAATTTTGATAATTCTTGGGCTAGTTTTGCCAAAGCAGAAACAATTCCATGATCACTCAATTCAGGCGGCATGAGGTTGAAAGTAGCTGTTCGAACTCCCTTTATAATATCTAAAGTCAATATTTTTAGATAGTCGATTTTCTGTGCTGATTTTTCTTTGTCCTCTATATTGATACTTTCGAGACTGAATTTCAATCCAGTTAGCATTTGACCAATGCCATCATGAATTTCTTTGGCAATTCGGTTTTGTTCGTTTTCTTGATTTTCGACAATCTTACTCGAAATTACTTTTTGTTGGTTGATTTTATCATCGATATTTTCAATATTCAATCGTTCAACTTCTTTCTCGGCATTTTTTCGTTCCGTGATATCAAAACAAATAATTAACAATTCGGACTCTTCTTTTTTTATGGTTACGGGAACTATCGACATGTCTAGCCAAATTGATTCTCCATTTCTATCAGTAATATTAATTTCTCCTTGCCAACCCATTCGTTGTTTTTCAAGAAAAATTCGTTCTAGTATTTCCTGTTCTTTTTCAATAGGTGTTAAGGCATGCGAAAATGTTTTAACCGAAACGAAAGGGTTGTATTGTAGTAGTTTAGAAAATTTTTCTCCTATGTGAATCAAAGAACCATCTGGAGCAACTCTGCAATAAAGCAAAGTGTTTTCCATGGCATAATTGAGTGACTTTAGTTCTTTTACTGAATTTTCTTTTATTTCACTAATCGTTTCGGTATCACGAGCTAGTTTCAATGCTTTTTTCTCCGATGCCAAAAGCTTCGATATGAGTTGCTCTACTTTTTTGTTGGTGGGTTTGAAAATAAAAATAAATTCTAACAACAAAACTAGCATTGTAAAAAATAAAATTGCATATTCAGTTCTACTTTGCAATCTCACTTTTTGGAGCGCTTCTTTGTCATACTGTCCAACAATTTCATCCATTTTATCCAGAAAAATAGCTGAATTCACTATAATAGTATGAACCAATTCTTGATTCTCCTTGTCGTTTGTATTCATTTTTTTATTATTCAAAAATGAAGTAGCAACTTTTAAAATGGTATTAAAATTAGGATTGATTGACTTGTATAAATTTGAAATTTCTTTGCTTTTTTCTTTTGGAAAACCAAGACTATCGTTTCCATTTTTTAATGCGTATTGGTTGGATTTCCAAAGTTTAATTATCTTGTTAATTTTATTAATTTGTGCATTATTATCTTTAGTTTTGGTTACAAAATTTAATATCAGAATTTCTTTTGTTAATTTCTGGCTTAGAAATCTTTGTTTACCAGAAGAATTAATTATTCTAGAATCACTCAATTGACTATTAAGATTGTATTGTATAATGAGTTGGCTTAACAAAACCGTTACGGCTATAGTTAATAAAGCAAAAATATAGAGTCGTCTAAGATTTTTGAAAGAAACTTTCTCAACAGCCGAGTTGTCATTATTTTCCATAATAATACGGATTTATAAACCAAGTGATTCTTTGATTAACTCAAGATTTTCGTTACTATACTTGATTTTCAATGCTTCTCGGTGTCCTTTTTCAGACATCTTATTCCAAGTTTTCAAGATGATGTTTTTCAGTTTTTCTTTATCGTGCTTTTGAACAAAGTCTTCCAGATAAAATTCTAAAAACACCAAGCAAATAACATCTTCAAGAAGTTGAGTTTCAACATCTTTTTTAAGTGATTTTTTTTCTATAAGGAACGAAACACGAGCTATAAATTCCTCGGAATAGCCTTCTTTTTCTAAAATTGAAGCAGTAGTTTTTGCATGAAATTTTTTCAAATCCTCACGCCATTTTAAATAACCTATGCGATCCATAGGGTAGGATTCTCGAGTTATTTTCCAACGGCAAATGTGTTGTGCTTTTGCCGCTAATTGAAGTTGTTCGGAAGCATTAGGATAAAAATCCATCAGCTTTTCGTACATTCTATTAGAGTACAATAACTCCTTAGGAAAAGATTCTGATTGGTATATTTCTAGGTTTGGATCTTGCGCATTTTCTGCATCTATCGATGCCATTGCTTTCTGGAACGGTGTTGTCATTTGAAAAAGAATATTTTCAAATATACATAATTATTCTAAAAAGCCAATGAATACTTCATCACCCTCAATTTTTACTGGATAGGTTGCGATTTTTAAATCATCGCCACTCAAATTGGAACCATCTACAAGCGAAAATGTTTTTTTGTGCAATGGACAAGCAATTTTAGGAATATCATCCATTGAACCAATCATTCCTCTGGACAAAACCATTTCCATTTTATGAGGACATAAATTCTGACAAGCATACCATTCGTTTCTACGATTAAATTGTATAACCGCTATTTGCTTGTTTTTGTATTTGATACAATTTCCGCCATCACTAGGAAAATCAGATGTTTTTCCGGCATAGAACCAAACTTTCACCTCTTCTAATTGTACAGTTTCGTATTGATTTAGTATTTCTTCCATGAAAATTTACATTAAGCCCACCCCAACCCTCCCAAAGGGAGGGAGCAAAACAGGTTATTTATTACTATTGATTCTTTATTTTTAAAGTCCTCCCTTTGGAAGGGTTGGGCTTTACCAAAGCCTCGGCATTTTTTGTTCTCTTAGCGGTAAATATTCAAGGGTATCATCTCTTTCGTCTGAATTACTAAAATGGCCAAAACGTTT
Source organism: Flavobacterium sp. (assembly GCA_043770135.1). Lineage (GTDB taxonomy): Bacteria > Bacteroidota > Bacteroidia > Flavobacteriales > Flavobacteriaceae > Flavobacterium. The sequence continues at coordinate 15,108 of JAYVIN010000061.1, read as the reverse complement.
CATCATTTCAGGATCTTCAATCGCTTGTTTCCATTCGCATTCAAATGTATCTACCAAGCCTTGCATTTCTTCTTCCAAAGTTTGAACTATTCCAAGGCTATCATTTATGATTACCTCTTTAAGATACTCCAATCCGCCATCTAATTTTTCTAACCAAGTCGATGTTCTTACTAATGGGCCAGCGGTGCGGATATAAAACATTAGATAGCGATCCATATATTTGAAAACCGTTTCCTTGTCGATTTGTTCTGCCAATAAAACGGCGTGTTTCGGATTGGCTCCTCCGTTACCAGCAATATATAAATTCCAACCTCCTTCAACAGCGATAACCCCAAAATCTTTTCCTCGAGCCTCTGCACATTCTCGAATACAAGCCGAAACTCCTCCTTTTAATTTGTGAGGAGAACGAATCCCTTTGTATCGGTCTTCGAGTTCGATGGCAAACGTGGTGCTATCGTCCATTCCGTAGCGACACCAAGCGTTTCCGACACAACTTTTTACCGCTCTTAATGATTTTCCGTAGGCGTGACCACTTTCGAATCCATTGTCGATAAGGGTTTTCCAAATCGCAGGTAAGTCATTCAATTCGGCACCAAATAAATCGACTCTTTGCGCCCCGGTTATTTTGGTGTACAAATTGTATTTTTTAGCTACTTCGCCTACAACTATTAATTTTTCGGCTGTAACTTCTCCACCCGCCATTCTCGGCACAACAGAATAGGTTCCGTTTCGCTGAATATTGGCTAGAAATCTATCGTTGGAATCTTGTGCAGTTACGTGTTTATTTGCAGTATCATTATAAATACTCGAAAATATAGATGATAAAACTGGTTTACACACTTCGCAGCCATCGCCTTTTCCAATTACACCCAATACTTCGTTGTGATTGGTGAATTTATTTATTTTTATAATGTCAAATAGTTCTTGTCGGTTGTAGGCAAAATGCTCACAAACCACATCTTTGACTTCTTTTCCAAGAGATTTCTGGGTCGCTTTTACAATATCAACCACCATTGGTTTACAACCGCCACAACCTGTAGTTGCTTTGGTCAATTTTACCACATCAGAGTAAGTTTCGCAAGTTCCGTCTGTTATCGAACAACACAAAGCTCCTTTTGTAATATTCTCGCAAGAGCAAATTACCGCCGAATCAGGCAAATCATTTGCTCCCAAAGTGATTGATTCTCCACCACGTGAACCTAAAATTAAATCCTCGGGATTTTTTGGCAAAGCCATTGCGTTGCTATAAATTTGGAACAGTGAATTATAGTCGCTAGAATCGCCTACAAGGATTCCTCCCAAAAGTGTTTTTCCGTCCTTGGTAACATTGATTCTTTTGTATATTCCGCTGAATTTATTTTCATAAACAATCGCGGTTACCGCTTTATTTTCGATAAAAGGATCGCCAAAACTCGCTACTTCAACGCCAATTAATTTTAATTGGGTCGACATATCTATTGTTTCGCGCATCGTTTTGTCATTATTCAAAATTTGCTCAGCAGCTACATCGGCCATTTCATAACCGGGTGCTACCAAACCGTAAATCATACTATTATAAAGTGCCACTTCTCCAATGGCATAAATATGAGAATCCGAAGTTTGCATTCTATTGTTTACAACAATTCCGCCACGTTCTCCCACTTCAAGACCACCAACTCTTCCTAGTTCGTCGCGGGGTTTTATTCCTGCCGAAATTACGAGCATATCTACTTTTAATAATTCATCGTTGGCAAACATCATTCCTGTAATAGCCTTATCTCCATCTATATATTGAGTAGCTTTGTTAAGGTGTATACCAATATTAAGTTCTTCAATTTTGGATTGCAACATATTACTAGCAGCTTGGTCTAGTTGTCTCGGCATCAGTTTGGGGGCAAATTCTACAACATGAGCGTTTAATCCCATTCCTAAAACTGCGTTTGCGGCTTCAAGACCCAGTAATCCACCACCTAAAACTGCAGCTTCGGTTGCTCCATTTTTTTTAATTTTCTTAGCGTAGGACATCATTGCATCCAAATCTTCGATAGTTCTGTACACAAAAACACCTTCTTTTTCAGAGCCTTTTATTGGGGGAACAAATGCCGAAGAACCTGTGGCTAAAACTAAGTAGTCGTACGAAAGTGTATTGCCTAAATGAGTTGTGATGGTTTTGTTTTCTTTGTTTAAGCCTACTACCAATTCCGAAGTGTTGAGCGTAATATTGTTTTCTTCATACCAAGATAATGTGCTCATCGATAAATCATCCGCAGACTTGCCACCAAAGTATTCACTTAAATGAACACGATCATAGGCTCTTCTGGGTTCTTCTCCAAAAACTGTAATTTTATAATTTTCGTGACCAGATTTTGAGATGAATTTTTCGCAAAATTTGTATCCTACCATTCCGTTTCCAACTACTACAACTTGAATCATAATTTGATAATTAAGTACTAAGTAGCAAATATAAGTATTTTTACTTATTTAGATACGTATTTTAATTATTTTTTTAAATAAAAATGATTAAAGAACTGAAAATCGGTAGAATACTTAAAGCAAATAGAGATAAATTAGATTCTGTTAGCACAAAAGTATCCCTAGTTTTCTTCGTAGTAAGTTGCTAGTAGTTTAGAATAATTACTCAAATTCAGAAGTGAAGAACAATTGAACATTTGGGTATTTGCTTTGTGTCATTTGTATTGTGAAATCAGAATCCGCAAGAAATACTAATTGTCCGTATTTATCGTGTGCAAGGAATTTCTGTTTTATTCTTCTAAACTCTTTAAACTCTTCACTTTTAGGGTCTTTTGGTTTTACCCAACAGGCTTTATGCACGGGGAAGTTTTCATACGTACATTTTGCACCGTACTCGTGTTCCAATCTGTATTGTATTACTTCATATTGTAGCGCACCAACCGTTCCAATGATTTTACGATTATTCATTTCAAGCGTAAATAATTGTGCTACTCCTTCGTCCATCAATTGGTCAATTCCTTTGTCCAGCTGTTTGGCTTTCATTGGGTCGGCATTGTTGATGTATCTAAAATGTTCTGGCGAAAAACTGGGAATTCCTTTGAAACTCATCAATTCACCCTCGGTCAAGGTATCTCCAATTTTAAAATTTCCAGTATCATGCAATCCTACAATATCACCGGGATAAGAAATGTCTACGATTTCTTTTTTCTCAGCAAAAAAAGCATTTGGACTCGAAAATTTCAAGTTTTTTTTCTGGCGAACATGATAATACGGTTTGTTTCTTTCGAAAGTACCAGAAACAATTTTGATGAATGCTAAACGGTCACGGTGTTTAGGATCCATATTGGCATGGATTTTAAAAACAAATCCTGACATTTTTTCTTCTTTTGGGTCAACTAATCTTGTTTCAGAATCTTTTGGTCTTGGCGATGGAGCAATTTCCACAAAACAATCCAAGAGTTCACGAACCCCAAAATTATTCAATGCTGAACCAAAAAAAACAGGTTGTAGTTTTCCGTCCAAATACGCTTGACGGTCAAATTTGGGATACACTTCGTCAATTAATTCTAGTTCTTCACGTAATTTTTCGGCAGGTTTTTGACCAATTATTTTTTCTAATTCAGGATTTTTAACATCCGAAAAAGCAATGGTTTCCTCGATATTTTTTCGACTATCGCCACTAAACATATTGATGTTTTGCTCCCATAAGTTGTAAATGCCTTTAAAATCATAACCCATACCGATAGGAAAACTCAACGGAGTAACAGCCAAACCTAGTTTTTGTTCCACTTCATCCATCAAATCAAAGGCATCTTTTCCTTCACGATCTAGTTTGTTTATAAAAACGATTATCGGAATTTTTCGCATTCTGCATACCGCAACCAACTTTTCTGTTTGTTCCTCGACTCCTTTTGCAACATCAATAACCACAATTACGCTATCGACAGCAGTTAGCGTTCTAAAAGTATCTTCGGCAAAATCCTTGTGACCGGGAGTGTCCAGAATGTTTATTTTTTTGTCATTATAAAGAAAGGCCAAAACTGAAGTTGAAACCGAAATCCCCCTTTGACGCTCGATTTCCATGAAATCACTCGTTGCCCCTTTCTTTATTTTATTGTTCTTTACAGCACCTGCCTCTTGAATCGCTCCACCAAACAGTAATAATTTTTCGGTAAGTGTTGTTTTTCCAGCATCAGGATGTGATATAATTCCGAAAGTTCTCCTTCTTTGTATTTCTTCTAAAAAAGCCATATTTTGTTTAAATAGTTTGCAAAAGTACTATTTAAAAATACCAAATAAAAAATAAACTATTTAACTCAAAAATTAATTGTCAATCTTACTGTAAAGCATTTGAAAATGACCAAGTAAAAACAGTTTTTTTGTTGTAAAAGCCTATTTAAATTATAGAATGATTACCCACAAAAAAAGCCTCGATTAAAATCGAAGCTTTTTTTAATATCAGGTAAAGTGAATTAATAATTATTTAGAAGCTAGACGCTAACCTTAAGGTATTTTTTAAAATTGTAATCTAGAATATAATCAATACAAATCTATTGAAACTATATTATGATAGTCTTAAAATTATATTAAAATTTTAATATACTTAAGATGTTTTTTTGTTGTTTTTTCGAAAGGCACTATTTTTCATTTTTAATTAAGTGACAATTTGACAAAATTAAAGATTTGGCAGTACTTTTGTCATTAAAGAAAAACAAAATGAAGTTTACCAATTTTTTTAAAAAAGATATGAGCACTACAACAGAAAATACGCTAAATGACGAAATTGTGGATCAAACTGCAATTGAAAATACTGAAAATAACTCCGATGATTTAGATTCAAAAATCGAAGAAAGAGTGGAAGAGATCTCTAAAGAAGAGCAGTTATCCCAAGATTTAGCTTCTGAGAAAGATAAGTTTTTACGTTTGTTTGCCGAATTTGAAAATTACAAACGAAGAACTACCAAAGAGCGTATCGAATTGTTTAAAACAGCAAATCAAGAAGTATTACTTGCATTGCTTCCTGTATTGGATGATTTTGATAGAGCGATGGTAGAAATTAATAAATCCGAAGACGAACTATTGTCAAAAGGAGTGGAGCTTATTTTTGATAAATTAAAATCAACATTAGTTTCCAAAGGTTTAGAAGAAGTTGAGGTAAAAGCAGGTGATGCCTTTGATGCCGATTTTGCTGAAGCTATTACTCAAATTCCGATGCCAAAAATGAAAGGAAAAATTGTTGATGTACTGGAAAAAGGATACAAATTGGGGGATAAAATTATACGTTTTCCAAAAGTAGTTATCGGTCAGTAGAGACTTTATTTATTGCGTCTCTCAATAATTAGATACTTTTTTTATTGTATCTAAATCACACAAAAATTAAAAATGAAAAAAGATTTTTACGAAATTTTAGGTATTACCAAAAATGCCGATGCTGCCGAAATTAAAAAAGCGTACAGAAAAAAAGCGCTTGAATTTCATCCCGACAAAAATCCAGGCGACTCTGCTGCGGAAGAAAAATTTAAATTGGCTGCCGAAGCTTATGAAGTATTAAGTGATCCAAATAAAAAAGCCAAATACGATCAATATGGTCATCAAGCTTTTGATAATTCAGGAGGTTATGGCGGTGGTGGTCATGGCGGAATGAACATGGATGATATTTTCAGTCAATTTGGAGATATTTTTGGTAGCGCCTTTGGCGGCGGCGGCGGATTTGGCGGTGGCGGAGGATCTCGCCGTGTAAAAGGAAGTAATCTTCGTATAAAAGTTAAACTTACACTTGAAGAAATTGCTAATGGTGTTGAGAAAAAAGTTAAGGTAAAACGAAAAGTTCAAGCTCAAGGTGTTTCCTATAAAACCTGCTCAACCTGTAACGGTCAAGGGCAAGTGATGCGAGTAACCAACACTATTTTGGGAAGAATGCAATCGGCGTCTACTTGTCCAACATGCGGTGGCTCAGGACAAATTTTAGATAAAAAACCATCCGAAGCTGATGCACAAGGAATGATTTTGGAAGACGAAACGGTGTCTATCAAAATTCCAGCTGGCGTAGTAGATGGCATGCAACTTAAGGTTTCTAATAAAGGAAATGATGCTCCGGGAAATAGTGTGCCAGGGGATTTAATTGTTGCTATCGAAGAAATAGAACATGAGTTTTTGAAAAGAGAAGGCGAAAATTTGCATTATGATTTGTACATCAGTTTTGCCGAAGCGGTTCTAGGAATTTCAAAAGATATCGAAGCCATCAACGGAAAAGTGAGAATAAAACTCGAAGAAGGAATTCAATCTGGTAAAATTCTAAGACTTAAAGGCAAAGGAATACCAAGTATTAACGGTTATGGAACTGGCGATTTATTAGTGCATGTTAATGTTTGGACACCAAAAACACTTGACAAAGATCAAAAACAATTTTTCGAAAAAAATATAAATGACGAGAATTTTATACCCAATCCAGAAAAAAGTGATAAGTCCTTTTTCGAAAAGGTAAAAGATATGTTTTCGTAATTTGTAATCTACATAAAATCATCCCATTTTTGTTGAAATCAAGAATGGGATTTTTTATTTTTATTTAACAGCTTATTATTTCGATTTAATTATTTTTACAAACATTAAATATTAAGGTCAAATAAGTAGAAATAAACCAAAAAAAAAGCATGAGTTCACTACTTGAAGTAAAAGATGTAGTCAAAAAATACGGCGATTATGTTGCTCTAAATGCGGTTTCACTTTCGATTCCAAAAGGCAGTATTTATGGGCTTTTAGGTCCAAATGGCGCAGGCAAAACATCGTTAATTCGGATTATCAATCAAATTACTATGCCTGATAGTGGCGAAGTGATTTTTGATGGCGAAAAACTCAGTCCAAACCACGTACAATACATGGGGTATTTACCTGAGGAACGAGGCTTGTACAAAAGTATGAAAGTAGGGGAGCAGTGCTTGTATTTGGCACAATTGAAAGGGCTGTCTAAAGCCGAAGCCAAAAAACAATTGGATTATTGGTTCGAAAAACTGGAAATTCAAGGCTGGTGGAACAAAAAAATTGAGGAATTATCAAAGGGAATGGCTCAAAAAGTTCAGTTTGTAGTATGTGTTTTGCATCAACCCAAATTACTCGTTTTTGACGAACCTTTTTCGGGTTTCGACCCCGTAAATGCCAATATTATCAAAAACGAAATTCTTGAATTGCAAAAAAAAGGGTCAACAATCATTTTTTCTACTCACAGGATGGAGAGTGTAGAAGAATTGTGCGATCACATTGCCTTAATTCATAAATCGAACAAACTTATCGAAGGAAAACTAGACGATGTGAAACGAAATTTTAGAACCAATAGTTTCGAAGTAGGAATTTTATCCGACAATGTAGAAGGATTGATGTATGATATTACTCAAAAATTTACGGTAGGGCAAACCAATTTTAAATCGCTTAATAATGAATTAAAACTCGAAATTCAACTGGGGAATTCGACTCCAAACGAATTACTGCATATTCTGACACCGAGAGGACAAGTCACTCACTTTGTAGAAAAAATTCCAAGTGTATCCGATATTTTTATTCAAACAGTAAGCCCCCCAACCCCCGAAGGGGGAGTTGCCAAAAACAGAAACTAAGAAATATAATTATTTTAAACCCTATTTACCCCAATAGGAATTCCCCCTTCGGGGGCTAGGGGGCTAATATGAGCATCATATCACTAATAATCAAGAGAGAATTCATAGCCAAAGTGCGCAACAAGTCTTTTATTGTGATGACTTTTTTGAGTCCACTTTTATTTGTTGGAATAGCTGGATTGGTTGGGTATTTAAGCTCAATGAAAGCAGATACTAGGAAAGTCGCGATTCATGACGAATCGGGTTTGTTTGTAAATGCGTTTAAATTACAAAATAGCAAAGATGCCGAATATGAGTATTCGGATTTGTCATCTATAGATATAAAATTTCTGAAAGATAGTATTGCAAATGAAGGTTATGAAGGATTGCTTTATATACCTAAAACAGAAAACAACAAAGACTTAGAAAATAACATTCAGTTTATTTCGAACGAAAGTCCGAGTATTACTTTTATCGAAAATACACAAAAAACAATTGCTTCAAAACTAACCAAGGACAACTTTGAAAAAGCAAATCTGGATACTTTGGCAATAAATAATGCCCAAGCTCAGGTAAATATCAAACTTTCTAAAGCTTCGGGCGAAGAAAGTGTAAAAGGGCTCAACGAAATTAAGGTAGCTATCGGAGGCGTTTTTGGTTATCTGATTATGATGTTTATTATTATTTATGGCAATATGGTCATGCGCAGTGTTATCGAAGAAAAAACAAATCGTATTGTCGAAATAATTATTTCATCGGTAAAACCATTCCAGTTGATGATGGGCAAAATTATAGGAACGTCATTGGCGGGAATTTTGCAATTTACTATTTGGGCTACTATAGGATTGCTATTAATGGTTGTAGCCTCCGTTTTTTTTGGTGTAGATGCCAGTCCAACTTCAAGAATACCGCCTGTACTTTTGGATAATGCGCAACAAGAAATGATGGGCACAGCTCAATTGTATATTACAGAATTATGGAATTTGCCCATTGCAACAATTCTAATAAGTTTTGTAGTTTATTTTATTGGAGGTTACTTTTTGTACAGTTCTTTTTATGCTTCGATTGGAGCTGCTGTTGATAGTGAAACTGACTCTCAGCAATTTTTATTACCAATAATCACACCTTTAATATTGGCAGTTTACATTGGTTTTTTTACGGTAATTAATGATCCTCACGGAACAATTGCAGTCGTTTTTTCGATGATTCCGCTAACGTCGCCCATAGTCATGATGATGCGAATTCCTTTTGGTGTACCTTGGTGGCAATTGGCACTTTCTATTACAACACTTTTTGTAACTTTCTTTTTTGTAGTTTGGTTTGCCGCAAAAATATATCGAGTTGGAATATTAATGTATGGCAAAAAACCGACCTGGAAAGAATTATATAAATGGCTTAAGTATTGATATTTAACCGTTTATTTGTTGAGTCGTATATTCGATTCAACGATTAAACAAATAACCGAATCCACAACAAGAAATGAGTAAAATACTAATCATAGAAGACGAAGCAGCCATCCGAAGAGTATTGACTAAAATACTATCGGAAGAAAACGATAGTTATATTGTAGAAGATGCCGAAGACGGAATTCAAGGTTTAGAAAAAATAAAAAACAACGACTACGACCTCGTTTTGTGCGATATAAAAATGCCAAAAATGGATGGAGTAGAAGTGTTAGAAGCAGTCAAAAAAATAAAGCCAGAAATACCAATGGTTATGATTTCTGGGCATGGCGATATGGAAACCGCCATACAAACTATGCGTTTGGGGGCTTTTGATTACATATCGAAACCGCCTGATTTAAACCGATTGTTGAATACGGTTCGAAATGCATTAGATCGTAAAAAACTGGTGGTCGAAAATAAAATTCTAAAGAAAAAAGTCAGTAAAAATTACGAGATGATAGGCGAGAGTGAACCTATCAATCACATTAAATTGATGATCGAAAAAGTGGCTCAAACCGAAGCTAGAGTTCTCATAACAGGTCCAAACGGAACAGGAAAAGAATTGGTTGCGCATCAATTACATGAACAAAGTCAGAGAGCCAATTTTCCGCTAATTGAAGTAAATTGCGCTGCAATTCCCAGTGAATTAATCGAAAGCGAATTGTTTGGTCATGTAAAAGGGGCTTTTACATCGGCGATAAAAGACAGAGCGGGAAAATTTGAAGCAGCCGATAAAGGCACTATTTTTTTGGACGAAATTGGCGACATGAGTCTTTCGGCTCAGGCCAAAGTTTTACGGGCTTTGCAAGAAAATATGATTACTAGAGTAGGAGCAGACAAAGACATCAAAGTCGATGTTCGCGTTATTGCAGCAACCAACAAGGATTTGAAAAAAGAGATTGCCGAAGGGCGTTTTCGGGAAGATTTGTACCATCGATTGGCGGTTATCTTAATAAAAGTTCCTTCGTTGAACGATAGGAGAGATGATATACAATTATTGATTTCGTATTTTGCCGATAAAATTGCCTCGGAACAAGGAAATTCAGTGAAACAATTCTCGAAAGAAGCGATTAAATTGTTACAAGAATACGATTGGACAGGGAATATTCGTGAATTGCGAAATGTGGTAGAGCGATTGATAATTCTGGGTGGAAACGAAATCTCGGAAAACGATGTGCAATTATTTGCCAGTAAATAAAAGCCCCCTAACCCCGCCATGGTGAGGAAATTAAAAAAGCAATGAATAAAAAATAAAAGTTCTAGATTCTTTAGGTTTTTAAATCTAAAATCCTAAATCTAAAATCTAAAATGACACTATGAAACTAAAAAAAATAAACGAAAATCTTCAAGAAGCTCTCATTAATAACGGTTTGACCAAAGCCAATGAAATGCAAGAAGAAACATTTTCAACATTCAAAAGTGGTGCTGATTGTATTATTATTGCTCCAAAGGGAAGCGGAAAATCGACAACAATTGTACTTAATGTGATTCAGAAATTGTCGGGATCAAATGAAGAATCGCCACGAGCTTTGATTATTGTAGAAGACAAAGTCAAAGTTTTAGAGATGGTGGCGCTATTTGAAAAATACGGAAAAAATTCTGGATTGGAAATTTTTGGCGTTCATGATAAAGGCGACATGGATTATGACAAAAACTATATTTCTACTGGAATCGATGTTTTGATAGGCACACCCAACAAATTGAATGATATGTTTTCAACGGCAGGCTATAATATAAACAGATTGAAGATGTTTATTCTTGATGATGCCGATCCTATTTTGAAACTGCGTCACGAAACAAAAATCATGAGGATTTCAAATAGTATTAGCAAAACTCAGCGTATTGTTTTCTCGGATGTTTTTTCAGAACGTATAGAAATTTTAATCGAAAAAATGTTAGTCGAACCTTTTGAATTTGATTTTGAGGAGGATGAAGAGGACGAAGACGAAAACCAAGAATTAGAATAATCGATTTTCAACAACAAACTATAAACAATAAATAAAAAACAGTATTATGGGATTAATGAAAGTGTTTTCGGGAAGTGAGATTTTAGCTTTGGCATTGCAGGAAAAAATTGAAGAAACTGGAGTAAATACAGTTATAAAAAACAATATTCAGTCCGCAAGATTGGGTGGTTTTGGCGATTTAGGACAAGCAGTCGAAGTGTTTATTCAAGAAACTGATTTTGCCAAAGCAAATCCAGTTATCGAAGAGTTTAGATTGAGTATTTAAACGGTTGGTTAAATTATCATCAAAATACAAATTATAGTCAACCGTAAAAATATTATAAAATATTTATTGCTAAAAAAAAATATTAAACCTACATTTGTAACATATTTAAAATTCTGGAAACAATGTTTACTTTCGCACAATATTTAGGCTTTTTACTTTTCTTGACTGTTTTGACAATAGGTTTTTGGTTGATGTTTTTCTTGGTTGGTTTTGTTTCCTATTGGTTAGGAGGAACTGCCTTAGAAAAATTTAAAGAAAGAAAAGCAAAAAAACAAGAATCAAAATAGTTTGATTAAGAAATTTATATAAAGGCTGTATTTACGAATAGTGAATACAGCTTTTTTAGTTTTTATTTTTCAAAATCTAGTTGTAATTATGCAATATTTAAGAGAATAAACCATCTATTTAATTACAAAATAAATGTTCATCAATCAAGCTTATAAAGGTAAAAATGAATTGTGGCGGCTTTTATTAACTAGCTTCCTTGCCACCGGAATATTTATTGCCAATTTCACGATGTACTTTTTTGTTTCTAAAGAACAGATTAGTGACGCTTATGAATCAATGGCAAAGCTCCCGAAAGCTCAAGTTTTAATTACCAATTTATTGCCTTTTATTTTCTTGCTGGGATTGTTATTTTACTTAGTTCGGTTTTTACATAAAAGAAGTGTTTTGTCATTGACAACTTCAAGAAAAAAAATTGATTTCAATAGAATATTTTATTCGTTTGGGTTAATCATTATATTGAATATTGGTTGTTTTATAGTGTCTTATTTTATAGATAGTTCTACAATCGTTTGGAATTTTAAACCTATTCCATTCGCTATATTATTTGTCATAAGTATTTTGTTGTTTCCTTTTCAAATTGCTTTTGAAGAGTATTTATTTAGAGGGTATTTACTGCAACAAATAGGCATTATTGCAAAGAACAGATGGTTTCCATTAGTATTTACATCCATTGTGTTTGGGTTGTTTCATACTTTAAATCCAGAAGTCGAAAAAATGGGTTATGGAGTTATGGTTTTTTATATAGGAACTGGGCTTTTACTAGGAATTATGACCTTAATGGATGAAGGAATTGAATTGGCATTGGGTTTTCATTTAGGAAATAATATGATGGCAGCACTATTAATCACCTCTGATTTTTCGGCTATTCAAACCGATGCTGTTTTTAGATATTCAAGCGAAAACGATACAGTTGATATCTTATCTGAAATGATTGTTTCGATGCTAATTGTGTATCCGATTATCTTATTTATATTTGTTAAAAAATACAAATGGACGAACTGGAAAGAAAATCTTGCTGGTAAAATCCAACCTTAAATTTAAACTAATAGTAATAATAAATAGCACGATGAGTACTTTAACCTACAAAAATATACACAACCGTTTTAAGTTAAACGGACATCACATTGACCTTGAAGAAATGTTTTATGTTGCTTATTGTTTCGTAAAGGAAGGACTTCCTTTTGAGCAACATGTAGGTAATTTTTTATTGGATTGGTTTGATGAAAAATCGTATATCGAATTAGCTACTTCTGGAAGTACTGGAACACCAAAAATTGTAAAAATCGAAAAACAAGCCATGTTAGATTCTGCTCTAGCTACAGGGGATTTCTTTGGTTTAGAGCCTGGAAATACGATGCTACATTGTTTGCCAACCAATTATGTTGCCGGGAAAATGATGTTTGTTAGATCATTTATTTTAGGATTGGATATGAAATTTGTTGAACCAACTTCTAATCCATTAAAAAATCTTGATGAAAACTTTGATTTTTGCGCTATGATTCCGTTACAAGCAAAAAATTCTTTAAAAAAATTGAGAGAAAATAAGATAAAAAAACTAATCGTAGGCGGCGTCAAAGTACACAAAGCATTAGAACAAGAATTAGTAAAAATTCCTATGGAAATTTACGAAACCTATGGTATGACCGAAACCATTACGCATATTGCGGCTAAGAAAATAGGGGAAGAAGCATTTACTGTTTTGCCTAACGTTAAAGTTTCTGTTGATGATAGAGAATGTTTAGTGATAAAAGCCAAAAAAATTAGTAGTAAAGAAATTGTTACTAATGATATTGTAGAACTCCTATCCGACACTCAATTTATATGGGAAGGAAGATATGATAATGTGATAAATAGCGGTGGTGTTAAATTAATGCCAGAACAAATAGAAGAAAAACTATCTACATTAATTCCGAGAAGGTATTTTGTATCTGGTGTTGCTGATGATAATCTTGGGGAGAAAGTAGTACTTTATGTCGAAGGTGAACCTTTAGCAATAGATGAATCCATTTTTAGTGTTCTGAAAAAATACGAAAAACCCAAAGAAATTGTATTTATCCCTCAGTTTAAAGAAACTGTAACGGGCAAAATCATGAGAAAAGACAGTTTGAAAGTAATTGCCTAACAAAAATTAATATTTAAAAAAAGAGATGATTTAGTAAACCATCTCTTTTTTTTTGCTGTAATTGTTAATTTTGCATTTTGAAATAATAATCTGCTGAATTTTTACCACTTCCGTAGATTAGGAAAAGAACACAAATAAGTAAAACAAAAAGAGATAAAACTAAGTTTTGAGAATGCATTTCTCCCATGAAATTTATTGCAATAGCACCAATCAGAATTGGCAATTGCGAAAGAATTGCCCATCGTGTAAGAAGTCCAATTACAATCATTAAACCTCCAACCATGTGAGCCGCTGCAATGTAATGAAAGAGTATCATTCCGCCGCCATATTTATCAAAAGGAGATAACAATTCTGATAAATACTGAGTGTTTGTGATAAAAGAGATGCCTTTTATAAACAAAAAAACACCTAGACCAATTCTGATTAAATCAACCGAAAAATAAGTATGCGCATTGGCCCACTTATTCAAATTTTTAATGTTTTCCATTGTATTTAGTTTAGAATGAGTAACTAAGTTACTGAAATTAAATTAAATACTATTATTAATGGATGCGAATTTTTACTTTATATTTAAACTTGAAGCACTCCTAAATTGAATTTCTTTTCGATAGGCGAGTGGTTTGCTGCTTCAATTCCCATAGAAATCCAAGTTCTAGTTTCTAATGGGTCAATAATAGCATCTGTCCAAAGTCGGGCTGCAGCATAATATGGAGAGGTTTGGGCATCGTAACGGGCTTTTATTATATCGAATAATTCCTGTTCTTTAGCTTCATCTACTAATTCTCCTTTTGCTTTGAGCGAAGAAGCTTCGATTTGAGCTAACACTTTTGCAGCTTGAGTTCCACCCATTACGGCTAGTTCTGCACTTGGCCAAGCCACAATTAGTCTAGGGTCATAGGCTTTTCCGCACATAGCATAGTTTCCTGCACCATATGAGTTTCCAATTATTACAGTAAATTTAGGGACTACTGAATTGGATACTGCGTTTACCATCTTTGCACCATCTTTTATGATTCCGCCCTGTTCCGATTTAGATCCTACCATAAATCCAGTTACGTCTTGCAAGAATACTAACGGAATTTTCTTTTGGTTGCAATTCGCAATAAATCGAGTCGCTTTATCGGCGCTTTCAGAATAAATTACACCACCAAACTGAATTTCTCCTTTTTTAGTTTTAGAAACCAAACGTTGATTCGCTACAATCCCTACTGCCCAACCATCAATTCTGGCATAACCAGTAATAATTGTTTGACCGTAACCCGCTTTGTATTCATCAAATTCTGAATTATCCACCAAACGTTTGATAATTTCATTCATATCATATTGATCGGTACGTAATTTTGGTAAAATTCCGTAAATATCTTTTTGCTCTAAGGCTGGTTTTACTGGCGTTTCTCTGTTGTAACCCGCTTTATCGTAATCTCCAATTTTAGAAACAATACTTTTAATTCTGTCTAAAGCGGCAGCATCATCTTTTGCTTTA